>NZ_MSJQ01000412.1 GCF_014596515.1 Streptomyces sp. CBMA156
GTTCACGCATGCCCAGCAGACCCGTGCCCGCCGCCCGTCCCACCCCCCGCCGCCGCACCGCCCGCCGCACCCCCCGTCGATTCGCCGTCCCGACCGCCCTGCCCGCCGCCGGACTGGCGGCGGTGCTGCTCGCGGGCTGCTCCTCCGCCGGCCCGGCCGGGTCGGGGGCGGGCGCCGAAGGGGTTCCGGTGCGCGGCGGCACCCTGAAGTACGCGGTGGCGGTCGGCACGTCCTGCCTGGACCCGCACGTCAGCCCGGGCGACGTGACGGCGGTGATCCAGCGCAACGTCTTCGACTCGCTGGTGTACCTGGACGACAAGGGCGCCTTCCACCCGTGGCTGGCGAAGTCCTGGGAGATCTCGCCGGACGCCAGGACGTACACCTTCCGGCTGCGCGAGGGCGTCACCTTCCACGACGGCACCGCCTTCGACGCCGCCGCGGTGAAGGCCAATCTGGACCACGTCAAGGACCCGAAGACCAAGTCGCTGTACGCGGCCAGCCTGCTCGGTCCGTACACCGGCGCCGAGGTGGTGGAGCCGCTCACCGTCCGGGTCTCCTTCGCGGATCCGTACGTGCCGTTCCTCCAGGCGGCCGCCACCCCGTACCTGGGCATCGCCTCGCCCAGGTCGCTGGTGGAGAAGGCGGACCGGCTGTGCGCGGGCGGCGCGGACTCGGTGGGCACCGGGCCGTTCAAGGAGACCGAGTACGTCAAGAACGACCACGTCGAGTTCCGGCGCAACGACGCCTACGCCTGGGCGCCGGAGGGCGCCGCGAACCAGGGCGCGCCGTACCTGGACGGTCTGACGATCCGCTTCCTGCCCGAGGACTCGGTCCGGGCCGGCGCGCTGACCAGCCGCCAGGTGGACGCGGCCACGCTGCCGGTCACGGCGGTGCGCACCGCCCGGGCGGCCGACGGCATCGAGGTGAGCCGCACCCAGAACCCGGGCGTGGTCTACTCGCTGTTCCTGAACTCGACCCGCGGCGCGCTGCGGGACGAGCGGGTGCGCCAGGCCGTCCAGCGGGCGGTGGACGTGGAGGCGCTGGTCAGGAGCATCTACTTCGGCGAGTACGAGCGTGCCTGGAGCCCGCTCAGCCCGACCACCCCGGCGTCGTACGAGGCCGGGCTGAAGGACGCGCTCCCGCACGACGCCGCGGCGGCCGGCCGGCTGCTGGACGAGGCGGGCTGGAGCGCCAGGGACGGCGACGGCTACCGGGTGAAGGACGGCAAGCGGCTCACCCTGCACTGGCCGTACATCGCCTCGCTGGTGCGGGACCAGCGCGACACCCTGGCGGCGGGCATCCAGGCCGACCTGAAGAAGGCCGGGATCGAGCTGGTGCGCGACTCCATCGACAACGGCACCTACTTCAGGATCTACGCGAGCGGCGACTACGACCTGTGGGACAACTCCTGGGTGCGGGCCGACCCGGCGATCCTGGCGGGCTTCTACCTCTCCTCCAGCACCCCGGCCGCGGGCGGCCAGAACGTCTCGCTGAGCAACGACCCGACGCTGGACGGCTGGCTGACGGCGGGCGCGGCGACCACCGATCCGGCGGCCCGCAAGGCGAACTACACCAAGGCCGAGCGGTGGGCGGTGGAGCACGGCACGGTGCTGCCGCTGTACGTGACCACCAATCTGATCGGGCACACCCAGGCCGTCCGGGGCCTGGCGTTCGACGCGAACGCGTGGCCGCAGTTCGCCGGCGTCTGGAAGACCAGGTGACACGGGTCGCGCGCGCGGTGCTGAACCGCCTGGGGGGAGCGGTCCTGGTGCTCTGGGGCGCCGCCACCCTGGGGTTCGTGGCGCTGCACCTGGTGCCCGGCGACCCGGTGTCGACCCTGCTCGGCGGCTCGGTGACCACCGGCTCGGCGGCCGTCCGGGCCGAGATCACCCGGGAGTTCGGGCTGGACCGCCCGTTGTTCTCGCAGTACCTGACCTTCCTCGGCCGGCTGCTGGGCGGCGACCTCGGCCGCTCCTACCAGCAGCAGCAACCGGTGAGCCGGATCATCGGCGAGCAGCTCGGCCCCACCGCGGCGCTGGCGCTGACGGCGTTCGGGCTGATCCTGCTGTTCGCCCTGGTATCCGCGGTGACCACGGCCGGGCGGGGGCGGTCGGTGCGCGGCGCCGCCTCCGGGGCGGAGCTGCTGGCGGTCTCCACCCCGCCGTTCTGGCTGGGTGTCCTGCTGCTCACGCTGTTCTCCTTCCACCTGCGGCTGTTCCCGGTCGCCGGGGCGGAGGGCTGGGAGTCGCTGGTGCTGCCGGCGGTCACCCTGGCGGTGCCGTTCGGCTCGCTGCTCTCGCAGGTGCTGCGGGAGGGGCTGGAGTCGGCGCTGCACGAGCCGTTCGCGCTGACCGCCCGTTCGCGCGGGATCGGTCCGCTGGCGCTGCGCGGCCGGCACGCGCTGCGGCACGCGCTGGTGCCTGCGGTCACGCTGGGCGGCTGGCTGGTGGGCGGGCTGCTGGGCGGGACGGTTCTGGTGGAGACGGTGTTCGCCCGGCCGGGTCTGGGCCGGGTGGCGCTGGACGCGGTCACCGGGCACGACCTGCCGGTGGTGACCGGGCTGATCCTGCTGTCCGCGGCGGTCTACCTGGTGGTGAACACCGCGGTGGACGCGCTCTACCTGCTGATCGATCCCCGGCTGCGCGGTGCCGGTGCGGTGCGGGAGGTGGCGGCATGACCGGCTCCGTCGTGCCCGCCGCCGGGCCGGCCGCCCGGAAGGTCCGCTCGGCCGGCCGGCGGGCGGCCCGGGTGCGCCCCGGGGTGCTGCTCGCCGCCCTGGTCCTGGCGGCGGCGGTGCTCGCCTGCGCCTGGCCGGGGCTGCTCGCGCACGCCGACCCGACGGCGGCCGAGCCGGTCGCCGCGCTCACCCCGCCCGGCTCCGAACACTGGCTGGGCACCGACCAGTTGGGCCGGGACGTGTACGCCAGGGTGGTGCACGGCGCCCGCTACTCGCTACTGATCGGGCTCGGCGCGACCGCGCTGTCGGTGCTGGCCGGCCTGCTGGTCGGGCTGTCGGCCGCGCTGTCCGGCCGGATCGGCGACCAGGTCTCGATGCGCGCGGTGGACGTCCTGCTGGCCCTGCCGGAACTGCTGCTCGCGCTGCTGGTGATCGCCGTGGTGGGCCCGGGCACCGGCAACGCGCTGCTGGCCATCGCGATCGCGGCCACTCCCGGCTTCGCCCGGCTGGTGCGGGGGCGGGCGATGGTGGTGCGCGGTTCGGAGTACGTGCGTGCCGCGACGGCGCTCGGGGTGCCCAGGACGGCCGTGGTGCTGCGGCACGTGCTGCCGAACACGCTGGGGCCGCTGACCGTGCCCGCCACGCTGGCCGTCGGCAGCGCCGTGGTGTCGGGCTCGGCGCTCAGCTTCCTCGGGCTCGGCCCCAGGGCGCCCGCCCCGGAGTGGGGGGCGATGCTCTCGCAGGGCCGCGACTTCCTGTCCACCGCCTGGTGGATCGCGGTGTTCCCGGGGGCCGCCATCACCGCCGTGGTGGTCGCGATCACCGTGCTCGGCCGACAGTTGCACCGCCGCCTGGAAGGACGGACGCCATGAGCCCGATCGTCGAACTGGAGGGCCTGAACGTCGAGTTCGGCCACGGCAGACGGCGCACCACGGTGGTGGCCGGGGTGTCGCTGACACTGTCGGCGGGCGAGTGCCTGGCGCTGGTCGGCGAGTCCGGCTCGGGCAAGAGCGTCACGGCCAGGACGCTGGTCGGGCTGACCGCGCCCGGTGCCGCCGTACGGGCCGAGCGGTTCCTGGTCGAGGGCCGGGACGCCGCGGCCTTCGGTGAGCGGGACTGGCGCCGGGTGCGCGGCCGGACGGTCGGGCTGGTGCTCCAGGACGCGCTGTCCGCGCTGGACCCGCTGCGCCGGGTGGGCGCCGAGGTGGGTGAGCCGCTGCTCGCCCACCGCGTCCTGCCGAAGGCCGACGTGCCCGGCCGGGTCGAGGAGTTGCTGGCCGCCGTCGGGGTGCCGGAGCCGGCCGAGCGGGCCCGGCAGTACCCGCACCAGCTGTCCGGCGGGCTGCGCCAGCGCGCGCTGATCGCCTCCGCGCTGGCGGCCGGTCCGCGGGTGCTAGTCGCGGACGAGCCGACCACCGCGCTGGACGTCACCGTGCAGGCCCAGGTGCTGGACCTGCTGGGCCGGTTGAAGGCCGAGGGGACGGCGCTGCTGCTGATCAGCCACGACCTGGCGGTGGTGGCCAGGCTGGCGGACCGGATCGCGGTGATGAAAGACGGCCGGATCGTGGAGAGCGGTCCGGCCGGGCGGGTGCTGGGCGCGCCGGAGCACCCGTACACCCGGATGCTGCTGGCCGCCGCCCCCGATCCGGACCGCCCGGCCCCGGTCCCCTCCCCCGCCCGCTCCCCCGCCGATGTCGCCGCCACCGTCACCGCCACCGTCACGAAGGACGAACTCCTCACCGTCCGCGGCCTGGTGAAGCGCTACCGCACCCCGGACGGCGGCCTGCGGGAGGCGGTCGCCGAGGTGTCGTTCGGGCTCGCGCCCGGCGAGACCCTGGGCATCGTCGGCGAGTCGGGATCCGGCAAGAGCACCACCGCCCGGCTGGTGATGGGCATGCTGGCCCCGGACGCCGGCGAGGTGCTGCTGGACGGCCGGCCGTGGAGCGCGCTGCCCGAGCGCGAGCGCCGACCGGCCAGGCCCGCGGTGCAGCTGGTCCACCAGGACCCGCTGGCCTCCTTCGATCCGCGCTTCACCGTCCGGCGGATCCTGGCCGAGGCGCTGGCGGTCGCCGGGGTGCCCCGCGGCGCGGCCAGGCGGGAGCGGGCGGTCGGACTGCTGACCCAGGTGGGCCTCGGCGAGCAGCACCTGGAGCGGCGGCCGCACGGGCTGTCCGGCGGGCAGCGCCAGCGGGTGGCGATCGCCCGGGCGCTGGCCACCGGGCCGCGGCTGCTGGTCTGCGACGAGCCGGTGTCCGCGCTGGACGTCTCGGTGCAGGCGCAGGTGCTGGAGCTGCTGGCCCGGCTGCGGGACGAGCTGGGCCTGGCGATGCTGTTCATCTCGCACGACCTCGCGGTGGTGCGTCAGGTCAGTGACCGGGTGCTGGTGATGAAGGACGGCAGGGCCGTCGAGTACGGCCCGGTCGAACGGGTGTTCCGGTCGCCCGGGCACCCGTACACCCGGCAGCTGCTGGCGGCGGTGCCCCGGCTGCCCGCGCGGGCCGCGGCGGCCTGACGGCCGCCGGCACACGGCGGTGCCCCGACGGGAACGTCCCGTCGGGGCACCGCCGTACGCCCGGGGTTCAGCCGGGCAGCAGCCGCCGCAGGATCGGCGCGGCCCGGTCGGCCAGGTCGTGCTCGCCGTCCGGGGTCGGGTGCAGGCCGTCCGCGTACACCCGGTCGGCCTCGGCGACGGGCAGCACGTCCCGGCCGTCGATCAGGTGCAGCCGCCGGTCGCCGAGCCCCTGGAGCACCCGGACCGCCTCCCCGGTCAGCTCGCGGATGCCCTCCAGGGTGAGTCCGGCGGCGTTGACCGCCTTCTCCCGCTCCACCGAGGGCAGCGCGGTGATCACCGCGATCGGGGTGTCCGGGTGGCCGTCACGGACGGTCTCGACGAACCCGCACACCGCCGAGCCCCAGCTGCGCGCGGTGAACACGCTGCGGATGTACGCGTTGGTGCCGATCTCCAGGGTGATCAGCTCGGCCGGGCTGTCCCTGAGCACCCGGGCGACCAGCGGGTCCAGGTACGCCTCCCCGGCGAAGCCGAGGTTGCGCAGCCGCCAGCCGTGCCGGACGGCCACCAGGGAGACCCAGCTCTCGGACGGGCCGTGCGGGAACATCGCCTGGGTGAGCGAGCTGCCGTAGGCGATCCAGCGCGGCCCCGGGCGTTCGACGGGCTCCAGCACCCGGTGTCCGCGCAGCGAGAGCCGGCCGATCCGGGTGCGGCTGAGGTGCGGCAGCCAGACCTCCACCTCGGCCGGGCCGTCCGCTCCCGCGGGCAGTGGCAGGGCCAGCCGGTGGCGCCCGGACACCGGGTGCCAGCGGTGGGCGACGACGCCGTCCACCACCACGTCCAGCGGTGCGCTGCCGGATTCGGCGTCCAGTTCCAGGACCAGTTCGACGGCGTCGGTGCGCAGGCCGAAGCGGGCGCCGGCCGGGAGTCGGGCGAGCCGGGCGAAGTCGGCGGAGAGCGTGGTCGCCACCCGGTCCAGCGGCAGGCGCAGCGGGATCCAGCGGTCCTCGTGGCGGGCCAGGCCGCTGATGCCGTCCCAGGAGATCCTGGGGTCGTCCGGGGTGAGCCGTTCGACGGCGGTGGCGGCGGGCCTGGTGGTGGTCACGCCCGGCCCTCCCGGAGGTTCGCGGCCAGGGTCTGCGCTTCGGCGGGCGCCGTGTCCGCGGCGCTGTCGCCCGCCGCGGCGCCATCCGCTGCCGCCCCGTCAACTGCCGCCTCGTCCGCTGCCACCACGTCCGCCCCGCCCTTCGGCGCACCGAGCCCGAGGGCGGCGGCGACCAGTCCGACGGCCGAGAAGACCGCGGCCACCAGGAAGGCCCAGTGGTAGGCGGAGAGCGACGGCGAGGCGCCGCCGACGCCGGTGAGCACGGCCGCGCCGACCGCGACGCCGATGCCGCCGCCGAGCTGGAGGGCCGCGGTGACCAGCGCGGTGGCCAGGCCCTGGTCCTCGTTCTTCACGCCGCTGACGGCGGCGATGTTGAAGGCGAGGAAGCTGGTGCCGTTGCCGAGCCCGTGCACGATCAGCGCGGGCAGCAGGACGGCCGGGTAGCTGCTGTCGGTGCCGGTGCGCAGGAACAGCAGGATGCCGCCGCCCTGGAGGAGCAGGCCGAGGACGGCCGCCGTGCGCAGCCCGGAGCGGTTGATCAGCTTGGGCGCGAGGTTGACGGCGAGCAGGATCGCGGCGGCCATCGGGACGATCGCCAGGCCCGCCTGGAGGGCGCTGTAGCCGCGCACCTGCTGGAGGTAGAGCAGGGCGATGAACTGCCAGCCGATGGTGGCGCAGGCCCAGACCAGTCCGACGGTGTTGGCGGTGGACAGGGTGCGGGAGCGGAAGATCCGCAGTGGCAGCAGCGGGTCGGTGCGGCGCTGCTGGATGACCACGAAGGCGGCCAGCAGGACGACGGCGGCGATCAGTGAGCCGAGGGTGGCGGTGGAGCCCCAGCCGACCTCGGGGGCGCGGACGAGTCCGAGGACGAGCAGCAGGACGCCGGCGGTGGCGGTGAGCGCGCCGGCCGCGTCGAAGCCCGGCCGCTCGCCGGTGCGCGGCCGGTCGGGGGCGACGGCGCGGTTGGTGACGGCGAGGACGAGTGCGGCGACCACGAAGGGGACGAAGAAGACGAGCCGCCAGTGCAGTTCGGTCAGGACGCCGGAGAACACCAGGCCGGCCGCGTAGCCGCTGGCGCCGGTGAGGGAGAAGATGCCCATCGCGCGGGTGCGCTCGGGGCCCTCCTTGAACGTGGTGGTGATGATCGACATCGCGGCGGGGGCGATGAAGGCCGCCGCGACGCCCTTGATGACGCGGCTGACGACCAGCAGGGTGCCGTCGGAGACGAGCCCGCCGCCGAGGCTGGCCAGGGCGAACACGGCGGTGGCCCAGAAGAACAGCCGGCGGCGGCCGAAGAGGTCGGCGGCGCGTCCGCCGAGCAGCAGGAAGCCGCCGTAGGCGACGGCGTAGCCGGAGATGATCCATTGCAGTGTCTGCGGCCCGAGGCCGAGGTCCTGCCTGATCTCCGGGAGGGCGACACCCATCAGGGAGACGTCCATCGAGTCGAGGAAGAGCTGGGCGCACAGCACCAGGAGTGCCAACCCCTTGTGCGCGCCGAGGGTGCGGGGCGCCGTGTCCGGCATCGGCCCTCTCCCTATCCGTCTGGCAGACAATCGTCTGCATCTCAATCAAGTGGACCGAAAGTAGCAGCCAAATCATCTAGCGTCAAACAATCTCGACACCACACGAACACCAACACCCCTTGCATCGCGTGGAGTTGACTTCCTATTGTTTGATAATTGCCGAACCTTAGAAATTTCGGCCCTTCGTACGGGGGAGTTGCCCACCCATGCCCGAATCCGTCAGACGGCCCCGCCTGCCCTCCCTCACCGGCGTCAGGTTCCTGATCGTGGTCCCGGTCTTCGCCTTCCACGCCGACATGGAGAAGCCGTTCGGCGACGCGGGGGTCGCCGACGCCTACGCCTGGCTCGTCGGCAACGGCGCCTGGACCGCGATCAGCTGCTTCTTCGTCCTCAGCGGCTTCGTGATCACCTGGGGCTCCCGCCCCGGCCACGGCGCCCGCGGCTTCTGGCGCCGCCGGGCCGCGAAGATCTACCCGCTGCACGTGCTCACCTGGGCCGCCGCACTGGTGCTGCTCGCCGCCGCGGGCACGGCCGCCACCGCCCGCCAGGCCGTTCCCAACCTGTTCCTGGTGCACACCTGGAACCCGGACCGCGAGGTCTTCTCCAGCCTCGACGACGTCAGCTGGTCGATCTCCTGCGAGATCTTCTTCTACGCCGCGTTCCCGCTGCTGGTGCGCTGGATCCGGCGGATCCGCCCCGAGCGGCTCTGGGCCTGGGCGGCCGGGGTGATCGCCGCGGTCCTGCTCGTCCCGGCCGCCGCCGCCCTGCTGCCGGACCACCCGCCGCTGCCCTTCGGCTCCGGCTCGGTGTGGCAGTTCTGGTTCGTCTACGTGTTCCCGCCGGTGCGGCTGCTGGAGTTCGTGCTGGGCATCCTGCTCGCCCGGATCGTCCTCACCGGCCAACGGCTGCCGATCGGTGCGCTGCCCGCCGCGCTGCTCCTCGTACCGGCCCAACTCCTCGCCAAGCAGCTGCCGTTCCTGTGGGGCCTGACCACCCCAGCGATCCTCCCGATCGCCCTGCTGCTGCCCGCGCTCGCCGCCCGGGACGTGGCCGGCCGCCGCTCCTTCCTGACCTCCCGGCCGATGGTCACCCTCGGCAGCTGGACCTTCGCCTTCTACCTGGTCCACCGGCTGATCCTGGACCACGGCCACCGCGCCCTCGGCGCCGGACGAGCCTTCACCACCCCGGTCGCCGCCGCGCTGCTGCTCGGCGCGTTCACCGCCGCCTGGCTGCTCGCCGGGCTGCTGCACCGGTACGTCGAACTCCCTGCGGTACGGCTGCTCGGCACGCCCCGGCGGCAGCGCCCCGGCGACCCCACACCCCCTGGCCCCGCCGCGGACCCGGCACCCGAGCCCGCGCCCTCGCCCTCATCCGACCTGGCCGCCACCACCTGAGCCGCCCCCGACCGCGACCGCGACCACGACCACGACCACCACGAGCACGACCACTGCGACCACGACCCGAACAGACCGAGAGGCAGACCGATGACCGATCAGGACCTCACCGCCTACCCCCTCCCGCTCTCCCCCTACGGCGAGCCGCCCGCCGAGTTCGCCGAGCTGCGCGCCCAGTGCCCGGTCAGCCGGGTCCGGCTGCCCAGCGGCGACCAGGCCTGGCTGGTCACCGGCTACGACGAGGTCGTCTCCGCGCTCTCCGACCAGCGGCTCTCCCGGGCCGCGCTGCGCGAGCCGGGCGCGGTACGCACCGTCTCCGGCGAGGACTTCTCCGACAACCCGTACAACCTGCTCAACCAGGAGGGCCCCGACCACGCCAGGCTGCGCCGGCTGATCTCCCCCGCCTTCACCCCGCGCAAGGCCGAGCGCTGGCGCTCCCGGGTGGTCGAGATCGCCGACGAGCTGATCGACCGCCTGCTCGAAGGTCCCCGGCCGGCCGACCTGCACCACGACTTCGCCGCCGTGCTGCCGGTCTGGGTGATCTGCGAGATGGTCGGAGCCCCGGTCGAGGACCGCCCGCTGCTCCAGCAGTGGACCGACCGGCTGGTCTCCATCACCGCCCACACCCCCGAGGAGCGGCTCGCCGCCCGCCAGGAGTCCGCCGCGTACGTGGCCGGGCTGGTCGCCGAACGCCGCGCGAACCCCGGCGACGACCTGCTCTCCACCCTCATCTCGGCCCGCGACGACGAGGACCGCCTCGACGAGCGAGAACTGGTCTGGCTCGGCATCAACCTGCTGGTCGCCGGGCACGACACCACCGTCAGCGCGGTCTCCAGGGCGCTCTACCAGCTGCTGCGCCACCCCGACCAGTGGCGGCTGCTCACCGAGCGCCCCGAGCTGCTGGAGAACGCGACCGAGGAACTGCTGCGCTACGCCCCGCCGTCCGAGATCGGCTTCATGCGGATCGCCACCGAGGACCTGGAGCTGGCCGGCACCCCGGTCGCCAGGGGCGAGGGCGTCATCCCGGTGATGCACGCGGCCGGCCGCGACGTCCGCCGGGTGGACGACCCGGAGCGGCTCGACCTGACCCGCACCGACCCCAGGCACGTCGCCTTCGGCCACGGCGCCCACTACTGCCCCGGCGCGGGCGTCGCCCGGATGGAGCTCCAGGTGGCCTTCGGCACCCTGGCCCGCCGGCTGCCCTCGCTGCGGCTCGCGGTGCCGGCCGACGAGGTCGAGTGGCTCGGCGGTCTGCTGACGCTGCGTCCGAAGGCGCTGCCCGTCGAGTGGTGACCGCGTCCGGCACCCACGACCCGGCCCGGCGGCCCGTCCGTTGGGCCGGGTCCCCGGTCGCCGCCCGGCCGTTGGGACGGGCTCCGGTCCGTACGGAGGCCCGAAGACGGAACACCCGTGCGATCCCGAGACTTGGGGCCAGCCGGTACACCGTCCCGCACCGACCGGACCGACCGGACCGCCCGCTCCGCCCAGGAACGAGGACCCCATGCCCGCCACGCCCGCCCTGGCCCTGACCGGCCACGACCTGACCCTCACCGACATCGTCTCCGTCGCCCGGGCCCGCCCCGGCGCCCCCGGACCGGTCCTCGCCCCCGCCGCCACCGGGCGGATGACCGCCTCCGTCGCCCTCAAGGAGGACTGGCTGGCGCGCGGCATCCCGCTCTACGGCATCACCACCGGCTTCGGCGACTCGGTCGCGCACCAGATCTCCGCCGACCGGGCCGCCGCGCTCCAGCGGAACCTGGTCACCTACCACCTCAACGGCACCGGCCCGACCGCCGCGCCCGAAGTCGCCCGCGCCGCCCAGCTGATCCGCGCCAACTGCCTGGGCCGCGGCCCCTCCGCGATCCGCCCCGCCGTCGTCGACACCCTGCTGCGCCACCTGGCCGCCGACCTCCTGCCGCTCATCCCCGAACGCGGCTCGCTCGGCGCCAGCGGCGACCTCGTCCCGCTCTGCTACCTGGCGCACGCCCTGCTCGGCGAGGGCGAGGTGCTGCACCGCGGCCGCGTCCGCCCGGCCGCCGAGGCACTCGCCGAGGAGGGCATCGAGCCGGTCGTGCTCACCGCCAAGGAGGGGCTGGCACTGATCAACGGCACCGCCTTCACCTCCGCCTTCGCCGTCCTGGCCGCGCACGACGCGGCCGAACTCGCCGCCGCCGCCGACATCGCCACCGCCCTCGCCGTGGAGGCGCTGCACGGCAACGCCTCGCACTTCCACCCGTTCCCGCACCGCCAGAAGCCGCACGCCGGCCAGCTCACCTCCGCCGCCACGATCCGCGCCCTGCTCGACGGCTCCGAACTCGCCACCGACTACCAGGGCATCCTCGACCGCCAGGAGCGCCTGGGCGACCGCGGCTTCCTCACCCACGAGCACCGCATCCAGGACCCGTACTCGCTGCGCTGCGCCCCGCACGTCACCGGCGTGCTGCGGGACACCCTGGACTGGGTGCGGCCCTGGCTGGAGACCGAGGTCAACTCCTCCACCGACAACCCGCTGTTCGACACCGAGGAGGGACTGCTGCACCACGGCGGCAACTTCTACGCCGGCCACGTCGGCCAGGCCATGGACAGCCTCAAGACCGCCGTCGCCAACATCGCCGACCTGCTCGACCGTCAGCTCGCCCTGGTGGTCGACCCCAGGTTCAGCCGCGGCCTGCCGCCCAACCTGACCGCTCCCGCCGCCGACACCGACACCCACGCCGGGCTGCACCACGGCTTCAAGGGCATGCAGATCGCCGCCTCCGCGATCACCGCGGAGGCGCTCAAGACCGCCGCCCCCGCGTCGCTGTTCTCCCGCTCCACCGAGGCGCACAACCAGGACAAGGTGAGCATGGGCACGATCGCCGCCCGCGACGCCCGTACGGTCGTCGAGCTCGCCCGCGACGTCACCGCGATCCACCTGCTCGCCGTCGCCCAGGCGGTCGAACTGCGCGGCCTGCCCAAGGCCTCGCCCACCCTCCAGAAGGTGCACGGCCTGATCCGCGAGCACGCCCCCTTCACCGACCGCGACCGGCGGATGGACGGCGACATCGCCGCCGTGGCCGGCCTGGTCCTGGACGGCTCGCTGCGCCGCGCCGCCGGGCTCCCCGAGCCCTTCGCCGCACGCTGAGCCCCGTCCCCCGGCCTGCTCCCCCGCACGTCCCCGCATCCCGTCCCGCTTCCAGCCCCCCGCACCGGCACGTCCCCGACCGTGACTCCCCACAACCCGAGGAGCAATCGAAGATGTTGCTACTGCGCGACCGCGCACTGCGCCAGGACGCCGCCGAGCGCCTGGACTCCCACACCGCCCTGATCCACCGCACCTGGCAGGGCCAGGACCCGGCCGACCGCTACGGCGCCAAGCTCGCCGCCACCCTGGCCGCCGCGGTGCGCTCCCCGATGTACGCCGGCACCCTCGACGGCGAACTCGGCGAGCGGCTGCGCTCGGACACCCCGCTGACCGCCGGCGAGGCCCTGGAGGCCTTCGCCGCGCTGCCCTTCCTCGGCAAGAAGGAACTCGGCGGCCACGGCGCCGGCGCCTTCACCCGCCCGCTGTCCGAGTTCCTGCACTACTACGAGTCCTCCGGCACCACCGGTGACCCGGCCCCCGCCCCCAAGGCGGTGGACGACCTGCTGATCAACACCCTCAACATCGGCGAGATGTGGGGCCGGCTGCTGCGGCCCGCCGACGTCGCCCTGATCCTCATCAACGCCCCGTTCGCGCCCGCCGCCTACCAGTTCGAGAAGGTGCTGGAGTACCTCGGGGTGATGTCCTTCCGCCCCTGGGTGGACAACATCACCGGCGACTACACCCGGGTGCTGCGGCTGATCTCCGAACTCGGCGCCAACGTCTACGTCGGACCGCCCTCCCGGCTGCTGGAGCTGGCCCAGTTCTCCCAGCGCAACGGCCTGCCGCTGCCCCGCTTCGACCGGCTGCTGCTGATGGCCGAACAGACCGGCCCCAGTTTCGTGCGCCACCTCGAACGCCTCACCGGCGGCACCGCGTACGTCGGCTCGTACGGCTCCTCGGAGACCGGCACCCTCGCCGTCACCTGCGAACACCGCAGACTGCACCTCCAGTTGCAGAGCTACCTGCTGGAGATCGACGACGGCGAGCGCACCACCGTGCTCGACCCGGAGGGCGACCCGGTGCAGGGCGAACTGGTCGTCACCACCCTGGACATCCCGTCCCGGCCGCTGCTGCGCTACCGCACCGGCGACCTGGTCGGGATCGAGACCGACCCGTGCGACTGCGGCATCCGGCTGCCCGTCCTGCGCACCCTCGGCCGGGCCCAGGACGTCCTGCTGCTCGCCGAGAACAACATCCGCCAGGACGACCTGGAGGAGGCGCTGTGGGCCGAGGCCCTGCCGGGCGCCTCGGTGTTCAACTACATGCTGGTGCTGCGCGGCAGGAGCCTCGTCTGCCTGGTCACCACCGACGGCAGCCCGGACGGCTCCTGGTCGCGGGTGCTGGAACAGCGCCTCGCCCCGCTGTTCGAGGAGTACACGGTGACCGTCCACCCGGTGGAGAAGCTGCCCCCGCTGGCCTCGCTCGGCCAGTACCTGGGCTGGAAGCTCTCCCGGGTCCTCGACCTCAACGAGGAGGCCAACTGGGGCCGGCTGCCCGCCCCGCTCACCTCGCTGGTGCGCGAGTCGCTGGCGCAGGTCGCCGAAGCCACGGGAGGGAAGGCATGAGCGCGCGGAGCGAGCTCGTCATCGAGAGGTGCGCGTGCCGCGAAGCGCTCGCCGAGCGTAGCGAGGTGGGCGCATGAGCGGTCTCGCCGGGCTGGTGTCGCGCACCGGGGATGTGCGCGAACAGGCCGATCTCGTACGGGAGTCGACCGACACCCTGACCCACCGCGGCCCGCGCGGCGGCGACACCTGGCTGGCCGGGCACGTCGGCCTCGGCCACCGCCGGTTCCACACCGGGCCCCGCAACGACGTGCCGCAGCCCTGGTTCCCGCCCGAGCTGGACCCAACGCCGGCCGTCATCGCCTTCTCCGGCGAACTGCTCAACCCGGGCCCGCTGCACACCGCGCTGACCGCCCGCGGCCACCGCATCCGCAACGGCTCGGACGCCGAACTCGCCCTGCGCGCCTACCTGGAGTGGGGCGCCGACGCCGCCGAGCGGCTGATCGGCGGCTACGCGGTGGCGATCTGGGACACCCGCACCGAGGAGCTGGTGCTGATCCGCGACCGGCTCGGCGTCGAACCGCTCTACTGGGCCGAACTCCCGGACGGTTCCCTCGCGTTCGGCTCCGAGCCGAAGGCCCTGCTGGCCGCCGGGCTGCCCGCCGAGGTGGACGCGGACGGCCTGGTGGACGTCCTCACCGTCGCGCTCAAGCGCCCCGGTGACGCCGTCTACCGCGGCCTGCACGAGGTCCGCCCCGGATGGCTGCTGGTGGCGGGGCCGAACGGCGTGCGCCACCGGCGCTACTGGGCACCGGAGGCCGCCGAGCACACCGACGACGAGCGGACCACCGTCCGCCGGGTGCGCGAGCTGCTCGCCGACACCGTGCGCCGGCAGTCCGCCGACACCGGCGTCAAGCCCGGCGCCCTGCTCTCCGGCGGACTGGACTCCAGCGCCATCGTCGCCCTGGCCGCGGCCGGCGGCGACAAGGTCTCCACCTACTCGGTCGACTTCGCCGGCAGCGAGACCGACTTCAAGGCGGACGCCCTGCACGTCAGCCGGGACGCCCCGTACGTGCGCGCGGTGGTCGACCACGTGGGCACCAGGCACACCGATTTCCTGCTGGACGCCCCTTCGCTGCTCGACCACCTGGGCGCCACCCTGCGCGCCCGCGACCTGCCCGGCGTCGGCGACCTCGACGTCTCGCTGCACCTGCTCTTCCGCGAGGTGCGCGGCCACGCCGAGGTGGTGCTCTCCGGCGAGGGCGCGGACGACGTCTTCGGCGGCTTCCCCTGGTTCGCCGCCGAGGCCGCGAACCCGACCGCCAACTTCCCCTGGTCGGCCGGGATCTCCGACCGCAGCGGGATGCTCTCCGCCGACCTGCGCCGCCACCTGGACGTGGACGCCGCGGTGGCCGCCCGCTACGCCGAGGCGATCGCCGAGGTCCCGCGGCTGGCGGGCGAGTCGGGCGCGGACCTCCGGCTGCGCGAGGCCTTCCACCTCCAGCTGACCCGCTTCCTGCCGTTCCTGCTGGACCGCAAGGACCGGATGAGCTTCGCGGCCGGCCTGCTGGTCCGGCTGCCGTTCGCCGACCACCGACTGGTCGAGTACGTGGGGAACGTCCCGTGGGCGCTCAAACGGGTCGGCGGCCAGGAGAAGGGCCTGCTGCGCGAGGCGGTCGCCGACCTGCTGCCCGCCGAGGTGGTGCGGCGGCAGAAGAGCGGCTTCCCGTTCGGGCAGAGCCCGGAGTACCTGGCGGCGGTCCGCGAGGCCGCCCGCGCCCTGCTCGCCGACCGGGACTCGCCCGCGCTGCCGCTGCTGAACGCCGACGCGCTGCGCGCCCAGGTGGACGGCGGCGACTGGCACACCGGCACCTTCACCCCGCCGCCCTGGCTGCCGCGCGCCCTGCTGCTGGACGCCTGGCTGCGGACGTACGGAGTCCGCGTGGTGCTCTGACCCTCCGACCGCACGCGGCGGCGCCGCCCGTACCCCTGGTTCCACCGGGGTACGGGCGGCGCCGCCGTTTCCCCCGGCCGCACCGCGGGAGAACGCCGGCGGGCCGGCCGCCCCGGAAGGGGTGACCGGCCCGCCGGCGGGTGCGGGGGCGTCAGACCCGCTTCCCCCAGGCGGTGAAGACCGCGAGGGAGAGGTCCCTGAACTCCGGGTCGGCCAGCTCCCGGTAGGCCGCCTCGAAGTCCTCGTCGGTGGCGAGCCCGGCGGCCAGCACGGCGGGGCGGGTCTGCTCCAGGGTGAGCCGCCACCACTCGGCCTCGTCGTCCCCGCCGGCGACCGGCTGGAAGCGCGCGTCGAGGCCGAGGCCGCTCAGCCCCTTGCCCTCCAGCGGCACCGGCAGGCTGCGCGCCCACTCGGTGTCGGTGCCCACCGCGGTCTCCAGGTGGCGGCGGAAGGCCCGCAGCACGGTCCGGTAGCCGAGGTGCGGCGAGTCCTTGATCGGGAAGAAGGCGGGCTCCTCCAGCACCAGCGTCCCGCCCGGGGCCAGCCACTCGACGAGCCGCTCCACCGCCTTCTCCGGGTCGGGCAGGTGGATCACCACGTACCGGGCGTGGATGAAGTCGAAGGAGCCGGGCGGGAAGTCGTCGGTGTAGACGTCGTGGCGCAGCACCCGCACGCCGTCGGCGGCGAGTTCGTCCAGGAAGGTGGTGTCGAGGTCGGTGACGGTCACCTCGGCGCCCTGGCCGGCCAGCCAGCGGGCGACCGAGCCGCCGCCCCCGCCGACCTCCAGCACCCGGTGCCCGGCGTGCAGGCCGAGCGCCAGGAAGCGGTCGCGGGTGTGCGCGTCCAGGACGGACTCCAGCAGCCGCAGCCGGTGCAGTTCGGTGCCGACGGCGTGGCTGAACACCCCGTCGCGGTAGCGCTCCTCGTTCCACTGCCAGCGTTCGCCGGTGGCCCCGGCGAAGACGGATTCCGAGCCGGTCTGTACGGTCATGGGCTTCTCCTGTGCTCGCGGGTCGGTCGGTGCGGACGGCGGCCGTCGGTCCGGACGGCGGCTGTCCGCCGGGCGGAGGCCGTCGGTTTCAGACGAAGGCGAGGACGCGGACCGGGCCGCCGGTCCCGCCGAGGTGCTTGGGCGCGCCGACCACGGCGACGGCGCCGAGGTCGGGCACGGTGTCGAGCCCGGCGAGGCACTCGATGGCGTACTTGCCGGCCGGCAGCAGCACCCGGTGGGTGTCCGGGTCGGCCGGGCGGGTGCCCGGGTCGAGGCTGATCGAGTCGGTGCCGACGCCGACCACCGAACGCTCGGTGACCAGGAACTGCGCGGCCTCCACCGAGATCCCGGGGAAGCGGTAGAGCCCCTCGGCCGGGTCGAGGTTGAGGAAGGCGCCGGGGGTGTCGATCCGGTGCGCCCAGTCGTTGTCGACGGCGAGCAGCGCGCCGTCGGGGATGCGGCCGTGCCGGCTCTCCCACCCGAGCAGGTCGTCGACGGTCAGTTCGGTGACGTGGTCACGGGCGGCGCGCTCGCCGATCCGGACCACGGCCAGCGGCGCGACCAGGGTGTCGGCCGGGATCTGGTGGGTGGCCAGGCCGTCGTCGTCGAAGTGCGAGGGCGCGTCGAGGTGGGTGCCGATGTGCTCGTTGTAGGTGAGCTCGAAGGCGTTGTACTCGTGCTCGGCGAGGTTGGCGAGCCGCTTGATCTCCATCGGTCTGACGTACAGCTCGAAGACCGGCCAGTCCGGGCCGACCACGTGGGTGAGGTCCCGGACGGCGCCGCGCGGCAGGCTGATCGGGTCCCTGGCCCGCAGCGGCGCCGAGACCTCGGCGGGCCCGGCGGCAGCGGGATCGGCGCCGGCGGGACCGGTGGCAGGACCGGTGGCGGCGTGGCCGGTGGCACCCGCCACCGTCTCCGGTGAGCACATGGCATTCCCCTTCCTGGAGAACATCTATGGAAAAACAATCTCCTGAACGCGTTATGCTGGTGGCCCCGCCCGCAGAAGGAGTTCCGATGGCCACCGTCCCGCGGACGCCCCGCCTCGCCTCGCCCAGCCGGACGGAGGACGGGGGCGAGCGCCGCCAGTACTTCGCGACCCTCACCCGGGAACGCCCCGACATCGCGCTCTGCCGGGCCACCACCGTGGTCGCCCGGGCGATCGACGAGGAGCTGACCGGCGCCCGGCTGACGGTGGCCCAGCACCTGGTGCTGAAGATGCTGGACGCGGTCGGGGCCTGCTCCCAGCAGGAGTTGAGCGAGCAGCTGCGGATCGACCGCAGCGTCATGGTCGGCTGCATCGACGGCCTGGAGAGCTCGGGGCTGGTGGTCCGTGAACGCCACCCCCGCGACCGCCGCGCCTACGCCGTCACCATGACCGAGGCCGGGTCGCGGGCCCTGGCCGAGGCGGAGGCGGGCATCGCCCCGATGATGGACCGGGTGTTCGCCGCGCTCACCGCCGAGGAGCGCGAGACGCTGATCCGGCTGACCCGCAAGCTCCTCACCGTCCAGCCGGGCGGGTGAACCGCTTAGCCGACCAGCGCCTGGTTGACCAACTGCCGCAGGCGTCCGTGCAGTTGGTGCGCGCTGGAGGGCATCAGCTGGGTCAGGAACAGCACCGTCAGCCGCTCCACCGGGTCCACCCAGAAGATGGTGGACGCGGCACTGTGCCAGCCGTACTCCCCCGCGCTGGCCGGCACCCCGGCGGCGGCCGGGTCCTGCACCACCGCGAAGCCGAGCCCGAAGCCGACCCCGGCGGTGGGCATCTCGGAGAACACCGGCCGCCCGACGCTCTTCAGGTCCCCGCCGCCGGGCAGGTGGTTGCGCAGCGCGTGCCGCAGCGTGTGCCGGCCGAGCACCCGTACGCCCTGGTACTCGCCCTCGCCGAGCAGCATCTGGCTGAACCGGTGGTAGTCGGCGAGCGTGGTGACCAGCCCGGAGCTGCCGGACAGGCAGTCCGGCTCGCGCAGCACGTCGCCGCCGAAGGCGTCGTTGCGCACGGCCTTCCCGCTCGCCGGGTCGACGACGTAGAAGGCGGCCAGCCGGTCGGCCTTGTCGGCCGGGACGTGGAAGCCGGTGTCGGCCATGCCGAGCGGGCCGAGCACCCGCTCGGCCAGGAACTCGTCGAGCCGCCGGCCGGAGGCGACCTCGATCACCCGCCCGAGCACGTCGCTGGAGGCGCCGTAGTTCCACGCGGTGCCGGGCTCGAAGAGCAGCGGGAAGGAGGCCCACTTCGCCACGCACGCGGCGAGGTCGAGGCCGGGCGCGGTGGTCCACTCGAAGCCGTTGGCGGTGTAGATCTCGTCCACCGGGTGCGCCCGGTGGAAGCCGTAGGTCAGGCCGGA
This sequence comes from Streptomyces sp. CBMA156, assembly GCF_014596515.1. Classification (GTDB taxonomy): domain Bacteria; phylum Actinomycetota; class Actinomycetes; order Streptomycetales; family Streptomycetaceae; genus Kitasatospora. Next base: position 19,122 of record NZ_MSJQ01000412.1, read on the forward strand.
GGTGTGGGTGAGCAGGTGCACGATCCGGATCGGCTCGGCGGCCGGGACGGTGACCGGCCTGGAGGCCGGCCCGCGCTGGTACACCCGGACGTCGGCGAACTCCGGCAGGTAGCGGGAGACCGGGTCCTGGAGGCCGATCGCGCCCTCCTCCAGCAGCACCAGTGCGGCCACCGAGGTGACGGGCTTGGTCATCGACCAGGACCGGTAGATGGTGTCCGGGGTCTGCGGCAGGCCCTTCTCGACGTCGCGGTGCCCGTACCCGGCGAGGTGGGCGACCCTGCCGCCACGGGTCACGGCGAGCTGCCAGCCGGGCAGCCGGCCGTCGTCCACGTAGGCCCTGAGGTACTCGTCGATCCGGCGCAGCCGTGCGGGATCCAGGCCCGCCTCGGCCGGTTCGACGTCGACTTTGATCTGCGACATGGCGTCCTCTCGCGGTCGAGCGATCTCGTCATGTTTCGAATGTTCGAAGATAGTGGAAGCATAGGAACAATCAACTCCGCACACAAGAGCGGAACTTGAGATCCCGTGAGGTCCACCCACTGGACTTCGAATGTTGCGCAAGTTTCGAACCATAAATAGGATCCGGAAGGATTCGCCCCCCTCTTCCGACCCGACCGGAGCTGGAGCACATGCCGCCCCTCGCGCTTTCCATCGACGAACTCCTCACCACCACCCGGGCGGTGCGCAAGCGACTGGACCTCACCCGCCCGGTGGAGCGCGAACTGATCGAGGAGTGCCTGGCCCTGGCCACCCAGGCCCCCACCGGCCGCAACCGCCAGCGCTGGGACTTCATGATCGTCACCGACCCGTCCAAGCGCGCCGCCATTGCCGACCTCTACCGGCTCGGCCTGGTCCGCCCCCGCCAGCAGGTGGTCGGCACCGGCGTGGACCGCACCACCGGCGACCAGCTGCGCCGGCTTCGCCTGGCCGAGAGCGCCCAGCACCTCTTCGACCACCTCCACGAGGTCCCGGTGCTGGTGATCCCGTGCGTCCGGATCGAGGGCCGGCACGAGGTCGACTCCTTCGTCGGCCAGGCCAACACCTGGGGCTCGATCATCCCGGCCACCTGGCAGTTCATGCTCGCCGCCCGCTCCCGCGGCCTCGGCACCGCCTGGACCACCCCGCACCTGCACTACGAGCGCGAGGCCGCCCAGATCCTCGGCATCCCCTACGAGACCGTCCTCCAGGCCGCGCTGATCCCGCTGGCCCACACCATCGGCACCGACTTCCGCCCCGGCCCCCGGGTCGGCACCGAGCAGATCGCCCACTGGGACGCCTGGTAGGCCCCGGCCCCGGCCCCGCACGGACACCCCTCCGGTGGTTCCGGACCCCGGAGGATCCTTGACCACCGATCAGGCCGATCTTTAGGATGGCTGCCATGTTCCGGGAACGTCGAGTCAACGGCCTTGCCGCCGAGGTGACTTCCGACTGCGCGACGCACCGCTGCCGCTGTCGCCCCTGAACCCTCCTCCCGCTTCCGCGCACCGATCCGACGCCGGAGCGGGATCTCCTCTCATCATCACGGTTCCGCCCCGCGGCCGGTGTCCCCACGCACCCCGCCGGTCCCGGCTGCCCGGAGTGCCGGAATCTCGACGGCAAGGAGAACGAACATGAGCCTGTCCCTCTACCGGTCCGCCGATCCCACCAGCCCGGCCGGCCCCACCGTCCGGGTGCTCATCTGCGCCGCCTCACCCCTGCTGCGCACCGGGCTGCGCACCATCCTGCAACGCTCACCCGGGCTGCAACCGCTGACCGAACTGTCCACCACCGCGAGGATCGCCCAGGCCTGCGCCGCCAAACGGCCGGACGTGGTGGTCATCGACGCCGACATGCCCGGCATGGAGGCCTGCGAGGTCAAGAAGCTCACCACCGACCGGGAGACCGGGCAGCCGGGCACCATCCTGCTGGTCCGCCCCGGCGACCCGGACCGGATGCTCGACTACCTCAGAGCCGGCGCCCGCGGCCTGGTCCTGCGGGACGGCCCCGAGTCCGACATGGTGCACGCGGTCCGGGCGGTCGCCGCCGGGAACGCGCTGATCTCCCCGCCGATCACCGCCGAGGTGGTCACCGAGATGGCCCGCCGGCTGCCGGGGCCGCCACTGCACACCCCGCCGCTGCTGCGCCTGCTCACCCCGCGCGAGCAGGAGGTGCTCACCCTGATCGCGGGCGGGCTGTCCAACGCCGAGATGGCCACCGAACTCCACCTCAGCGAGAAGACCGTCAAGTTCCACGTCTCCAACGTGCTCGGCAAGCTGCGCGTGCGCAGCCGGGCCCAGGCGATGGTCTACGCCCGGTCCGGGCAGCGGGCGGCCGGCTGAGCCGCCGGCCGCCGGCGCGGCGTCACGTCTGCGGGGCCAGGGCCCGCAGCGTGTCGCGCATCCCCTCCGGTCCGGCGCCGAACTCCGGCACCGGAATCACCGCCAGCAGCGGCGTGTCCACGCCCGCCGCGACGAACTCCGCCACCCGCTCCCGGCACTCCCCAGGGGAGCCGTGGATCAGCAGCGCGTCGACCAGGTGCCCGGGCACCGCCGCGCAGGCGCCGTGGTAGTCGCCCGCCGCCCACGCGGCGTGCGAGGCGGCCAGCTCCTCGCCGCGCCCCAGCCAGTCGTGGAAGCCGCCGTACGTCCGGGCGTTGAGGATCGGCCCGAGCAACTGCCGTCCCTGCCAGCGGGCGTGGTCGCGGTCCCTGGTCGGGCAGACGAACAGCCGGGCCACCACCTCCTTGGCGCGGCCCGCCTCCCCCATCGCGGCCCGCACCCGCGGCACGTCCGCGGCCGCCAGGAAGTTGGTCACCAGCCCGTCCGCCTCCCGCCCGGCCAGCCGCAGCATCTGCGGGCCGAGCGCGCCCATCATCACCGGCGGCACCGGGTCGGGCCGCAGCGCCGGGGTGTACCGCTCGATGGCGAAGGAGTCGAACCCGCCCTGCACCGTCCGTCCGGCCAGGGCCTGCTTCAGGAACCGCACGGTGTCGCGGACCCGGCGGTACGGGTGCTCGAACGGGATGCCGTTGATCCGGGTGACGAACGGCGGCCCCGAGGAGCCGACGCCCACCACCACCCGGCCGGGCGCGGCCTCGGCCAGCGAGGCGACCGTCATGGCGAGCAGCGCGGGGCCCCGGGTCTGCACCGGCACCACGCCGGTGCCCAGCCGCAGCGCCGGTGCCCAGGCCGCGGCGAGTGCGAGCGGGGTGAACCCGTCGTAGCCCGCGGCCTCGCCGGTCCACACGTCGGTGTAGCCCAGGTCGGGCAGCTCCTCGACCAGTGCGCGGTGCCGGTGCAGCGGGACCCCGCGCAGCGGGAGCGTCAGGCCGTAGCGGCCCACGGGCACCTCCCGGCGGTTCGCTCGCGGCGTTCGCTCATCGGGTGTCCTTCCGCGGGAACGGCGGTGCGGGCCGGCCCCATTGCCTAAGATTGGATAGTACGCAAAAGTTCGAACAATCCATCAGCGACCAGGACGACCAAGGAGCCGCCATGCGGACCCCGAGCCACCCGGCCACCGACTCCATCCAGCTCACCGGCGTCTTCCACGCCCTCAGCGACCCGGCCCGCCTCTCCATCGTGGCCGGCCTGTCCGAGGTCGAGGAGCGGTGTTGCAGCGACCTGGACGTCCCCCTCTCCAAGTCGACCCTCTCGCACCACCTCAAGGTGCTGCGCGAGGCCGGCGTCACCACCACCCGGGTCGAGGGCACCCGGCGGCTGATGTCGCTGCGCCGGGACGACCTCGACCTGCGCTTCCCCGGCCTGCTGGACGCCGTGCTGCACGCCGCGGCCCATGAGCCCGACGACGCCCACTGATTCTTCCCGACACTCCCGGGGCCGCTCTTCGGCCGTACGACCGGTCTGTGCCCCGGCCTTTGGACCTGAATCGGCCCCGCCCGGCCCCACCGCGCGCGCCGATGGCCCAGGCTGAGGCGTCCCCGCCGCCCACAGCCCGTACCGGAGGCCGCCGTGCCCGTCGAAACCCGTGCCCACGAGACCGCCGCCCGCGCCGCCCTCGACGGCTTCCTCGACGCCCTCAACAGCCGCGACCTCGCGGCCTGGGCCGAGACCCTGCACTACCCCCACGTCCGGGTGCACGAGGGCGAGGTGACGGTCTGGGAGGACCGGGACGGCTACGTCGAACGCTCCGCCCCCGAACTGGAGCAGCTGGTCGGCTCCGGCTGGGCCCGCAGCGGCTGGGAGAGCGTCGAGCTGAGCCAGTCCTCCCCCGACCAGGTGCACGCCCTGGTCCGCTTCGCCCGGTACGACGCGGCCGGGGAGCACACCGGCTCCTTCGACTCGGTGTACGTGCTCACCCGGCGCTCCGGCCGCTGGGGCGTGCTCGCCAGGATCGGCTTCCGGACGGTCTGACCCGCCCGCCACGGCCGCCGGGGGCACCCCGGACACGGCGGCGGGGCCGGCCCGGGAAGTCCCGGACCGGCCCCGCCGCACCGCACGCTCAGGCCGCTATCGGCCGCTGGCTCCGCACCGCCTGGAGCAGCCCGATCGCCAGCCAGTTCGCGAACATCGAGGAGCCGCCGTACGAGACGAACGGCAGCGGGATGCCCGCGACCGGCATGATGCCCAGGCACATCCCTATGTTCTCGAAGGCCTGGAAGGACAGCCAGGCGATGATCCCGGCCGACACGATCGTCCCGTACAGGTCGGTCGCCTGCCGGGCGATCCGGCAGGCCCGCCACAGGATCACGCCGACCAGCGCGATGATCGCCAGCGCCCCGATGAAGCCGAGCTCCTCGCCCGCCACGGTGAACACGAAGTCGGTCTGCTGTTCCGGCACGAACTGCCCGACGGTCTGGGTGCCGTGGAACAGCCCCTTGCCGGTCAGCCCGCCCGAACCGATCGCGATCCGGGCCTGCGCGGTGTTGTAGCCGACGCCGTTCGGGTCCAGCTGCGGGTTGGCGAAGGCCGCGAAGCGGTCGATCTGGTACTGGCTCAGCAGCCCGAACTTCCAGATCGCCACGCACCCGGCGGTGCCCGCGACCAGCAGGCCGAGCACCCAGCGGTTCGCCGCGCCCGAGCCGAGCAGGATGCCCAGCACGATCGCGGCCATCACCATCACCGAGCCGGCGTCCGGCATCAGCATCACTATGGCCATCGGCAGCCCGGCCCAGAGCAGGCCCCGGAACACCGCCCGGTGCGAGGGGAACTCCCGCTCCCCCGCGTCCACCTGGTCCGACAGCACGACCGCCATCGCCAGCACGATCGCGAGCTTCGCGAACTCGGCCGGCTGGATCGAGAAGCCGCCGCCGAGCTGGATCCACGAGTGCGCGCCGTTGATCGTCGAGCCCAGCGGGCTGAGCGTCGCCATCAGCAGCACGATCACGCCGACGTACAGGAACGGCACGATGGTGCGGAAGCGCCGGCTCCCTATCGCTATCACCACGGCGCACAGCACCAGCCCGACCACGAAGTTGGTCAGGTGCCGGTACAGGAAGTACTGCGGGTCCCCGTGGGTCAGCGAGTCGCGCCCGCGGGTGGCCGACCAGACCAGCAGCGAGCTGCCGGTCGAGAGGGCCAGCGCGGCCAGCAGCAGTATCCAGTCCAGCCGCCACAGCGGGGAGTCCTTGGCCAGGGCCTTGGAGACCCCGTTGCGCTGCGGGGCCAGCCGCAGCTGCCGGTACGAGCCGTAGGAGGTCATGCCCGTCCCCTTCCCGGTCCGCGCGTCGGTTCGAGCGCGGCGTCGGCCGCGGTGTGCGACGCCGGCTGGTCGGCCGGCGGCATCCGGTCGAGGAAGGCCGCCGCCGCGGGGGCCGCCTGGGCCGGGGCCATGGTGAGCGGCACCGGGGCCGGCGCGACGGCCGCGCCCTGGGTGCCCGCCGCCTGGCCGGCGCCGTACGAGACCGGCTTGATGATCGCGGTGCCGTCCGGGTTGAACTTCGGCAGCTCGGTCTGCGGGGCGGGCAGCAGCGCCTTGCCGTTGTCGATGGTGCCCTTGTCGTCCACGCCGTACAGCGCCTGGTAGATCCGGCGGATGGCGTCACCGGAACCGCCGGAGCCGGTGCCGCCCTGGCTGATCGTCATGACGACCGCGTAGTCCTTGCTGTACGTGGTCAGCCAGGAGGTGGTCTGCTTGCCCTCGACCTCGGCGGTGCCGGTCTTGGCGTGCAGCGCGATCTTGTCCTGCGGCCAGCCGTTGAACTTCCAGGCCGCGGTACCGGTCTTGACGACGCCCTCGGTGGCCTGGTTGATGTAGCTGAGCAGCTTCTCGTCGCCGGGGAACTTGGCGTCCTCGTGCGGGGCGATCTCGTGGACGAGGTCCCCGCCCGGGCTTATCACGGCCTTGGCGACGGTCGGCCGGTAGAAGGTGCCGCCGTTGGCCAGCGCCGAGTAGATCCGGGCCATCTGGACCGGGGTGACGAGCGTGTCTCCCTGACCGATCGCGAAGTTGACGGCGTCACCGGCGCGCATCTGGTAGCCGTCGACGCAGTTCTCCTTGGCGATCTGGTCGGAGAAGCTGGTGCCGCCCTTCTGCGCCTGCGCGCACCAGGCGTCCTTGTTGTTGTCGTAGAAGCTCTGCTTCCACTGCCGGTCCGGCACCCGTCCCGGCACCTCGGACGGCAGGTCGATGCCGGTCTTCGCGCCGAGGCCGAACTGGTGGGCGGTCTTGGTGAACCAGTCGCCCGGGTCCTTCTTCGGCTTGATGCCGCCGTCCTTCAGCCACTGGTCGTACGCGAGGCCGTAGAAGACGGTGTCGCAGGAGACCTCCAGCGCCTTCTCCAGGGAGATCTGGCCGAAGTTCTCGCTCTCGAAGTTCTTGAACTCGCGGCCGCCGATGGTCATGCTCTTCGGGCAGTCGTAGTGGCCGTCCAGCGAGTAGCCGGCCTGCACGGCGGCGGTGGTGGAGATGACCTTGAAGGTCGAGCCGGGGGCGGACTGACCCTGTATGGCCCGGTTCAGCAGCGGGAAGTTGGACTCCTTGCTGGTCAGCGACTGGTAGTCCTTGCCGCTGATGCCGCCCACCCAGAGGTTCGGGTCGTAGGTCGGGGCGCTCGCCATCGCGACGATCCGCCCGGTGTGCACGTCCATCACCACGGCGGCGCCGGAGTCGGCCTCGTAGTTGCGGCTGGTGACCTTGTCGTACGTCTTCCTGGCGTCGGCCATGGCCTGCGCCAGGTTGTCCTCGACCACCTTCTGCACCCGGGCGTCGATGCTGGTGACCAGGTTGGCGCCGGTCTGCGGGGCGACGGTGCCAGCGGTGCCGATCACCCGGCCGAGGTTGTCCACCTCCAGCTTGGTGATGCCCGCGGTGCCGCGCAGGTCGCGGTCGTACACCGACTCCAGGCCGGCCCGGCCGATCTGGTCGGCCGGCAGGTAGCGGTCCAGGCCGGTCTTGTCGGCGGTCTTGCCGACCTCCTCGTCGGTGACCGGCGAGAGGTAGCCGAGCACCTGGGCCAGGTTGGCGCCCTCGGCGCCGGTGTAGCGGCGCACGGCGGTGGGCTGCGCGGTGACCCCGGGGAAGTCCTCGCGGCGCTCCATTATCTGCATCGCCTGCTGGGTGGTCGCCTCCTTGGTGACCGGGATCGGCTGGTACGGCGAACCGTTCCAGCAGGGCTGCGAGGTCTTGGCGTCGCAGAGCCGCACCTTCTCCTGCACGTCCTTGGCCGGGATCCCCAGCACCTCGGCCAGCCGGGACAGCACCGCCTTGCCGCCGTCCTTCTGCTGGAGCAGCGAGGTGCGGCTGACCGACACCACCAGCCGGGTCTCGTTGCCGGCCAGCACCCGCCCTGAGGCGTCCAGGATCTCGCCGCGGACGGCCGGCTCGACCACCTCGCGGATGTGGTTGCCGGTCGCCTTGGCGGTGTACTCCTTGGCGTTGCGGATCTGCAGGTACCACAGCCGTCCGCCGAGGGTGGCGAGCAGCGACAGGACCAGGATCTGCAACACCACCAGACGGATCGTCACCCGCCGGGTGCGGCCGGTCTCGGGGATGTTGCTCACGTCTCGTGCACTCCAGGATGCGGGGAGGTCGGGAGGTCTGGGCCTGACCGGTTACGGGCGGCGGGCGAAGCCGGGCACGCGCCGCTTCTTGTACGACGGACCCATCGAGCCCTCGCGGGTGGTGCGGTAGCGGGCGAGGGTGCCCAGGCCGGAGCCGCCCTCGTCGTCGTCGGCGGCGGCCACCGGGTCGCGCCCGAAGCGGCGGCCGAGGTACATCACCAGCGGCACCACGAAGGGTGCCAGCAGCAGGTCGTAGAGCAGGGCGCTGATCACCAGGCCGCCGAGGCCGACGTGCCGGGCCGCGGTGTCGCCGACCAGGGCGCCGACCATCGCGTACAGCAGGGTGGAGGCGATCGCCGCGACGCCGACCACCAGCAGCGAGCCGGCGACCGAGCGCTGGCGGCCGTGGTCCGGGCGCAGCAGCCCGGCGGCGTAGCCCATCAGGCAGAGCACCAGCGCATAGCGGCCGATGGCGTGGTCGGAGGGCGGCGCGAGGTCGGCCAGCAGGCCGCCCCCGAAGCCGACCAGGCAGCCGCCGGTGGGCCCGTAGACCATGGCCAGGCCGACCACGACGAGCAGCAGTATGTCCGGGGTGGCTCCCGGGAGCTGGAGCCGGCCGAAGACGCTGACCTGGAGGATCAGGCCGAACAGGACGAGGCCGGCGGAGACGGGGATGCGGGCGAGGCGCATGGCTCAGTTCCCCCCAGTGGGCTTGGCGGGCAGGGCGGCGGGCGCGGCGGCCGGGGTCTGGGCGGGCGCCTCGGCCGGCTGGCCGGCGGCGGGGGCCGGCGGCAGCACGGCGTCGCGCGGGTCGGTGCGCGGCGGCACGACCACCACGCCGACCAGGTCCAGCCGGGTGAACTGGACGAAGGGCTCGACCAGGACGGTCTTGGTCAGCTGCCCGGCGTTGGCCTGGACCTCGGTCACCTTGCCGACGGGGACGCCGGGGACGAACGGGCGGCCGCTCTGCGAGCCAAAGGTGACCAGCCGGTCGCCGGCCTTGACCTGGGCCTTGCCGTTGAGCAGCGAGACCTTCATCGGGCTGTCGCCGCCGCCGGAGGCGAAGCCGATCTCGCCGGTGCCCTCCAGTCGGGTGCCGGCCGAGAAGCCGGGGTCGGAGGCGAGCAGCACGGTGGCGGTGGTCGGGGCGACGGTGGTGATCCGGCCGACCAGGCCCTGGCCGTTGACGACGGTCATGTCGCGGGTGAGGCCGTCGTCGCTGCCGGCGTCGATGGTGATGGTCCAGGAGAAGCCCTGGGCCGGGCCGATCGCGATGACCTGGGCGGCCTTGACGGTGTAGCCGCCGGCGCCGGCGGTGCGCAGCAGGTCGTCCAGCTGTTTGGTGCGCCCGGTGGCCGTGTCGGAGGAGGCGAGCTTCTGCCGCAGTTCGGTGTTCTCTCGGGCGAGCTGGTCGGTGCGGCCGCTGTCGGTGGCGGCGTCCCGGAAGGCGCGGACGGTGTCGGCGACCGGGTCCACCACGGTGGCGGCGCCGCGCTCGACCGGTCCGAGGACGCTGGCGGCGGCGTGCCTGGCCGGGCCGAGCGGGGAGTCCTCACCGCCCTTGATGTCCACGGTGATCAGCGCGAAGGCGACGGCCACCAGCAGGATCAGCAGCAGCCGGCTCTCTCGTGTGTCCCTCACGGTGCTGGTACTGCCCCTTCGTACCTGGCCGCCGCCCGGGGCCGTGGGGCCCGGGCGGCGGCCCGTTCAGTCAGTGTCGGATGTGCCGCGTGGTGCCGGAGGTGCGGCGGCCTGTCAACGACGCGGCGAAGCGTCGAGTACCTGCTGGAGCGCCTCGAACTCCTCGACGCACTTGCCGGAGCCGAGTGCGACGGAGTCGAGCGGGTTCTCCGCGATGTGGATCGGCATGCCGGTCTCGCGGCGCAGCCGCTCGTCCAGGCCGCGCAGCAGGGCGCCGCCGCCGGTGAGCACGATGCCCCGGTCCATGACGTCGCCGGCCAGCTCGGGCGGGCACTGGTCGAGGGTGGTCTTGACCGCGTCGATGATCGAGTTGACCGGCTCGTCGATCGCCTCGCGGACCTCGGCGGCGGAGATGACCACGGTCTTGGGCAGGCCGCTGACCAGGTCGCGGCCGCGGATCTCGGCGTGCTCGTCCTTCTCGCCCTCCAGGCCGAAGGCGCTGCCGATGCTCATCTTGATCTGCTCGGCGCTGCGCTCGCCCAGGAGCAGCGAGTACTCCTTCTTGATGTGCTGGACGATCGCGTTGTCCAGCTCGTCGCCGGCCACCCGGATGGACTGGGCGGTGACGATGCCGCCGAGGGAGATCACGGCGACCTCGGTGGTGCCGCCGCCGATGTCGACGACCATGTTGCCGGTCGCCTCGTGGACGGGCAGGCCGGCCCCGATCGCGGCGGCCATCGGCTCCTCGATGATGTGCACCTGGCGGGCGCCTGCCTGCGAGGAGGCCTCGATGACGGCGCGGCGCTCGACTCCGGTGATGCCGGAGGGCACGCAGACCACGACGCGGGGGCGGGCCAGGTAGCGGCGGCGGTGGATCTTGAGGATGAAGTACCGCAGCATCCGCTCGGTGATCTCGAAGTCGGCGATCACGCCGTCCTTGAGCGGGCGGATGGCCACGATGTTGCCCGGTGTGCGGCCGATCATCTTCTTGGCCTCGGCGCCGACCGCGAGGATGCCGCCGGTGTTGGTGTTCACCGCGACGACGGACGGCTCGTTCAGGACGATGCCCTTACCCCTGACGTACACCAGCGTATTGGCTGTTCCGAGGTCGATCGCCAAGTCGCGGCCGATGAACGACAGGTTGCTCGCCATGGGGTGTGGGTGCCTTCCCGGGCTCGGAGTTTCATGAGAGGTGGACGAATGCGCGCCCACGCTTGGGCGGAGACCAGCTGAGCTGCCTTACCGGGCCCTTGAGTCGCGTCCATCGTAGTCACGCCGTGCGGTGGGGACGTCGACGTGGGGCATACCGTCCATTGTCCGGGGCGTGCTCGCATCTCCGAGGATTGGGACGCCGTGTCGGCGCCGCCAGTTCCCTATTTCACGATAAGAATGCCCCGGCCGGGCCAATGGTCCCGACCGGGGCGGTACGAACGTCCCCCGGGCGTGTCGCCCCGTTCCCGCCGGGCGTGTCGCCCGGTCGGGGTCAGGCGTGCGCCGGGAAGAAGATCTTGATCTCGCGCTCGGCGGACTCCGGGGAGTCGGAGGCGTGGATCAGGTTCTCGCGGGTGATCGTCGCGTAGTCGCCGCGGATGGTGCCGGCCCCGGCCTCCAGCGGGTTGGTGGCGCCGGCCAGCATCCGGATGCCCTTCACGACCTCCTCGCCCTCGACGATCAGCGCGATCGACGGGCCGGAGGTCATGAACTCCAGCAGCGGCTCGTAGAACGGGCGGCCGACGTGCTCCGCGTAGTGCTGCTCCAGCGTCGCCCGGTCGAAGGTGCGCAGCTCGATGGCGGCGAACCGCCAGCCGGCCTTGCGCTCGAAGCGGCTGATGATCTCGCCGGCCAGGCCACGGCGGACGGCGTCGGGCTTGAGCAGGACGAGAGTGCGCTGGGACACGGTGCGTCTCCTGGGGATTCGGTTCGGCAGACAGTCGGGTCGACAGACGGTGCCGACCAGGCAGAGGTTACCTTGCGTAAACGGCGTGTCGTTGCGCCGGTCCCGGCCTCAGACCTGTACTGCGGCGGCCTCGGCGGCGGCCCTGGCGGCCTTGAAGTCGTCGACCTTGCGGCCGTAGTGCACGGAGCACCACCACAGGCCGGCGAAGACCACGCCGAGGCCGAACATGGTCGGCAGGACGAAGCCGGCGGCGATCAGGCCGATCTGCAGCGCCCAGCCGACCTGCACCGCGCCGGGGCGGTTGATCATGCCGCAGAGCAGGATGCACAGGGCCATCGCGATGCCGCTGACCGTCCAGATCTCCCCGTTGGAGACGTCGGAGAGCCGCATCGCGACCAGCGCCGCGAACATGATCAGCAGCGCTTCGCCGATCAGCGTCGAGGAGCAGAGCGTCCTCATGTCACTTCCTCCCGAGCAGCAGGCGGGCCTCGCCCACCGTGATGACCGAACCGGTGACCAGCACCCCGGCGCCGCTGAGGTCGCCCTCCTCCTCGGCGAGGGTGACGGCGGCGGAGATGGCGTCGTCGAGCCGGGGCTCGACCTGGACGCGGTCCTCACCGAAGACCTCGACCGCCAGGGCGGCGAGCGCGTCGACGTCCATCGCGCGGTGGGTGGAGTTCTGGGTGATGACGACCTCGGCCAGGATCGGCTCGAAGGCCTCCAGCACCCCGGCCACGTCCTTGTCCCCGGAGGTGCCGATCACGCCGACGAGCCGGGTGAAGCCGAAGGACTCGGTGAGGGCGGCGACGGTGGCGCGGGCGCCGTGCGGGTTGTGCGCGGCGTCCAGGAGGATCGTGGGGCTGCGGCGGACGACCTCTAGGCGGCCCGGCGAGGAGACGCCGGAGAACGCCTGGCGGATCTTGTCCACGTCGAGCTGCCCGCCGCGGGCGCCGCCGACGCCGAAGAAGGCCTCGACCGCGGCCAGCGCCAGGGCCGCGTTCTGCGCCTGGTACTCGCCGTGCAGCGGGATGAAGACGTCCTCGTACTCCTCGCCGCCGAGTCCGCGCAGCGTCACCAGCTGGCCGCCGACGGCGAGTTCACGGCGGATCACGCCGAACTCCATGCCCTCGCGGGCGACCGTGGCGTCCACCTCGACGGCGCGCCGCAGGATGGTCTGGGCGGCGTCCAGCTGCTGCTGGGCGACGACCGCGACGGAGCCGGACTTGATGATCCCGGACTTCTCGCCCGCGATCTCGCCGGTGGTCTCGCCGAGCTTGTCGGTGTGGTCCAGCCCGATCGGGGTGATCACGGCGACGGGGGCGTCGATGACGTTGGTGGCGTCCCAGGAGCCGCCCATGCCGACCTCGACCACCGCGACGTCCACCGGGGCGTCGGCGAAGGCCGCGTAGGCCATGCCGGTCAGCACCTCGAAGAAGGACATCGGCACCGGCTGCGCCGCGTCGACCATCTGCACGTAGGGCTCGATGTCGCGGTAGACCTCGACGAAGCGCTCCGGGGTGATCGGGGCGCCGTCCAGGCTGATCCGCTCGGTGACGGACTCCACGTGCGGGCTGGTGTAGCGGCCGGTGCGCAGCTCGAAGGCGTTGAGCAGCTGCTCGATCATCCGGGCGGTGGAGGTCTTGCCGTTGGTGCCGGTGATGTGGATGGAGGGGAAGGACCGCTGGGGCTGGCCCAGGATGTCCATCAGCGCCTCGATCCGGTCGAGCGAGGGCTCCAGTTTGTTCTCCGGCCAGCGCTTGGAGAGCTCCACCTCGACGTCGCGCAGGGCGTCGCCGGTGCCGCCGTCGGCGGGGCGGATGGTGTACGGGTTCGGGTCGGCCTTGTCGCTCACGACCACAGTCTACGGAGCCCTGGCGGGTCCTCCTCACGGGGTGAGAACGACCACTTTGCGTCTTCTTTGCCGTGATCATCCGATTTCCTCCCTTTACTATCGATTTAGCGATCTGAACCGCAATGAAGCATCGATTCGCAACCGATAGGAGCCTTCGGCCTTTGATCATGAGGAGTGCTGCGTCATGCCCGATGCCCTGCGCGAGTGGATCGTGCTGCGCCAGGAGGCCGTCGTCTGGATCGCCGGACTGATCTCCCTGGCGCTCGTCGCCTACATGGCACTGGTCTTCGGACGCTTCCTCGTGTACTGGGCCGGCTCCCGCCACGCCTTCCGGCACAGCCGCCCCGCCGAGCCCGGCGACCCCGCCGCGCTCCGGTGGCACCTGGTGATCCCCTGCCGCGACGAGGAGTCCGTGGTCACCCAGACCCTGGACGGCCTGCGGACCAGCGCGCCCGAGGCCCACCTGTGGGTCATCGACGACGACAGCGAGGACGCCACCCGCGAGCTGGTGCTCGCCGCCGCGGCCCGCGACCCGCGGATCCACCTGGTCCAGCGCCGCCGCCCGCACGCCCGGATCGGCAAGGGTGCCGCCCTCAACGCCGCCTACCGGGAGATCTCCGCCTGGCTGCCCGAGGACACCGACCGCTCCCTGGTGGTGATCGGCGTGGTCGACGCCGACGGCCAGCTCGACCCCGGCACCCTCGCCCACGTCTGCAACGCCAAGGCACTCGGCCGGCCCGACACCGGCGCCGTCCAGATCGGCGTCCGGATGCGCAACGCCGACGACGAGCTGCCGCTGCCCGGCCGCGGCCGGGCCGCCAACGCCCTGGCCCGCGCCCTGGTGCGGATGCAGGACGTCGAGTTCCAGGCCAACAACGCCGGCATGCAGCTGCTGCGCCGCCGCACCGGCAGCGTCGGCCTCGGCGGCAACGGCCAGTTCGTCCGGCTCACCGCCCTCGACTCGCTGACCGCCGAGGAGGGCCGGGCCGGCCGCCCGTGGCCGGAGCGCGCCCTGCTGGAGGACTACGAGTCCGGCCTCGACCTGCGGCTGGCCGGCTGGCGGCTCACCCACGTCACCGAGGCCCAGGTCTCCCAGGAGGGCCTGATCTCGCTGCGCCGCTTCCTCACCCAGCGCACCCGCTGGGCCCAGGGCAACATGCAGTGCCTGCGCTACACCGGCCGGGTGCTGCGCTCGCCGCACTACCCGCCGTCCGGCAAGGCCGAGGTGCTGTACACCTTCCTCCAGCCGGTGGTCTGCGTGCTGCTGGTGCTGCTCCTCCCGCTCTCGCTCGGGATCACCGGCGCCGGGATGGTGCTCTTCCCCGAGGAGACCGCCGAGTTCCAGCTCCGGTTCGGCCCGTGGATGCTGCTCGTCCTCGTGCTCGCCACACTGCCGATGGTGTTCTGGGGCTTCGCCTACCGCAGCCTCGTCCACCCCGACCGCAGCCGGCTGACCGGCCTGCTCTGGGGCGTCCTGGTCTGGCTCTACGCCTACCACCTGTTCGTGGTCGCCACCCGGGCCGCCGTCCGGATGCTGCTCGGCCGCAACGGCTGGGCCAAGACCCGCCGCAACGCCGAGAAGGTCACGATCGGCGCGCCCACCGCGCTCGAGTCCTGAACCGCTCCCACCCCCACGCCTCCCTCCCCGCCCTTCCGCCCCCGCCGGTCCACGGAGTCCCCCGCATGAGCATGTGCCTGCCCCCGTCCAGCGTCGCCGTCGTCCTCGGCACCCGCCCCGAACTGGTCAAGCTCGCCCCGCTGATCCACGAACTGGGCGACGCCACCCGGCTGGTGCACACCGGGCAGCACTGGGACGAGTCGATGTCCGGCCGCTTCCTGCGCGACCTCGACCTGCCCGAGCCCGAGCTGCTCACCGGCGTCGGCGGCCGCCCCAGGGCCGGCCAGATCGCCCAGTCGCTGGGCCAGCTGGACGCCGCCTTCGCCGAGGACCGCCCGGTCGCCGTGGTCGTCCAGGGCGACACCAACGCCACCCTGGCCGGGGCGCTGGCCGCCAACGCCCGGGAGATCCCGCTGGTCCACGTCGAGGCCGGGCTGCGCAGCTTCGACCGGGCGATGCCCGAGGAGCACAACCGGGTGATGGTCGACCACGTCTCCGATCTGCTCTGCGCCGCCACCGGCGACAACGTCGCCAACCTGCGCGCCGAGTCGCTGGCCGAGGCCCGGATCGAGCTCACCGGCAACACCGTCGTCGAGGTGGTCCGCCGTCAGCTGCCGGACGGCGCCGCCCGCGCCGCGCTGCTCGCCGCGCACGGGCTGCGCCCGGACGGGTACGTGCTGGCCACCGTGCACCGCCCGGAGAACACCGACACCGCCGAGGCGCTCGGCGCGGTGCTGGCGGAGCTGGACCGGATCGCCCGGGCCGGCACCCCGGTGCTGTTCCCGATGCACCCGCGCACCCGCGCCGCCGTCGAGCGCTTCGGCCTGGACGGCCTGCTGGAGCGCCTGGCCGTCACCGGTCCGGTCGGCTACGGCGACTTCCTGGGCCTGGCGGGCCACGCCGCCCTGCTGGTCTCCGACTCCGGCGGCGTGCAGGAGGAGTGCACCGTGCTGGGCCGCCCGCTGCTGGTGGTGCGCCGCTCCACCGAACGCCCGGAGGCGGTGGCGGCCGGCTTCGCCGCGCTGGTGCGGCCCGGCGAGGAGCTGGGCGCCCTGGCCGCGGCCTGGCTCTCCGACACCCCCGAGCGGCTCGCCCGGCTGGCGGCCACCCCGAGCCCGTACGGCGACGGCCTGGCCTCGGCCCGGATCGCCGCGCTGACCGCGGCCGTCGCCGAGTCGGCCCAGGCCGGGCCCCCGGCCGCCTAGGCGCTCTTGACAGTCGGATTGGTCTACTCCACCTTGTGAGGCAAGTCTCCGTTCCCGACCGGGACTTGAGTTGTCGGTAGCTCCCGCACGTGCACATCGACACCCCGGACGGCGTTCCTCCCCCACGAGGCGCCGCCGGGTCTCCCCCCACTGGAGATGACGTCATGCCACCTGCCCGACACCGGCGCCCGCGCGCCGTCCACTCGCTGTTCGCCGGAGCGAGCGCCCTGGTCATCGGCCTGGGCGGACTCGTCCTGGCCGGCGGCACCGGCGCCCACGCCGCCGACACCGACCTGATCACCAACGGCGGCTTCGAGACCGGGACCCTGTCCGGCTGGACCTGTTCGAACGGCACGGTCCAGGGCACCACCACCCACTCCGGCACCCGCGCCCTGCAGTCCACCCCGGCCGGGAGCGACACCGGCGAGTGCACCCAGACCGTCGCGGTGAAGCCCTCCTCCTCGTACACCCTGAGCGCCTGGGTTCAGGGCTCCTACGTCTACCTGGGCGCCCGCGGCACCGGCGGCACCGATCCGAGCACCTGGACCCCGGGCGGCACCGCCTGGTCCCAGTTGAGCACCACCTTCACCACCGGCCCCGGCACCACCAGCGTCACCGTCTACCTGCACGGCTGGTACGGGCAGCCGGCCTTCGCCGCCGACGACGTCTCGCTGCTCGGGCCCGGCGGCCAGCCGTCCCCGAGCCCGACCCCCACCCCCACCGACACCGCCTCGCCGAGCCCGACGGCCACCGCCACGGACACCGGCAGCTCCTCCCCGACCGCGACCCCGACCAAGCCCCCCGGCCTGCCCAAGCACATCCTCACCGGCTACTGGCAGAACTTCGACAACGGCGCCACCGTCCAGCGGATCAGCGACGTCCCGGCCGCCTACGACATCATCGCGGTCTCCTTCGCGGACGCCACCGCCACCCGCGGCGGCCTGAGCTTCACCCTCGACCCCAAGCTCTCCTCCCGACTCGGCGGCTACACCGACGCCCAGTTCAAGGCCGACATCGCGGCCAAGCGGGCGGCCGGGAAGCGGGTGGTGCTCTCGATCGGCGGGCAGAACGGCACGGTCTGGGTGGGCGACTCCTCCTCCGCCTCGAACTTCACCAGCACCGCCTGGGCACTGATGCAGAGCTACGGCTTCGACGGGATCGACATCGACCTGGAGAACGGCATCAGCTCCACCTACATGGGGCAGGCGCTGCACGCCCTCGCCGCCAAGGCGGGGAGCGGATTCATCCTCACCATGGCGCCGCAGACGATCGACATGCAGTCGACCGGCATGGAGTACTTCAAGCTGGCGCTGAACGTGAAGGACATCCTCACCATCGTCAACATGCAGTACTACAACTCCGGCGCGATGAACGGCTGCGACGGGAACGTCTACTCGCAGGGCACCGAGAACTTCCTCACCGCGCTGGCCTGCATCCAGCTCAAGGGCGGGCTGCGGCCCGACCAGGTGGGCCTCGGGGTGCCGGCCTCCACCAGCGCCGCGGGCGGCGGGTACGTCGCCGCCGCCACCGTCAACAACGCGCTGGACTGCCTGGCCTCCGGCACCAACTGCGGCAGCTACAAGCCGGACACCAAGTGGCCCGGCATCGGCGGCGCGATGACCTGGTCGACCAACTGGGACGCCCAGGCGGGCGGTCCGGTCGCCAACACCATCGGCTCGCACCTGCACGCCATGCCGTAACCGGCACCGGCAGCCTGTCGGAGGCCCGGGCCGGGTTCAGACCCCGGCCCGGGCCTCCGGCACGTGCGCGGCGCCGCCGTGCCGACGGCGCAACTCGGCGGTGATCTCGGCCAGTTCGCCCTCGGGCAGCAGCGGCAGCATCATCGCGACGCCCTGCAGCAGGCCGCCGAGCAGGAAGGTGGTGTCCGGCGTCGCCGCCACCAGGCCGCGGACCTCGGCCACCCGGCCGTCCGCGACCGCCTCGATCAGCTGGGCGGCGTTCGAGGTCTCCTCGTCCACGTCGACCGCGCCGGTGTCGTCCGGCGCCCGCCTGGCCATCGCCCGCAGCACCTTGTCGCCGACGTCGGGGGCGTACGCCTTGCGGACGGCCTCGGCGGCGATCCAGGTGAGCAGGGTGGTCACCTCGCGCTCGGCGTGCTCGGTGAGCAGCAGGTCCAGCTCCTGGTCGAACGCGAGCTGGTTCCCGTGCCGGAAGGCGAGCAGCAGGGTCGCCGCCCTGGCCTTGGCCTCCCCGACCGCCTCGGCAGGCAGTTCGTCGGCCAACTCCTGGGTCACCACCACGCCATGCCCTCCCGTCCGTCGCTCAGCAGGAACGCTCAGCGGAAACGCCCATTCGGAAACTCCGTGCACACGGTACACATCGGACCTGAAAACTTCCGCGAACGCGCGCGGGCAAGACCTGAATCAATTCGCTCGGAATAGGGCCTCACCCGGTCGCAGGATGATAATTCGCCGGAAGGGAGCAATGTCGCTGGGCTATTAGGCGTAGCGAAAGCGCCCCCCGGAAGCGGCGCCCGGAAGCGATGCCGGAAAACGCCGAGGGGCCGCACCCCGCGCGTCGCGGCGTACGGCCCCTCAGGTCGGTCCGGCGGATCAGCCCTGCGGCAGCGCCGCGAGCTGGGCGGTGATCCGGGCGATGTCGGCCTCGGCGGCCTCCTGGCGGCCGCGGATCTTGGCGACCACCTCGTCCGGCGCCTTGGCGAGGAACGCCTCGTTGCCGAGCTTGGCGGTGGTCTGGGTCTTCTCCTTCTCGGCGGCCGCGAGGTCCTTGGCCAGGCGCTTGCGCTCGGCCGCGACGTCGATGGTGCCGGAGAGGTCCAGCGAGACGGTGGCACCGGCGACCGGCAGCGAGGCGGTGGCCGCGAAGCCCTCCTCCGGGGTGGTCAGCCGCAGCAGCGACCGGATCGCGTCCTCGTGGACGGCGAGCACGGTGCCGGCCAGCTCCAGCCGGGCCGGGACGCGCTGCGCGGGCTGGAGGCCCTGGTCCGAACGGAACCGGCGGACCTCGGTGACCACCTGCTGGAGCGTGGCGATCTCCGACTCGGCGGCCGCGTCACGGTAGCCGCTGTCCTTCGGCCACTCGGCCACGACCAGCGACTCGGCGCCGGTGAGCGTGGTCCACAGCGCCTCGGTGACGAACGGGACGACCGGGTGCAGCAGGCGCAGCGTGACGTCCAGGACCTCGCCGAGCACCCGGCGCGAGGCGTCCGCCTGCGGGCCGCCCTTGGCCAGGGTGGTCTTGGAGAGCTCGACGTACCAGTCGAACACCTCGTCCCAGGCGAAGTGGTAGAGCGCGTCCGTGGCCTTGGCGAACTGGAAGTCGTCGTACAGCGCGTCCACCTTGGCGACGGTGGCGTTCAGCCGCGACAGGATCCAGCGGTCGACCGCGGTCATGTCCTCCGGCGCGGGCAGCGGGCCCGCGGCGGTGGCGCCGTTCATCAGCGCGAAGCGGGTCGCGTTCCAGATCTTGTTGCAGAAGTTGCGCGAGCCCTTGACCCAGTCCTCGCCGATCGGCACGTCCGCGCCCGGGTTGGCGCCGCCGGCCAGGGTGAAGCGGACGGCGTCGGCGCCGTAGGCGTCCATCCAGTCCAGCGGGTCCACCGCGGTGCCGGAGGACTTCGACATCTTCTTGCCGAACTCGTCGCGCACCAGACCGGTCAGGGCGACGGTCTTGAACGGCGCCTCGCCGTCCATCGCGTACAGGCCGAACATCATCATCCGGGCGACCCAGAAGAAGATGATGTCGTGGCCGGTCACCAGGACGTCGGTCGGGTAGAACTTCTCCAGGTCGGCGGTCTTCTCCGGCCAGCCGAGCGTGGAGAACGGCCACAGGCCGGAGGAGAACCAGGTGTCCAGGACGTCCGGGTCCTGGACCCAGCCCTCGCCGGTCGGCGGCTGCTCGTCCGGTCCGACGCAGACGACCTCGCCCTCCGGGCCGTACCAGACCGGGATCCGGTGGCCCCACCAGAGCTGGCGCGAGATGCACCAGTCGTACATGTTGTCGACCCAGTCGAAGTAGCGGCGCTCCAGCTCCTTCGGGTGGATCTCCACCTTGCCGTCGCGGACGGCGTCGCCGGCGGCCTTGGCCAGCGGCTCGACCTTGACCCACCACTGGAGCGACAGCCGCGGCTCGACCACGGTGTGGCAGCGCGAGCAGTGGCCCACGGCGTGCATGTACGGGCGCTTCTCGGCGACGATCCGGCCCTGCTCGCGCAGCGCGCCGACGACGGCCGAGCGGGCCTCCAGCCGGTCCAGGCCGAGGAAGGGGCCGTGCACGGTGATCGCACCGCGATCGTCCATCACGGTCAGGTTGGGCAGGTCGTGGCGCTGGCCGATGGCGAAGTCGTTCGGGTCGTGCGCGGGCGTCACCTTGACGGCGCCGGTGCCGAACTCCGGGTCGACGTGCTCGTCCGCGACGACCGGGATCTCGCGGTCGGTCAGCGGCAGCTTGATGGTGCGGCCGACCAGGTGGCGGTAGCGCTCGTCCTCCGGGTGGACGGCCACCGCGGTGTCGCCCAGCATCGTCTCGGCCCGGGTGGTGGCGACGATGATCGAGTCGTCGCCCTCGCCGTAACGGATCGAGACCAGCTCGCCCGGCGTCTCCTCGTGCTCCACCTCGATGTCGGACAGCGCGGTGAGGCAGCGCGGGCACCAGTTGATGATGCGCTCGGCGCGGTAGATCAGGCCGTCGTCGAAGAGCCGCTTGAAGATGGTCTGGACGGACTGGGAGAGGCCCTCGTCCATGGTGAAGCGCTCGCGGGACCAGTCCACGCCGTCGCCGAGGCGGCGCATCTGGCCGAGGATGCGGCCGCCGTAGCTCTTCTTCCACTCCCAGACCTTCTCGACGAAGGCCTCCCGGCCCAGGTCGTGCCGGGACAGGCCGGACTCGGCGAGCTGCTGCTCGACCTTGTTCTGGGTGGCGATGCCGGCGTGGTCCATGCCCGGCAGCCAGAGCGTCTCGTAGCCCTGCATGCGCTTGCGGCGGGTCAGCGCGTCCATCAGCGTGTGCTGGAAGGCGTGGCCCAGGTGCAGGGCGCCGGTGACGTTCGGCGGCGGGATGACGATGGTGTAGGCGGGCTTGTCGCTCTTCGCGTCCGCCGTGAAGTAGCCACGGTCCACCCAGCGCTCGTACAGCTCGCCCTCTACGTCCGCGGGGGTGTAGGTCGTCGGGAGGGTTGCTGCTTCGTCCCCGGCAAAGGTGCTCACGGGGCGCTGGTTCGTCGTGTCGGTCACGACGCACAGTTTACGTAACCGGAGGACCGGGTCACGAACGGCTTTCGGCCCGCGGCGCCGCCACGCCCGGCCGGGCCCGCACCGGGCACCGTGCGGTAGCGTGCCCGGGCACTCGTCCGGCGGACCGGACGGGCACGGAACGACTCGACACACCACAGGCCGCGGGTGCGGCGGGGGAGCACGGACGCAGATGTACGGCCAGGGACAGCAGTATCCGCAGGGACAGCCGCAGCAGCCCCACGGGGGCCCGCCGCCGCAGTACGGCCAACCCCAGCAGCCCTACGGGGCGCCCCAGCCGCAGTACGGGCAACCCCAGTACGGCCAGCCCCAGCAAGGTCAGCCCCAGTACGGCCAGCCGCCGCAGCAGCCCTACGGCGCGCCCCAGCAGCCGTACGGCGCGCCGCCGCAGGCGCCGTACGGCCAGCCGGGCTACCCGCCCCCTCCGCGGCCCAGGGGCAAGGGCGGCCTGGTGATCGGGCTGGTGATCGGCGCGCTGGTGCTGGGCGGCGGCGGCTTCGCCGCCTGGAAGTTCCTCGGCGGCAGCGACTCGGGCGGCAGCTACCGGATCTCCACCCCGCAGACCCTCCCGGACGGCTACACCCAGAAGTCGGCCAAGGAGGAGGCCGTCGACCCGACCAAGCCCGAGTCGAAGGACGCCGAGAAGTACGGCAGCGGCCTCACCGTCGTGATCGCCAGTTACGCCAAGGGCGGCGACCCGACGGACAGCCTCTCGGTGACCGGCTTCTACGGGACCATCAACGACCCCGGCCAGATCGTCGAGGAGTCCGGGAAGGGCGGCGGCGGCGTCACCTGGACCACCCCGCTGGCCGACTTCCCGGCCAAGGACGACCACGCCTCCTCGGGCCGGCTCTCCTGCGGCGTCTACTCGCTGCTGGGCGGCAAGACCCAGTCCACGGTCTGCATCTGGGCGGACAAGTCGACCTACGCCCGGGTGACCTTCACCAAGGTCAGTGTCACGGCGGCCGGCGTCGGCGGCTCGGCCCTCACCCCCGCCCAGGCCGCCGAGAAGACCCGGGCGATCCGCGACACCATGAAGACCGCCAAGTAGCCGACCCCGGCTCCCGGCCGCGCACGCGAGAGGGCCCCGCACCGGATCCTTGGGTTCCAGTGGTCGTTGCAACACCGTTTGGTTCTCAGGTGGTGAGTAGATCACGTAGACGCTCGGCTGGAGTGTTCCAGCCGAGCGTCTTGCGTGGACGGCCGTTGAGTTCCTGGGCGACGTGTTCGAGGTCTTCGGGGCTGTGGACGCTGAGG
>NZ_MSJQ01000413.1 GCF_014596515.1 Streptomyces sp. CBMA156
CCCCCCGCCCTCCCCCCTGCCGGGCGGCAGCGGGCCGCCGGGGACGGTGGCCATCGCGGACACCGCCACCGTGACCGCCCCGGGGCACGGCTCCGCGACCGCGACCGCCGTCCTCGCCCCCATCGCCGCCGGACTGCTGCTCACCGGGGCGGCCATGTGCAAGCACCGCGGACTGCCGCGCGGACACTGACCGGACCGGGTCACGCCGTCCCGACCGCCCCGGCTAGGACCTCGCCGGTTCCAGGACCAGCAGCGGGAGTTCGCGCCCCGGGATCGAACCGGACCGGACGCTGCCGATCCGGGTGGCGCCCATCGCCAGGTAGAACGGCTCGGCGTTCGGATCGGAGGCGATGGTGAACCGGCGCAGCCCGAGCGCCACTGCCCGGTCCCTGGCCCGCTCGAACAGCGCCCGGCCGATGCCCCTGCCCATCGACGTGGGCTCGACGAAGAGCATGTCCAGCGACCCGGTCGGCGGCGTGGCGGAGAGCGAGACGAACCCCAGCACCCGCCCGCCCTCCTTGGCCACCCCCGTGGCCGAGCGCTCGATCGCGTCGGCGTCCATGGTCAGTTCCTCCCGGCAGGCGGCCATGAACGCCTCGTCGTAACCCCAGTAGGCCTTGGCCCGCAGCGCGAGGTCGGTGAGCAGCGCGGCCTCCTCCGGCCGGGCCGGTCTGATCTCCATGGCGTCCCCCTCGGGTCGGCGGTCGGTCGGTGGCACCATCGTCGGGCGCGATCCGGTCGTCCGGCAACGGTTTCACGGCGGGCGGACGAGGCGGCCCAAGCGGTTCCGGGCCGCGAGGGCCGCGAAAACCGCGAGGCCCGCGAAGGCGGCTCACGACAACCGCGGCCGGCACCGTCAGCCGGGCAGCACCATCAGCCGGGCCTCCCGCTCAGCGGAACACCCCCGGCGGCGGTTCCGGGGACGGAGCCGCCGTGGCGTCCGTCGCCGGGGCGGCGCCCGCCGCGAAGTCGGTGAGCGCACGGCCGTGTTCGACCCGGGCGTGGGCGGAGTCGGAGGCGGCCCTGCGGGTGAGGTCGGCGACCGGGAGGGGGGCGTGGGCGGCGGCCAGGACGAGGTTGCCGAAGCGCTTGCCGCGCAGCACCGCGGGGTCGGCGATCAGGCACAGCTCGGGGAAGACCGCCCCGAGGGTGGCCACCTGGGAGCGGGCGAAGGGCAGGGCGCCGCCGTCGGCGATGTTCGCGGTGTACCAGCCGCCGGGGACGAGGGCGCGGGCGGCGAGGGTGGTGAACTCGACGGTGGTGCAGTGGGCCGGGGTGCGGGCCCCGGAGAAGACGTCGGTGATCACCAGGTCGACGCTGCCCTCGGGGGTACGCTCCAGCACGCTGCGGGCGTCCGCGCCGCGTACCTTGATCTGCCAGCCGCGGTCCAACGGCAGTTCGGTGCGCACCAGTTCGGTGAGCGCGGTGTCGATCTCGGCGACCTGCTGGCGGGAGCGCGGCCGGGTCGCGGCGACGTAGCGGGCCAGGGTGAGGGCGCCGCCGCCGAGGTGCAGGACGGTCAGCGGCCGGCCGGGCGGGGCCGCCAGGTCGATCAGGTGGCCGAGCCGGCGCTGGTACTCGAAGCCGAGGTGGGTGGGGTCGGCGAGGTCGACCAGGGACTGCGGGGCGCCGTCGATCAGCAGCGACCAGGCCGCGGGACGGTCGCGGTCGGGTCGCAGCTCGGCGACGCCGGAGCCGACGGGACGGCTGAGCGGGCCCTGGGCGTGGGTACGCCCGGCCTCGCCGGTGGTGGCCGCCGTTTCACTGCCGCGGGCGGCTCTGCTGCTTCGTCCCATGTCGGCCATTATCGCCGCCGCGCGGGGGACGGCCCCGACGGCCGGAGGGGCGGCGCCACGGGTCAGCGGGACGGCGCCACGGGTCGGCGGCGTGCCGCGGGGACCCGGCCGGTGGCTCACGGGCCCGGCCGGATCCGCGCGGCACGCCCGCTAGAACGGACCGAGGCCGCCTGCGGTGAGCGTGCAGGCGGCCTCGCAGAGGGCGGAGCGGAGCACCCAGGCGTCCGTGGCGCGCGCGGTGCGGCCGGCACCGGAGGGCGGGATCACCCAGCGCGGGTCGGTGGCGGTGGGCACCAGGGCGCCCGCCGTACAGGAGCTGCCGGGCAGGTGCCAGGTCTCCCAGGTGCCGGCCGGGACGAGGAAGGAGACGGTGCTGCCGTTGCGGCTCTGCAGGACGACTCCGCAGGCGCGGCGCAGTCTGAGGATGTCGACGGCCTCCAGCCCGTGCCGCAGGGCGACGGTCACGGTGTCGCAGGCGGTGACGCGGGTGCCCTCTTCGGGGGTGGTGCGCTCGCGCCGGTGGCCGCCCCAGCGGACGTGTCCGCCCTCGACCGGCCCCCGGCCGGAGGCCCGGTCGTCACCGGGCTCGGGGAGCAGGGCGGGAGACGCGCCGGCGAACACTCCCCCGGGGACGGGGCGGTGCTGCGGCAGTCCGGTGGCCATCATGAGCCCTCCTGTACCTCGTCGGGTCCGGAAGCACAGCCGCTGGGAGGGGCCGCCGGGCTGGGACGGGCCGGGGCGACGGCATGGGCTTTCCTCGTACCAGCACAACGGAGCGGGCGCGCCACAGGCCACGGGGCGCCTTACAGCAAGGCATGGCATTTCATGGCAGATATCCCGCAACATGGCCCACTTTGCCCCGACTTGACGTCAATTATCCCGCAAACCGACTGTGGCCGACCGGTGACTCCGAGTACTCTCGGCGCCATGGCAGCCACCCCACCGGCCGAGCCGAACCGACCGTCCCCCAACACCGCGATGCGCGCCCTGCGCGGCGACCGCTCACCCGGGGAGTTCGCCACGGCCGTCCGCAGGGCGGCCCGCGAGATCGGCGAGCACGTGTCCTGCGACGCCCGCTACGTCGGACGGGTCGAGTCCGGTGAGATCCGCTGCCCCAACTACGCCTACGAGCGGGTGTTCCGGCACATGTGGCCGGACCGCACGCTCACCGACCTCGGCTTCGCCCCCAGGACCTCCGTCCGCCGCCGCCCGGCGGACGGCGGCGGTGGGCGGCCCCAACCGCCCACGCTCCACCCGACGTTCCCGCCCCTGCCCGCCCCGCGCTCACCACTCTCCACTCAACTCCCGTACGCTGCCTCGCCGTACGCGGATCCAGCCGCTCCGGACGGGCCCCCGTGGCCGAGCCCAGGCACGGCGCCCCGGGGGCCCGATGGATCGCCCTATCTCGACGAGGAGAACGACGACGTGCGTCGCCGTACGTTCCTGGCCGGCGGCACCACCGCGCTGGCCACCGTGATCGGCATCGACCGACCGGCCGCGGCCGCTGGCCGGCCGGCCGGTACCGCCGGCGCCTCCGGTGTGCTCGCCGGCCAAGGCACCCTTCCCGGTGCGGAGTTCACCGCGCCGTCACTGCTCGGCACCGAGCCGGTGGTGCCCGGCCGGCCCGTCCCGGTGGGGCCGCTGCGCCGGGTGGGCGCCGCCGAGGTGCTCCGCGTCGAACAGGCCGTCCGGGAGATCCGGCTGGCCGACGACGCGCACGGCGCGGACGCCCTGTACGAGCTCGCCGGGCAGTCGCTGCGCAACGCGTACGTGCTGCTCAACGAGTGCGAGTACAGCACCGAGACGGAACGCCGGCTCCAGGCCGGTGCGGGCGAACTCGCCATCTCGGTGGGCTGGTTGGCGCATGACTCGAACCGGCTCGCGGACGCCCGCTCGTTCTACGCGGAGGCGCTCGCCACCGCCAGGATGGCCGGGGACTCCGCGATGGAGGCACACGTCTTCTGCAACAGCGCCTTCCTCGCCCGGGACGCCGGCCGCCCGCGCGAGGCGCTGCGCGCCGCCCAGGCCGGGCAGGTCGCCGCCGGGGGGCTGGGCTCCGGCCGGCTGATCGCCCTGCTGACCATGCGCGAGGCCGGTGCCTGGGCGCTGCTCCAGGACCGCGCCTCCTGCGAGCGCGCGATCGGCCGGGCCTACACCCTGTTCGACCGCGGCCCCTGCGAGCAGGACCCGGAGTGGATGTCCTTCTTCGGCGAGGCCGAGTTCGCCGGCCTCCAGTCGCAGTGCTGGTCCGCGCTCGGCGACTGGGACCGCGCCAGTGAGCAGGCCGGGCTGGCGATAACGCTCCAGAAGCCGCACTTCGTCCGCAACCGGGTGCTGTACACCGCCGAACTGGCCCACGACCGGCTCGGCCGGGGGGACCTCGCGGGCGCGGCGCACCACGGCTCGGCCGCCGTCGCCCTGTTCGGCGCCGTCCGCTCGGCCCGGATCCGGTCCATGCTCGCGGACACCGCCGGGCGGCTGCGCCCGCACGTCGCGGTGCCCGAGGTGCGCCGCTTCCTGACCGAGTACGACCGGGCGTCCGCCGCCTGAGCACGCTCCGGGAGACACCGGCGAGGCCCCGCGAACACCCCGGGGAGACCGTCCGACGAGCCGGGCCGACAGCCCGGGGATCAGTGCCCGGCGGTCAGCCCCTCCAGGTGGGACAGGTCGTTCCAGACCTCCACCGCGGGGGCGCCGTACTCCCAGGACAGCACGCAGAGCGCGGCCGTACCGAGCTTGAACCGCTGGGCGAACTCGGGCGGCAGGCCCAGCCAGCGGGCGGTCAGGATGCGCAGCAGGTGGCCGTGCGCGAAGAGGATCACGTCCCGGTCGGCGCAGTGCATCACGGTGGTGTCCGGCTCCGGGACGCCGTGCTCCTCGTTGAGGCCGGCGAGGAAGGCGTCCACCCGGGCGGCCACCTCGGAGAGCTTCTCGCCGCCGGGCACGCCGTCGCGCCAGATCAGCCAGCCGGGCTGGTCGGTGGCCCGGATGTCCGAGCCGGTGCGGCCCTCGTACCGGCCGTAGTCCCACTCCATCAGCTCCGGGCGCTCCACCGCGCGGTCGCCGGAGCCGGCCAGCTCGCAGGTCTCCCTGGCCCGGCCGAGCGGGCTGGTGTAGACGAGCGCGTCGGGCAGCCCGTTCCAGGGGGCCTTGGCGAGACGGGCGCCGAGGGCCCGGGCCATCGCGCGGCCCTCCTCGGTCAGCGGGATGTCGGTGCGGCCGGTGTGGCGGCCGGTGGCGGACCACTCGGTCTCGCCGTGGCGGACCAGCACGATTCGGGCGGGCATGGGGGCTCCTCGCGACAGGGCGGTCAACGGTCGGTCTCACCATTGAGCACCGGGCTCCATGATCCCCCACCCGGGTGCCTGCCACGATCGCGGGGCCGTGGACCCCGGGCGGCCCACGGCCGGCGCGGCGTCGGGTCAGGGCCGCCGGCGCGGCGTCCGGTGGCCGGTCCGCACCGCGCTGTCGGACCGGGATGCGACACTGGGCCGCACCATGAACGTCTCGACGAACGTCCCGCCCGGCGGGTCCGCTGAGCCGCTCGCCCAGCGGCTCGCGGAGCTGCGCGGACCGGCCCCGCAGCGCAGTCTGAACGCCCGCTCCCTCGCCGCGCTCGCCGCCAATCCCGGCTGCCGGCGCCGCGCCGTGCTCGACGCGGCCGGGGTGGACAAGTCCGCGCTGGCCGCCCGGCTCGGCCGCCCCGCCCCCTTCGGCCAGTCCCCGTTCGCCATCGCCCGCGGCGTGATCTTCGAGTCCCGGCTGAAGGCGGACGGCTACGCCCCTCTGCTGGAACCGCTCCGCCACCACCTGGGCGTCCCGGCGGACGGCCACGCCCCGCTCCTGGTCCCTGACCTGCTGCACCGCTCCGGCCCGGCCGTGCGGGCCGACCGGACCGTCGAGGCGCTGGCCCTGGCCGCCGCGGAGCCGGAGGCCTGGACGCTGCTGGACCACCCGATGCTGCGCCTGGAGGTGGCCGGCAGCACGGCCTACCTGGAACCGGACGCGCTGGTGGTGCACGGCGGGCGGTGCACCGTGGTCGAGATCAAGTCCTTCCCGGTGCTGGACGGCAGCGCCGACCCGGCGAAGGTCGGCGCCGCCGCCCGGCAGGCCGCGGTCTACGTGCTGGCGCTCCAGCAGGCCGCCGCCGCGGCGGCCGGGCAGCCGCTCGCCGAGGACCCGTACACCGAGCAGCGGCTGCCGGGCAGCCCGCGCACCAGCGTGCTGCTGGTCTGTCCGAAGGACTTCGGCAACCGGCCGACCGCGGTCGCCGTGGACGTCCGCCGCGAACTGGCCACCACCCGCCGCCAGCTGAGCCGGATGACCGGCATCGGCCCGCTGCTGGAGGCGCTGCCGCCGACCGCCGATTTCGACCTGGCCACCGACGAGGACGGCGCTCCGGCCAGGACCGCCGAACAGCTCACCGCCTCGGTCGAGACGGTGCCCGCCGCGTACAGCCCGGACTGCCTCTCCACCTGCGAACTCGGCTTCCACTGCCGCGCCCGGGCCCGCTGCGACGACCGGGTCGAACAGCTCGGCCGGGGCGTGCGCGGCGAGCTGGGCAGCATCCGTACGGTCGCCGGGGCGCTGGCCGCCGCCGGTACGAAGAGCGGCGACCTGGACGGCGCGGACGACGCCACCGAGCGGCTGGCCTACGCGGCCGCCCTGCGGGCCGAGGCCCTCGGGGCGGCGGCCCCGGGCGCCGGCCCGCTGACGGCGCGGGCCCCGGGAGCGGACGCATGAGCCTGCTCACCACCCTCGCCCGGCTGGAGTCCGTCCGCAGCGGCCGGGCCGAGCCGCTGGCCACCGTCCGGCACCGGCACCTGTCCGACCGGCCGATGGTGCTGATCCCGCTGACCGCCGCCGGCGAGTCCGGCGCGCCGCTCGCGGTGATGCTCGGCACCGACCGGGATTCGCCCCGGCTGCACCTGGTGCCGCAACCGCTCAACCGCACCCTGCGGTTCGACTTCCTGGCCGAGCTGGCCGCCGACCTGCTGCCCTACCTGGAGTCCTACGCCGAGGACGTCGAGCAGATCGAGGGCTCCGAGAAGGACCCGGAGACCGGCGAGAAGACCCAGGTGTTCCGCGAGCTGTGCGCGGACGCCCCGCAGCTGGTCGTGCCGAACGGCGCGGGTGTGCACCACCTCGCCCTGATCGGCCGCTCGACCCGCTTCCGCCGCACCGTCGAGGACGAGGAGCCCGGCCCCTACCCGGCGCCGGTCCGGGTGCCGCTGCTCGGCCGCTGGCTGACCCACCTCACCGACCGCGCCCAGGTGCCTGGCTCCTCCCTGCTGCTGCCGATGACCGGCCTGCTGGCCAGGCACTGGGCGACCGGCCAGAGCCACCTGGAGGACCAGCACCTGGCGGCCAGGCTGGCCTGGCACCGCCCGCCGGACGGCCTGTCCGGCGCGCAGGCGGCCGAGCTGGCCGAGTCCGCCCGGGACGACCGGGGGCAGTTGCTGCACCCGCCGGCCGGCCCGGCCACCGACCCCCGTTTCGACGAGTTCGTGCTCGCCCCGGCGATCGCCCGCTACGACTCCGCCGTGGGCGCCCTGCAGCACAGCACCGAGCAGGGCGACGAGGCCGCCGCCGGGCGCGCCAGGGTGGCGGTACGGGCCTCGGTCACCGCGCTGGAGGAGGCGCTGACGGCCGTCCTGCTGCCCACCTGGCAGGACGTCTGGCAGGGCCTGGACCTGCTGCGCGCGCTGCCGCCGGCCGGCCACCTGGCGGAGCGCTGGACCGGCGACCGCTGGTCCTACACCGGCCACCGGGACCGGCTGGCGGCCGGCGAGCCGCCGCAGCCCCGGCAGGACGACGCCGTCACCGCCGCCCGCAAGCTCGCCCAGCGCGAACGCGAGCAGACCCGCCTCGACGTCCAGGAGGCGCTGGACGACCCGCTGGCGATGGCCGAGCACCGGCTGGCCGGCGAGGCGTTCAGCGGCGTGGTGACGGAGGTGGTGCCGGACTGGGACACCACCGGCCGCTCCCCCAAGCCGCGCCCGCTGGTCACCCTGCGGACCGTCGACCGCCCGCACGCGGACCTCGGCCGGGAGGTGCACCGGGTCTGGGGGTCCCCCCGGCCGGAGGCCGGAGGAGACCCTGCCGCGCAGAAGGCCGAGATCGTCGCGGTGGACACCGCCGAGGGCACCCTCACCCTGCGGGTGCTCTCCGGCATGGGCCGCAGGAAGGAGCCGGAGCCCGGCAGCCTGCCCGAGCCCGGCGAGACGGTCACCTTCACCCTGTTCGAGCTGACGGTGCGGCAGTCCGCGCCGCTGCCGGAGCCCGACGACACCCCCTGGACCCACGGCGGCCCGCCCGGCGCCGCGCCCGTGCCCGCGCCCGCCCCGACCGTCTCCGAGGAGTGGGAGTGAACCGTCCGATGACCCCCGAGCAGGCCCCGGGCGCGGCCGCCGACGCCGCGGTGGCCCGGATCCTCGCGGCCACCGTCCGTCCGCCGGTCGGCGCCCCGCGCGGTGTGGTGGTGGACTCCCCGCCCGGCGCCGGGAAGTCCACGCTCGTGGTGCGGGCCGCGCGCGAGCTGGTCGAGGCCGGCGAGCGGCTGATGATCGTCGCCCAGACCAACGGCCAGGTGGACGACCTGGTCGGCCGACTGGCCGAGAAGGCACCGGAGTTGACGATCGGCCGGCTGCACGCCGCGGATTCGAGGCCGGGCCCCGAGGTGCTGAAGCACGCCAACGTCACGCCCTCCGACAAGGTCGCCGACCTGGTCGAGCACGACGTGGTGGTCTCCACCTCGGCCAAGTGGCAGTGGGTGCGGACCGAGGCCCCGTGGCGGCACGCGATCGTCGACGAGGCGTACCAGATGCGCTCGGACGCCCTGCTCGCGGTGGCCCGGCTGTTCGAGCGGGCGCTGTTCGTCGGCGACCCCGGCCAGCTGGACCCGTTCACCGTGGTCGGCACCGAGCAGTGGGCCGGTCTGTCGTACGACCCGTCCGGCAGCGCGGTGGTCACCATGCTGGCGCACAACCCGGAGATCGAGCCGCACCGGCTGCCGGTCTCCTGGCGGCTGCCGGCCAGCGCCGCGCCGCTGATCTCCCGGGCCTTCTACCCGTACACGCCGTTCCGCTCGGGCACCGGCCCCGGGGACCGCCGGCTGACCGCCACCGTGCGCCCCGACGGCTCGGCCCTCGACGCGGTGATCGACCGGGCCGCCGAGCACGGCTGGGCCCTGCTGGAACTGCCCGCCCGGCACACCGTGCGGACCGACCCGCAGGCCGTGGCGGCGGTCGCGGCCACCGTCCGCCGACTGCTGGAGCGCGGGCTGACCGCGAGCTCCGAGCAGGGCGAGGCGCCGCTCACCGCGGACCGGATCGCCGTCGGCACCGCCCACCGGGACCAGGCGGCGGCGGTGCGCGCGGCACTGCTCAAGGAGGGCGTGCCGGTGGACGGCACGGCGGGTCCGGCCGTCACGGTGGACACCGCCAACCGGCTCCAGGGCCGCGAGTACGACGTCACCGTGGTGCTGCACCCGCTGTCGGGACGCCCCGACGCGACCGCCTTCCACCTGGAGACCGGCCGGCTCTGCGTGCTCGCCTCCCGGCACCGGCACGCCTGCATCGTGGTGGCCAGGGCCGGGATCGCCGGGCTGCTGGACGAGCACCCCTCGACCGAGCCGGTGCAGCTGGGCGTCCCGGTGACGTTTCCGGACGGCTGGGAGGCCAACCACCAGGTGCTGCACCACCTGAGCGGCCACCGGGTCCACCTGCGGTAGCGGCCGGGGTCAGTCCTCGGTCTCGCAGACCGCGAAGGCCGCCACGGAACCTCGCTCCGCCTCCGCGCTCCACCCGCGCGCGTCGTCGGTGGGGCCGTTGGCGCGCACCGGGCCGTCCGCGTCCGGCTGGAGCCGGTAGCCGCCGCCGGTCAGATGGGTGCCGGGCGGGCAGGTCGCCGTCGAGACGCCGCCGGGGCCGCTCGGCTCCCCGGCCACCACCAGCGCCGTCTCGGCGGCCACCGCGGCCGGGGCGACGGAGGTGGCGGCCGCGAGCAGGGCGCCCAGCACGGACAGGACGGACAGGGCGAGGGCCGTGAGGCCCCTTCTCACACGCATGGGGGGTTCTCCCGTTTCGCTGGGTGACCGCGTCCGGCGGAGCCGCCCACGGACGGGAGCGATCCACCGGCCGGAGCGGCCGGTACACCGGGACAACCGGTTCGCACGCGCCCCGGAAGCGCGGCGCCCGAGGCGCACGCCCGGCGCACATCCGGGAATAGCGCCCGCGTGCGCACCGTTCCGCTACCGGCCACCGCCGCGAGAGAATGGACGGCGGCCACGACCGGGCGGCGCAGCCCGGAGCAGGTTCCGCCCACCCCACCCGAAACCCGGAGGTGTCCGTCCATGCCCGACTCCCCAGAGTCGTCCGAGCCCCCCAGGCGCCTGCGTCCGGTGCAGCTGCTGTTCGAACCGCAGTCCGCCGAACCCGAGCCGGAACGATTCTTCGACCTGGAGTCGATCGAGGACCCGGCGGAGCTGCTGCGCCGCTCCACGGAACTGGCCCTGGCCTTCCGGACCGCCGCCGAACGGGCGACGGACTTCCAGGCGGTCGCCGCCGCGCAACTGGCCGACCCACGCCGCTTCGACGCGCTCTCGGACGCCGAGGTCGCGCAGCGGGCGGACTGGACCCCGGACTACGCCGCCAAAATGATCGAGTACGGCCGCACCCTGCTCCAGCCGCGCAGGCACGAGGACTGATCCCCCGCGCGCGCCGTCGCCGGACCGGGCCTCTGGCATATGCACGGCGGGGAAGGGTACGCCGTTCCCCGCAGCCCTGTCCGGCGAACCGCGCTTTCCGTCCCGCCCCGTGCGCGGGCCGCACAGGCTGCTCTCCGTGGAGATCTGGACACAGCAGTCGATGACACGACAACCGGTGACGCGGCAGCCGGTGATGTACCCGTCGGTGATGTCCCCGTCGGTGGAACACGTCAGCGCGGCCGGGGAGGCCTGGCTCGCCTCCGCCAGCGAGTACCCGCGCAGCATGCGCGCCCTGTGGGAGAGCCGCCCCTGGGCGCCCTCGGTGCTGCCCTGCGGGCGTGCCTTCGACGTGATCAGCATGCCGGCGCTGTTCGGCCGCCGGGTGCTGGACGAGCTGTGGGTCTCAGGCCCCGGCTGCGGACCGGCCGCGAGCCACCGGGGGCGGATCCTGCTGTTCGTCCAGCCGGGTGCGGCGCCCCGGCTGCGCCGGCTGCTGGCCTGGGAGGAGTGGGCCAGGGACGTGCCGCCGCTGCTGTGCCACGGCAGGGGCGACGCGGTGACCGTGCCGCCCCTGCAACGGATGGTGAACAGCCCGGACTCCCCCGGGCGGGGCGCCGGCCGGTGGATCGTCGCGCCGGAGCAACGGGAGCCCCGGCTGCCCGGCGCCGCGGTGGTGCTGTGGGCCTGTGTCCGGGCGGCGCGCGAGCCGGGTGCGGCGGCTGTCGCCGGGCCTGCCGTCGTGACCGGCGGGTGAACGCGGGGCGACCGGTATTCGATTTTGGCCCGGCCGCGGGGCGCTGCTAGAGTCTTCTCTGTCAGCAGGCGCCGCTAGCTCAGTTGGTTAGAGCAGCTGACTCTTAATCAGCGGGTCCGGGGTTCGAGTCCCTGGCGGCGCACAGACAGCCGGAAGGCCCTTCGCGAGAGCGGGGGGCCTTCCGGCGTTTCGGTGTCCGCACGCGCGGCGGACGCCCGTACGGCGGCCGGCCGGGCCCGGGCCGCCCGCCGGAGCGAGCGGCCCGGCCCCGGCTCAGCGGCCGCGCAGCGCCCGGTAGCGGGCGACCAGCTCGGCGGTGGAGCTGTCCAGCCGCTCGGTGCCCTCGCCGGTGAGCAGCACCGGCTCGATCCGCTTGGCGAGCACCTTGCCCAGCTCGACGCCCCACTGGTCGAAGGAGTCGATGTTCCAGACCGCGCCCTGGACGAACACCTTGTGCTCGTAGAGCGCGACCAGCTGACCGAGCACCGAGGGGGTCAGCTCGCCGGCCAGGATGGTGGTGGTCGGGTGGTTGCCCTTGAAGGTCTTGTGCGGGACGAGCTCGGCGGGCACGCCCTCGGACGCGACCTCCTCCGGGGTCTTGCCGAAGGCCAGTGCCTGGGTCTGGGCGAAGAAGTTGGCCAGCAGCAGGTCGTGCTGGGCGACCAGGCCGGGCAGCAGGTCGGCGACGGGCCTGGCGAAGCCGATGAAGTCGGCCGGGATCACCTTGGTGCCCTGGTGCAGCAGCTGGTAGTAGGCGTGCTGGCCGTTGGTGCCGGGGGTGCCCCAGACCACCGGGCCGGTCTGCCAGTCCACCGGGGTGCCGTCCCTGGTCACCGACTTGCCGTTGGACTCCATGTCCAGCTGCTGGAGGTAGGCGGTGAACTTGGACAGGTAGTGCGAGTAGGGCAGCACCGCGTGCGCCTGGGCGTCGAAGAACGCGCCGTACCAGACGCCCAGCAGGCCGAGCAGCAACGGGACGTTCTGCTCCGCCGGGGCGGTGCGGAAGTGCTCGTCGACCAGATGGAAGCCGTCCAGCATCTCCCGGAAGGCGTCCGGGCCGATGGCGATCATCAGCGAGAGGCCGATCGCCGAGTCGAAGGAGTAGCGGCCGCCCACCCAGTCCCAGAACTCGAACATGTTGGCGGTGTCGATGCCGAAGTCCTGCACGCCCTGAGCGTTGGTGGACAGCGCGACGAAGTGCTTGGCCACCGCGTCGGTGTCGGCGCGCAGCCCGGTGAGCAGCCAGTTGCGGGCGGAGACCGCATTGGTGATGGTCTCGATGGTGGTGAAGGTCTTCGACGCGACGATGAACAGCGTCTCGGCCGGGTCGAGGTCGCGGACCGCCTCGTGCAGGTCGGCGCCGTCCACGTTGGAGACGAAGCGGACGTCGAGGTCGCGCTCGGCGTACGAGCGGAGCACCTCGTAGGCCATCGCCGGGCCGAGGTCGGAGCCGCCGATGCCGATGTTGACGACGGTGCGGATCCGCTTGCCGGTGTGGCCCTTCCACTCGCCGCCGCGGACCCGGTCGGCGAAGGCGGCCATCTTGTCGAGGACGGCGTGCACGGCGGGCACCACGTTCTCGCCGTCGACCTCGACCACGGCGCCGCGCGGGGCGCGCAGCGCGGTGTGCAGGACCGCCCGCTGCTCGGTGTTGTTGATCTTCTCGCCGCGGAACATCGCGTCCCGCAGCTCGGCGACGCCGGTGGCGGCGGCCAGCTCGCGCAGCAGCTCCAGCGTCTCGTCGGTGACCAGGTGCTTGGCGTAGTCCACGTGCAGGTCGCCGACCTGGAGCGTGTGGCGGCGGCCGCGCTCCGGGTCGGCGGCGAACAGCTCGCGCAGGTGGGTGTCGCCCAGTTCGGCGCGGTGCTTGGCCAGGGCGGCCCACTGCGGGGTGCGGTCCAGCGGGGTGCGGGCGTCGGCGCGGGTCTCCGACATCGGTGGGTCCTCGATTCATCTGGGTGCAGAAACCGGCAGGGCCAGGCGTGAGGGCCAGGCCGTGGCGGCCTGGGTGCGAGGTCGTGCGGGTACTCGTGGTGCGCCGACTCCGTTGACGGCCTGCCCGGGTTCAGCCTATGCAACCCCGGAGCCGGTCGCGCACATTCCGCCCGGCGGTCCTGCGGCCGGGTGTGTTCCGCTCCCGCGGGGCGGACGCCCCGCCCCGCGGGAGCGGACGCTCCGTCACTTCCGTTCGGAGCGCAGGTCGAGGCCGCGCAGCACCTCGTCGACCATCTCGGGATCGGCGCCGAGTTCGCTGCGGGCGGAGAGCATCTCGCGCCGGGAGGCGGCGATCATCTCCTGCTCGACGTCCCTGGCGGCCCGCCACTGGGCCATCCGCAGCTTGGCCTCGGCGGCCTCCTCCTCGGCGTAGTTCTCCGGGCAGAGCCTGGCCAGCCGGTCGTGCTGACGGTCCCGCAGGCGGTCGGCGACCTCGGCGGGCAGCCGGTCCTGCTCCTCCAGCTCGCCGAGCCGCTTCAGCCCGGCCTTGGCGGCCCGCCACCAGAGCTGCCGCACGGCCTGCTCGTGCTGGTCCTGGTCGATGTCCAGCTCGAACCGCTTGGCCAGCCAGGGCAGCGTCAGGCCCTGGACGAGCAGGGTGAACAGCACCACGCTGAAGGCGATGAAGACCAGCCGGCCGCGCTCGGGGAAGTCCTCGCCGGAGTGCAGGGTGAGCGGGATGGCGAGCGCCAGGGCGACGGTGGCCACGCCGCGCATGCCGGACCACCAGAGGATCACGCTCTCCTTCCAGCTGAACGGGGTGTCCTCCTCGTCGTTGGAGCGCAGCTTCTTCGACAGCCAGCCGGCCGGCAGCAGCCAGAGCAGCCGGACCCCGACGACCACCGCGATGACCACGGCGGCGTCGCCGATGAAGCCGGTCCAGCCGCTGCCGGCCTCCTTGAGCACGGTGGCCAGCTCCAGGCCGATCAGGCCGAAGGCGACCCCGGTGATCAGGATCTCGACCACCTCCCAGAAGGCGTTGCCGACCAGCCGGTAGGCGACGGCGTCCGCGTCGGAGGCCCGCTCGGCGAGGTAGAGCGCGCAGACCACGACGGCGAGCACGCCGGAGCCGTGGATCTCCTCGGCGAGGGTGTACGCGGCGAAGGGCACCAGCAGGTTGAGCGCGACCTGCTGGGTCGGGTCGTCCAGGCGCTCGGCGAGCTTGGTGTTGACCCAGCCCAGCGCGACGCCGACCACCACGGCCAGCACCGCGGACAGGACGAAGCGCAGCACCGCGTCGCCGGCCGAGAAGTCGCCGCTGACCATGGCCTCGATGGACAGCGAGTAGATGACGATCGCGGTGACGTCGTTGAACAGCCCTTCGCTCTCCAGGATCGCCACCAGGCGGCGGGGCAGTCCGACGCTGCCGGCCACCGCGACGGCGGCCACCGGGTCGGGCGGGGAGACCAGTGCGCCGACCGCGATGGCGGCGGCGAGCGGCAGGGTGGGCAGCAGCCAGTGCACGGTGCCGGCCACGGCGACCGTGGTGACCGCGACCAGGGCGACCGCCAGCAGCAGGATCGAGCGGGCGTTGGCCTTGAAGTAGCGCACCGAGGAGCGTCTGGCCACCGCGAAGATCAGCGGCGGCAGGACCAGCGGGAGGATCAGCTCGGGCTCGATGGTGACGTCCGGGATCTGCGGGACGAGTGCCATGACGATGCCGAGCAGGGTCATCAGCACCGGTTGTGGCACTCCGGTCTTCCGCCCGAGCGGCATGGTCACCACGGAGGCGAGCAGCACCAGGAAGAACAGGGGCAGCTGGCCCACGGGGAGGTTCCTCTCGACGATCGACGGACGGCTGGGCGCCGCCCAGGATAAATCTGACAATGCGCCCATCAGTATCGACACGCTGAACAAAAGCTTGACCTCAAGCGCACTTCACATCCGATGATCGTAGAAGTCGAAGTGTCGAGGAGGGGTGGGAACAGGCATGAAGGCGGTCACCGTGACGGGGAACGGCGGTCTTGAGGTGCTGCGGGTCACCGAGGTGCCCGACCCGGAGCCCGGGCCGGGCGAGGTGCGGGTCCGGGTGTACGCGGCGGGAGTACAGCCGGTGGACCTGGCGATCCGCGAGGGGTTCCGTCCACCGGGGCTGGCGGTCGAGCCGCCGTTCGTCCTCGGCACCGAGTTCGCCGGGGTGGTGGACGCCCTCGGTCCTGACGCCGGCGACTGGCGGGTCGGGGACGAGGTGCTGGGCTTCCGGACGCTGGGCTGCCAGGCCGACCGGGTCACGGTGGACGCCGGCCGGCTGGTGGCCAAGCCCGCCGGGATGCCCTGGGAACAGGCCGGCTCGCTCTCCGCCTCCGGCCAGACCGCGCACCTGGCGCTCACCGAGCTGGGTGTCGGCCCGGGCGACACGGTGCTGGTGCACGGCGCCTCGGGCGGGGTCGGCACGGTCGCCGTCCAGCTGGCCCTGACCTGGGGCGCCACGGTCGTCGGCACCGCGAGCGAGCGCAACCACGGGTACCTGCGCGAGCTGGGCGCGGTGCCGGTCGCGTACGGCGAGGGGCTGGTCGAGCGGGTCCTGGCGGCGGCGCCGCAGGGGGTGACCGCGGCCTTCGACGCCGCCGGGCGGGGCGCCCTGGAGGCCTCCGTCGAGCTGGTCGCCGACCGGAACCGGATCGTCACCGTGGTCGACTACCCGGGCGCCGAGCGGCTGGGCGTCCGGGGCCTGCGGGGCGAGCGGACGGCTGCGCGGCTGGCCGAGCTGGTGAAGCTGTGGGAGGCCGGCGGGCTGCGGCTGGAGGTCGAGGAGGCGCTCCCGATGGGGCGGGTCGCCGAGGCCCACCGGCTGGTCGGCGCCGGGCACGTCCGGGGCAAGGTGGTGCTGGTCATGTGAGCCGGCCGGGCTCCGCACTCCGGGCCGATTGTGAGTTTCGGCGGCCGACCGGGTAATGTTCTCCAGGTCAGCAGGCGCCGCTAGCTCAGTTGGTTAGAGCAGCTGACTCTTAATCAGCGGGTCCGGGGTTCGAGTCCCTGGCGGCGCACAGACAGCCGGAAGGCCCTTCGCGAGAGCGAGGGGCCTTCCGGCGTTTCGGCGTCCGCACGCGCGGCGGACGCCCGCGCGACGACAGGGCCCTGCGGTGGCAGGAAAGGTGGGAAGCAGGTCATTGCTGCCGCCGCTCCCCCTTGGGAGGCTGGCCCCATGAGAGCGCGCAGCGTGGTCATCGTCCTCTTCGAGGGCGTGCAGAGCCTCGACGTGACCGGCCCCCTGGAGGTGTTCGCGGGAGCGGGCAAGGCCTGCGGACAGCCGGGGACGTACCGGGTGACCACCGCCTCCCCCGGCGGTGCTCCGGTGCGCTGCCACAGCGGACTGCGACTGCTGCCGGACGCGGACCTGGCGCAGGCCGGTCCCGTGCACACCCTGCTGGTCCCCGGCGGGCAGGGCACCGCGCACCCGGACCCGGCGCTGGTGGCGCGGATCCGGGAGCTGGCCGGACGGGCCGAGCGGGTGGTGTCGGTGTGCACCGGGGCCTTCCTGCTCGCCGAGGCCGGGCTGCTGGCCGGGCGCCGGGCGACCACCCACTGGGCGCACTGCGACGCGCTGGCCCGGCGGTTCCCCGACGTCGAGGTGGACCCGGACCCGATCCACGTCCGGGACGGGCACGTCGCCACCTCGGCCGGGGTCACCGCCGGGATCGACCTGGCCCTGGCCCTGGTCGAGGAGGACCTGGGACGCGACACGGCCCTGCTGGTCGCCCGCCACCTGGTGGTCTTCCTGCGCCGGCCGGGCAACCAGGCCCAGTTCAGCACCCAGCTGGCCGCCCAGGTGGCGGCCCGGCAGCCGCTGCGCGAGGTGCAGCGGTGGATCGCCGAGCACCCGGAGGCCGACCTGTCGGTCGAGGCGCTGGCCGGCCGGTCGGCGCTGTCGCCGCGGCACTTCGCCCGGACCTTCGCCGCCGAGGTCGGGGTCACCCCGGGCCGGTACGTGGACGGGGTCCGGCTGGAGGCCGCCCGGCGGCGGCTGGAGGACACCGCAGACGGCGTCGAGGAGATCGCGCGCTCCTGCGGCTACGGCACCCCGGAGGCGATGCGGCGCGCCTTCGTCCGGGCCCTGGCCGCCCCGCCCGCCGAGTACCGACGCCGCTTCCGACCCGAACCCACCGGAGGTCACTGATGCGCATCGCCATCCTGCTCTACCCCGAGTTCACCACCCTGGACGCGGTCGGCCCGTACGAGGTGCTGTCCCGGATCCCCGGCGCCGAGGTCGTGCTCACCGCCGCCGAGCGGGGGCCGGTGCGCAACGACCTCGGCAGCCTGGCGATCACCGCGGACGCCGCCCTGGACGAGGTGGACTCGGCCGACCTGCTGCTGGTGCCCGGCGGGCCCGGGACGGAGGCCCAGCTCACGAACGAGGCGCTGCTCGACTGGCTGCGCCGGGTGGACGCGACCACCACTTGGACCACCTCGGTCTGCTCGGGCTCGCTGCTGCTGGGCGCCGCCGGGCTGCTCAGGGGCCGCCGGGCCACCAGCCACTGGGGCGTCCTGGACCGGCTCCCCGCGTACGGGGCGGAGCCGACCGGGACCGACCGGGTCGTCATCGACGGCAAGTACGCCGTCGCCGCCGGGGTCTCGGCCGGGATCGACCTCGCGCTGACGCTGGCCGGCCGGATCAGCGGGGACACCACCGCGCAGGCGATCCAGCTGCTGATCGAGTACGACCCGCAGCCGCCGTACGCCTCGGGCTCCCTGGCGGCGGCGTCTCCCGAGGCGGTCGAGGCGGTGAACGGGCTGACGCTGGGCCGGGCGCGCTGACCACCGCCGTCGGTGACCACGACGAGGAGGGGCCGTGCTCGGACCTCACGGGGGTAGGTCCGGGCACGGCCCCGGAGGCCGTCGGGCCGGCGGATCGACGGATCAGCCGGCCCGGCGGATCGGCGTCCTGATCAGCGGCCGAAGTAGCCGTTGAAGTTCTTGGAGAACTCCTGGCCACCGAACCGGTCCCAGTTGATCGACCAGGTCATCAGCCCGCGCAGGTTCGGCTGCGCGCCCGAACGCGGCACGTACGTCCCGCAGTTGGCCAGCTTGGTGAGGCAGTCGAGCGCCTTGTTCACCTCGGCCGGGGCGACGTAGCCGTTGCCCGCGTTGGTGGTGGCCGGCATGCCGATGGCGACCTTGGAGGCGGGCAGCGCCGGGAACACGTTGTTCGCGTTGCCCGCCACCGGGAAGCCCTTGAGCAGCATGTCGGTCATCGCGACGTGGAAGTCGGCGCCGCCCATCGAGTGGTACTGGTTGTCCAGGCCCATGATGGAGCCGGAGTTGTAGTCCTGGACGTGCAGCAGGGTGAGGTCGTCGCGCATCGCGTGGATGACCGGCAGGTACGCCCCGGCCCGCGGGTCCTGGCCGCCCCAGGGGCCCGATCCGTAGTACTGGTAGCCGAGTTGGACGAAGAAGGTCTCCGGCGCCATGGTCAGCACGAAGCCCTGGCCGTACTTGGCCTTGAGGGTCTTCAGCGCGGAGATCAGGTTGACGATGACCGGGCTGGTCGGGTTCTTGAAGTCGTTGTCACCGGTGTTGAGGGAGAGCGAGTGCCCCTCGAAGTCGATGTCCAGCCCGTCCAGGCCCCACTTGTCGATGATCGCCGAGACCGAGTTGACGAAGGCGTCCCTGGCCGCGGTGGTGGTCAGCTGGACCTGGCCGTTCTGGCCGCCGATCGAGATCAGCACCTTCTTGCCCTGGGCCCGCTTGGCGGCGATGGCGGCCTTGAACTCGTCGTCCGACTCGACGCCCGGGCACTCGGTGGCCGGGCAGCGGTTGAAGCGGATGTCGCCGGAGGTGACGGAGGTGGGCTCGCCGAAGGACAGGTTGATGAAGTCCCAGGAGTTCGGGACGTCGGCCATCCGGGTGTAGCCGGCACCGTTGGCGAAGCTCGCGTGCAGGTAGCCGACCAGGGCGTGGCTGCCGGCCGGCTGGGTGGTGGGCGTGCCCGTGGGCGTCCCGGTGGGCGTACCCGTGGGCGTCCCGGTCGGGGTGCCCGTGGGCGTGCCGGTCGGGGTCGCCGTCGGGGAGGCGGTGCCCGTCGGGGTCGTGGTCGGCGTGGGCGTCGGGCTGGGCGCGCCCGGGCCGTCCAGCGAGACGTCGTCCGCGTAGTAGGTGCCCTGCCCGTACCAGCCGTGGGTGTAGACGGTGGCGCTGGTCTGGCTGGCGCCGGTGGTGAAGCTGACGCTCAGCTTCTGGTACGAGCCGCCGGTGCCCGGCGTCCAGGTGCTCGGGCCGCCGCCGTCCACGCCCAGGTAGACGTACGAGCCGTTGACGAAGGCGCTGAGCGTGTAGGTGGTGTTCGGGGCGACGGTGACGGTCTGGCCGCACTGGGCGGTGTCGCCGGCCGAGGCGGCCGCGGCGAGCGCGCGGCTGCCGCCGTGCACCGGGCTGGTGACGACGCTGCCGGAGTTGCCGGAGCAGTTCCAGGGGCCGAGCGAGCCGGACTCGAAGCCGCCGTTGACCAGGAACTCTCCGGCCGAGGCGGCGGGCGCCAGGCCCAGCGTGACGCCGACCAGGGTGGCCGCGGCGACGGCGGAGGCGGTTCCGGCGGCGACGGCCGCGCGGCGGCCGGTGGCCGGGGTTCCGGGGGTGGGTGTTCTGCGCATGCGGGTGCTCCTGCGATGGCGCGGTCGTGGGGGACGTCCGAGGGCACGCCGGAGCACGCGCCAGTGGGGGGAACGGCGCGGCCTCGCA
Source organism: Streptomyces sp. CBMA156 (assembly GCF_014596515.1). Lineage (GTDB taxonomy): Bacteria > Actinomycetota > Actinomycetes > Streptomycetales > Streptomycetaceae > Kitasatospora. The sequence goes on from NZ_MSJQ01000413.1 coordinate 19,928, forward strand.
CCCAAGTTGGACTAGACCACTGAAGTGGATCCGGCCCTGTGGTGTCAATGGTCCAGACCGGTTGCCGCCTCCTCCGGTTGCCGGTGGTGACGCCCCGTCGAAGGATGGAGGCGTGACCCCGCCCGGCTACCTCCGCCACCCCCACCTGCACGGCGGCCTGCTCACCTTCACCGCCGAGGACGACGTCTGGATCGCCCCGCTGGACGCCGACGGCACCGGCACCGGCCGGGCCTGGCGGGTCGGCTGCGACCGCACCCGGGTCAGCCACCCCCGCTTCTCCCCCGACGGCACCACCCTCGCCTGGACCAGCTGGCTCGGCCTGACCCCCGAGGTGTGGACCGCCCCGGTCGAGGGCGGCGAGGCGAGCCGGCTCAGCTTCTGGGGCAGCCAGGACACCCGGGTGCGCGGCTGGCTGCCCGACGGCGAGGTGCTGGCCGTCACCTCCTACCACGAGCCCTTCGGCCACTACACCTGGGCGCACGCCCTGCCCCCGGACGGCTCCCCCGGCCGCCGGATGCCCTGGGGACCGGTCGGCGACGCCCAGATGAGCCGTGAGCGGACCGTCCTGCTCACCGGCGCCGCCCCGCACGAGCCGGCCGCCTGGAAGCGCTACCGGGGCGGCGCCACCGGCCGGCTCTGGGTGGACGGCGAGCGGATCCTGCCCGGGCACACCGGGCACCTCGCCGCCCCCATGCCGGTCACCGGCCCCCTCGGCGGGCGGATCGCCTTCCTCTCCGACCACGAGGGCATCGGCAACGTCTACTCCTGCCGCCCGGACGGCACCGACCTGCGCCGGCACACCGACCACGCCTCCTACTACGCCCGCGAGGCCGCCACCGACGGCACCCGGATCGTCTACCAGCACGCCGGCGACCTCTGGCTGCTGGACGGCCTGGACGCCCCCGCCCCGCGCCGGCTGCGCGTCCCGCTCGGCGGCGCCAGGGCCGGCCGCCGCCCGTACCAGGTCAACGCCGCCGGCCAGGTCAAGGACCTCGCCTGCGACCAGACCGGCCGGGCCGGGGTGATCACCGTGCGCGGCAGCCAGTACTGGCTCACCCACAAGGACGGCCCGGCCCGCGCCCTCGCCGACACCCCCGGCGTGCGCACCCGGCTGCCGGTGGTGCTCGGGCACACCGGCGAGGCCGCCTGGATCACCGACGCCGAGGGCGCCGACGCGATCGAGGTGGTGCCGCTGCCCGGCCATGCCGCGCGGCCCGGCCACGGCGAACGGCCGGGCAGCGGCGAACGGCCCGGCCACGGCGAACCTCCGGGCCACCCCGAGCTGCCGGGCCACTCCGAACGGCCGGGCCACGGCGGGCCGGAGAAGCACCGCCACCGGGTGATCGCCGCCGGACGGATCGGCCGCGTCCTGGAGCTCACCGCCTCACCCGACGGCAGCCGGCTCGCCGCCACCACCTCGAACGGACGGCTGCTGCTGGTCACCGCGGCCGACGGCGAGGTCCGCGAACTGGCCGCCTCCGGCTACGGGCCGGTCTCCAGCGCCCGCTTCTCCCCCGACTCGCACTGGATCGCCTGGTCCGAGCCGGTCGCCGGGCGCTCGCTGCGCCGCATCCGGCTCACCCGCGCCGACGCGCCCGCCCCGACCACCGAGATCACCGACGGCCGCTTCGAGGACGAGCAGCCGGTGTTCACCCGGGACGGCCGCTACCTGGCCTTCCTGTCCTGGCGCGGCTTCGACCCGGTCCACGACGTGCACACCGGCGACCTCTCGTTCCCGCTCGGCTGCCGCCCCTACCTCGTCCCGCTCGCCGCCGACACCCCCTCGCCGTTCGCCGCCCCGGCCGAGGACGGCGCCCCGCACGGCGACGGCGGCGGCGACGGCACCGTCCGGGTCGACCCGGCGGGCATCGGCGAGCGGCTGCTCCAGTTCCCGGTGATCGCCTCCAAGTACTCGGCCACCGACGCCGTGCGCGGCGGCCTGGTCTGGCTGCGCTGGCCGATCTCCGGCACCCTCGGGCAGACCTTCGCCGGCCCCGAGGACACCTCGGGACGCCCCGCACTGGAGCACTTCGACCTGGCCAGGGGCACCCGCAGCACACTGGTCGACCGGCTCGACGGCTACGCGGTCTCCGGGGACGGCGGCTCGATCGCGGTCTACTCGGCCGGAACGCTGCGGGTGATCCCGGTCGCCGCCCCCGCCGCCGGCACCACCGTCGACCTGCGCCGGATCACCCACACCGTGCGCCCGGCCGCCGAGTGGCACCAGGCCTACCACGAGGCCGCCCGGATCGTCCGGGACCAGTTCTGGGACGAGCGGATGTCCGGCCTGGACTGGCCCGCCCTGGTCGCCCAGTACGAGCCGCTGCTGGAGCGGGTCTGCTCCCCCGACGACTTCGCCGACCTGCTGCGCGAACTCCTCGGCGAACTCGGCACCTCGCACGCCTATGTCACCCCGTCCCGGCGCGCCGAGGGCCCCACCCTCTCCCAGCAGCCGCTCGGCCTGCTCGGCGCCAACGCCCACCGCTCCCCCGACGGCCGCTGGCTGGTCGACCGGGTGCTGCCCGGCGAGACCTCGGACCCGCGCGCCCGCGCCCCGCTGGCCGCCCAGGGCGTGCGCGACGGCGACGAGTTCCTGGAGATCGGCGGACGCCCGGTCGACCCGCTGCGCGGACCGCTGCCGCTACTGGCCGGCACCGGCGGCACGACGCTCGAACTGGCCCTGCGCAGCGGCCAGGACGGCCCGGTGCGCCGGATCGTGATCAGCCCGCTGACCGACGAACGGCCCATCCGCTACCAGGACTGGGTCACCAAACGGCGTTCCCTGGTACGGGAGTTCAGCGACGGGCGGTGCGGCTACCTGCACATCCCCGACCTCGGCGGCTCCGGCTGGGCCCAGTTCAACCGGGACCTGCGCCGCGAGCTGGACAAGCCCGCGCTGGTGCTGGACGTCCGCGGCAACGCCGGCGGCAACGTCTCCGAACTGGTGCTGGAGAAGCTCACCCGGCACGTCCTGGCCTGGGACTTCAGCCGGGACCGCCGACCGGTGCGCTGGCCCAGGCACGCACCGCGCGGCCCGCTGGTCGCGCTGGCCGACGAGGCCACCAGCTCGGACGGCGACGTGATCATCGCGGCGATCAAGCTGCTCGGCCTCGGCCCGGTGATCGGCACCCGCACCTGGGGCGGGGTGGTCGGGATGACCGGACGGCACACCCTCGGCGACGGCACCCAGATCTCGGTGCCGAAGAACGCCTCCTGGTTCAGCGGCGGGCTCGGCTGGTCGGTGGAGAACCAGGGCGTCGAACCGGACGTGCACGTGCTGCGCACCCCGCGCGACTGGGCCAGGGGCCGCCACCCCGAACTGGTCGCGGCCGTGCAGCTGGCCCTGGAGCTGCTGGAGGACGCGCCCGCCGCGGAGCCCCCGCCGGAGTCCACCCCCCGGCCGGACCTGCGGCGCCCGCCGCTGCCGCCACGGGCGCGGTGAGCAGCGGTTCCGTCCGGGCCTTGGCGGCGTCGGCTTCGTACGGTGAAGCCGGCAGGGCCTCAGTCCCAGGGATCGCCCTCGGCCGTCATGTTCTCGGCGGCACGCCGGTCGGCCTCCTCCTGGGCGAGCCGTTCCTGCTGGTCCCGGCTGCGCTCGACCTCGTCGCCGTACGCGTCGGCGGCCTCGTCGTGGGCGAGGGCCGCGCGCTCGGCGGCCTCCTGTCCGACGGACTCCTGCGGCGGCCGGTGGAACAACCTGTCGAAGATGCCCATGACTCCTCCAAACGGGACGGACGGGAGGTCGGATACCGGGCTTGCCCCCACTCTCACACCGGGTGCCCACGGGCGCACCTTGAGCCTTTGGTCCCTGGTGAACGCGCCCAACGGCCGTAGCCACGGGCCGTCGGCCGGGCGCACATTGGGGCCGTCGGCGAAATCGACGCCACCCTCTGGAGCCCGCAGTGACCGTCGTACATCCAGGAAGCCCCGCCCGACGCACCGCCGAGGACCCGCACGACGGACCGCGCCGACGGGTCGGCCCGCTGGCCGCCCTGGACGGCCGGCTGCCCGGCCCCCACGACCTGCTGCTGATGCAGTGCCCCAGCTCGCTGCGGCCCTTCGCGGGCGGCGAGCTGCCGGACTGGGCGCGGGCGGTCCTGCGGGCCCACCCCTGGGTCACGGTCGGCCGGGCCCCCGCCGTGGTCGGCAACCCGGTCGACCTGCCGCACCCCCAGCGCTGCACCCGCGACGCGGAGGCGGCGCCCGAGCTGTGGTTCCCGGTGACGGTCCGCGGCCCCCGGCCCGGCCGGCGCCTGGACGCCCTGGCCCCCTGGGCGGCGGTGGCCAGGACCCTGCGGCCCGAACAGCTGGCCGAACGGCGCGGGCACCTGGCCCCCGAACGGCTGGCCGGCATCCCGGCCCTGGCGCTGCTGCCCGAGGTCGGCCGCCTGGTCGCCGACCACCGGCTCCCCTGGGGCCCGATCGGCGCGGCCGGCTACGAACTGGGCAGCGGCGTCCCGGTGACCGGGCCGCTCAGCCCGCTGCGGCTGGTGCTCCGCTCCCCGCAGCCGGTCAGCCGCCGCGACGCGCTGCAACTGCGGCGGGCGCTGACCAAGCTGCCGGTGCCGGTGCAGGCCGAACTGGAGACCCGGCACGGCTCGGTGCAGCTGGCGGAGTACGCCTCCGGCGCCCACAGCCTCACCCTGCTCACGCCGGACGGGCCCCGCGAGGTCCACGACCCGTGGTTCCCCCGGGGCCCCTTCGCCTGACGCTCCCGGGCCCGGCGCGGGCCAGGGACCAGCCGGCGCGCTTCCCGTCGCCGTCGACGCACTCGAAGGTCACGGCGGTGCGCAGGACGGCGCCGGTCCATCGCCTCGGACAGCTCGGCGTGGCGGCCGTCCCGGGTGGCCTCCACGCAGGTCTCACGCAGGTGCCGCTCGTCGGCGAGCGACTGGGCGACCATCGCGACCGTCTCGCGTCGCCGGGAGCCGAACCAGGGGACCGGCGGCGTGTAGCGGACACGGGACGCCCCTGCCCGGGCGGGGGCGTGGTGTTCCGCCTGGGGGTCAGGGCAGGACGTGGGCGAGGCGTTTGACCTCGCGGAGGGTGGGCGCGGTCTCGATGTTCTGGATGCCAGGGAGGGGGCCGATGCGCTGGTCGAGATAGCTGTAGAGGTCGGCGGGCGTACGGAAGACGCCGCTGGCGACGAGGTTGGCGGTGCCGGTGATGGCGGCGGCGAAGGCGATCTCGGGGTGGGTGGCGAGGGCCTCGCCGACGGTGCGCAGGTGGACCGGGACGACGTTCAGCCACAGCTGGGTGGTCATCCGGTAGCCCAGGAGCTGGGGGTCGAAGTCGACGGAGAAGCCGAGAGCGCCTTCGTCCCTGAGCCGGTCGAGGTGGCGCTGGACACTGGAGGCGGAGCGGTCGGCCGCGGTACCGAGTTCGGCAAGGGGGGCCCGGCCGTCGCGGGCCAGTTCGGCGAACAGCACCCGGTCGGTGGCATCCAGGGGCAGCGGTTCCGGCGCGGGGGACGGCTCGGTCGGGGCCGGGGCGTGGAAACGGGTGGCGTGCCAGGTGCTGGTGGTGCCGACGAAGATCCGCATCATGCAGTGGGCGCTGACGGACAGCACGTTCGGGGTGCGCGGGAGCTTCTGCAGCAGGAGGGCGTTGCGCTCGTCGGCGGTGCGGGTGTTGAGGGCGCAGTAGAGCTCGGTGCCGCCGGAAGCCAGGGTGACCCAGCTGGTGTCGGGACGGCGGGCCAGCGCGTCGGCGATGGCGGCGGCCGCGTCGGGTGTGCAGCGCAGGCGCAGCAGCCAGCGCACCAGGCCCAGACGGTCGGGCACCGGTTGGCCCACGATGCGCAGGCCCATGGTGCGCAGCCGTCGGTAGCGACGGGCGACGGTCCGCTCGGAGACGTCCAGGTCCTGGGCGAGGCGGCTGAAGGGAGCCCGGCCGTCCAGTTGGAGGCCCTGGAGCAGCCGCTGATCGAGCTCGTCGAGCCTGTCCGAATCCACCGCGATACCTCATCTGTGTGCCGGATCCTTCCGTCCCGCAGGGTATGGCTTGGGGTGCCTGCGGTGGGGCGCAGAGGGTGTGGAGGTCTTGCCCACTCACTCCGGGAGTTCGTTTCATGCGTATCTGGGGGCCCTTGGCAGCGATCTGCCTGGGCACGTTCATGCTGCTGGTCGATGTCACCATCGTGCTGGTCGCCCTGCCGTCCATGTCCGGATCGCTGGACGCGTCCTTGTCGCAACTGCAGTGGGTGGCCGACGGCTACGCGCTGGCGGTCGCCGCCGCCCTGCTGGGCGCGGGCATGCTCGCCGACCTGCACGGCCGGCGCCGCGTGTACGCGGCGGGCCTGCTCGTCTTCGCCCTCGCCTCCGTCGCCTGTGCGCTGTCACCGGACATGGGCTGGCTGATCGCCGCCCGCCTGGTGCAGGGCATCGGCGCGGCCGCCATGTTCGCCACCACCCTCTCCCTGATCGGCACCCTGTACTCGGGGCGCCGGCTGGGGATGGCCTTCGGCATCTGGGCGGCGGTGGCCGCCAGTGCTGCCGCGCTCGGCCCGGTCCTGGGCGGCCTCCTCACCGAGGCCCTGGACTGGCGGTGGATCTTCTACGTCAACGTGCCCGTCACCGCGCTCGCCCTGTGGATGACCTTCCGCTACGTCCCCCGCTCCACCCCGGCCAAGGACGCCACCCGGCGTCTGGACGTGCCTGGTCTGCTGCTCTTCGCCGTCGGCGCGGGCGGCCTGGTCTACGCCCTGACCGGGTCGCACTCCCACGGCTGGACCGCCGCGGCCACGCTGGTCCCCCTCGGTGCGGCCCTGCTCGCGCTCGTGGCCTTCGTCGGCGTGCAGAGGCGCAGCGTCCACCCGCTGCTGGACCTCTCGCTCTTCCGCCGGCCCGCGTTCACCGCGGCGATGATCACCATCGCCGTCGGGGAGGCGGCGGTGTACGGGATCCTTCCCTACACCTCGATGTGGCTGCAGTCCGTTCAGCACCTCTCCCCGGTCGGCGCCGGCCTGGTCGTTCTGCCGCACGCCCTGGCCGCCGCCCTGGTCGCGATCGTGAGCGGCCGGTGGATGCCCAAGCCCTCCCCCCGCGTGGGCGCCACCCTCGGCCTGTTCCTCGCGGGCCTCGGGGTGTCGGCCGAGGGCTTCCTGGGCCCCGGCTCCGGGTGGCCCGCCCTGGTCGGCGGCCTCGCGCTGAGCGGCCTCGGCATGGGACTGGTCTTCCAGGTCGCCGCCGCCCTCGCCCTGGGCTCGGTGCCCTACGACCGCGCCGGAATGGCCGGCGGCACCTACAGCACCTTCGAACAGCTCGGCTACGCCTTCGGCGTCGCCGTCTTCGGCACGCTGGCCGTCTCCACCATGGGCCGATCCATGGAGGGCAAGGTCACCGACCCGCACCAGGCCGCCCAAACCCTGTCCGGCGGCGGAGCCGACGGCCTGATCGCCGCCGCTCCGGCCGGGCGGCGCGGTGCCCTGGAAGACACCCTGCACGCGGTGTTCGCCACCGGGCACAACACCCTCGCCCTGACCGCGGGTGCCCTCGCCATGGCCAGTGCGGCCCTGGTCCTGTTCCTCACCCGGCACACCGGCAGCGAACCGCCCGCCGCCGACGGCTGGGAACAGCCGGCGGACCCGGAACTCCAGGCCACGGGCGGCTGACCCCCCGCGGCGCCGGGCGGGCTCACCGCCCGCCCGGCGCCGGCGGGGCCACTCCCGAAACGTCCGGGAAAAAGTCCCGTCCCGATGTCAAGGCAGCCGGGTCCGCTCCGACGTCATGGTGTGCGGCGTCCGGCCGCACGGTGGTGCGACAGGAGCTTCAGCCATGGAACAACTGCTCAGAGTCATGAACTTCAACGTCTCGAGCGACGGCATCGCCGCCGGCGAGCACCAGACCCTCGAACTGCCGTTCGGCCTCGATCGCGCCGAGCGGCTGTTCTCCTGGGCGGGCGCCACGGCGAGCTGGCCGATGCGCACCGATCCCGGAGGCAGCCGGGGCCTGGACGACTACTTCACCCGGGACTTCGCCCGCAACATCGGGGCAGAGATCATGGGCCGCAACAAGTTCGGGCCCCAGCGCGGGCCCTGGCAGGACCACGAGTGGCAGGGCTGGTGGGGCGGCCAACCCCCCTTCCACACCCCGGTGTTCGTGATGACCCACCACCCGCGCCCGTCGTTCGCGCTCTCCGACACCACGTTCCACTTCGTCGACGGCGACCCGACCACGGTCCTCGCACAGGCCCGAGCGGCCGCCGACGGCAAGGACGTCCGGCTCGGCGGCGGCGTCACCACCATCCGGCAGTTCCTCGACGCCGGTCTCGTCGACACCCTGCACGTGGCGGTCTCCCCGGTGAAGCTCGGATCCGGACTGAAGCTCTGGGACTCCCCCGACGAGCTGCTCGACCGCTTCGACCTGGAGGTCGTGCCCAGCCCGAGCGGCGTGGCGCACCACCTCTTCTGGCGGCGCTGACACGGAGGCCCCACTGCCCGACGGGGGTGGGCGGTGGGGCCCGCGGCCCCAGCCGGCGGCGCCGGCCCCCGGGTGGCCGGTGAACCGCCCGGATCCAGGGCGCCGGAGCAGCCGGTGTTGCGGCGCATCCGGGCGACGGTCAGTATCGAATGGCCGACCCGAGAGCCGAAGGGCACCGTCCCCACGAGTGGAAGGCCCGGCGGAAGGACCCCTTCGGCGGTCGGGTGGGGAGGCCGCTTCGAGCGCCGCCCGCACACGGCAGGGGCGAAGCCTCACCTCGCCCGTCCGGGTGTGTTCCGTGTCCCTCCTCGGGGGAGTGAGTCGCGAGCACCGGATACGACGGACATCGCTCCATCCGTAGCCGGGGAACCCGCTCGCGCCGGGCCTGGTGTTCGCCACCGTGCCGCGACGCCCCGTCGCCGCACCGGTCGGCTGGCACCGGCGCCACCCGCCTTCGGAAGGAGTTCCCCCCCATGCCTGACACGTACCTTCCGTCCATGTCACTGGATGCCTACCTCCGCACCATCGCGAGCGACCATGCCCAGCTGAGCTCCCTGATCGACCGTGCCCGGCTGCGGGAGGTCGCCGTGGACGGCGGCCTCGCCGCCTGCGACAACGAGTTCGAGTCCGACGCCACCGGCCGGGGCGACTCCTACCGCCGCGCCCAGCAGGACGCCTCCGTCCGCTGGACCGGAGCGCGCCGGCTGCTGGAACTCGCCGCACCGGCCCACGCGGCCGGTGACGTCACGGTGCTCGACGTCCTGGGCGGGGACGGGACCATCGCACGGGCGCTGACCGCGCACGGCGGCGGCACGAGCGCGAGGCTGCGGATCCTGACCGGTGACATCTCGGGCGCGATGGTGGAGCGGGCGCTCGCCTACGGGCTGTCCGCGCTCCGGCAGTCCGCCGAGGCGCTGATCCTCAGGGACGAATCCGTCAACGCCGTGCTCCTGGCCTACGGCACCCACCACATCGCCCCCGAACGGCGCCCGCTCGCCATCGCCGAGGCCGTCCGCGTGGCGAGGGCCGGAGGCCGGGTCGTGGTGCACGACTTCGACGACTCCAGTCCCATGGCCAGGTTCTTCGGCGAGGTCGTCCACTCGTACTCGGCGGTGGGCCACCCGTACGAGCACTTCAGCCGGGCCCGGATGGTGGCCCTCTTCGACGGGCTCGACGTGCCCGTCAGCGTCTCGGACGTCTACGACCCGCTGATCGTCCGAGCGGAGACCGAGGACGAGGCCCGCCGGCGCATGTGCGACTACCTCGCCGACATGTACGGCATCCATGCCTTCTTCGCTCGGCTGGACCGGAACGAGGCCTGGCACCGCGTCCAGCAGCACTTCGACCACACCGCCTACCTCGCCGGCATCGATGCGCCACCGGGCACCCGGGTCCGCCCCACGACGTACCGCGTGGACGACGGCTACGCGGCCGAGGTACCCAGGATGGCACTCGCGGCCGTGGCCACGAAGGCACCGGTCTGAGCCGGACGACGGCACCGGGCGGAGCGGCGTGACGCACCGCCCGTTCCGGCGCCGCCGGCGCGAAGGCCCCACCGCCCGGCGCGGGCGGTGGGGCCCGCGGCCTCAGCCGGTGACGCTGGCGGCGCCCGTCTCCAGGTGGCCGGTGAAGCGCTGGGACCAGCTGCCGTCGGCGTCCACCGTCACGGTGAAGTCGTACCAGCCGTTGGTGTAGGCCACGGCGTTGAAGAAGTCGGTCACGCTGCCGCCGGCCGGGACCTGGTACGTCCAGGGGCCGTCCGTGCGGTAGTTGTCGGACGCGATGGTGAAGGTCAGCGGCGTGGTGCCGGAGTTGGCGAGCCTGAAGTACACCGCCGGCTTGCCCGTGCCCGGCTCGACCGCGTACGAGGCGGTGACCGCCGCGTTCTTGCCCGCCTTCGTCGCGTCGCCCTTGAAGCGGCGCAGGAAGCGGTTGGGGCCGACCACCGTGAGGTCGTACGGGCCGCCGCCGAAGCCGCTGCCGCAGTTGAAGAAGTCGCTGGTGCTGCCGCCCGGGTCGACCGTGTACTGCCAGGGGCCGCCGCCGCGGTAGGCGTTGGCGTACGCGGCGAAGTGGGCGGACTTCGCCGCCGGCGCCCCCACGTTGGCCATCGTGATCCAGACCTTCATCACCCCGCCCGAACCGAACTCCAGGTGGTCCAGGTTGGCGTTGGGCTGGTACGGCAGGGCCCGCGCGGGCCGGGTGCCGGGCTCCTGCACCGGGAGCTGGTTGTTCACCGGGGCCGGGTTGGGCAGCGGACCGCAGGCGGCGAGGCCGATGGTCTGCGAGGTGTCGGGCAGGGCGGGCAGGCCGTACACCGGGTTGGCGAAGTCGAACACGCCGGTCAGGTCGCCGCAGACGCGGCGGCGCCAGTCGCTGATGTTCGGGCAGGTTGCGGGCTTGCCGAGGGCGGCCGTCCAGGACTCCAGGAAGCGCAGCACCGAGGTGTGGTCGAAGGTCTCGGAGTTGACCCAGCCGCCGCGGGTCCAGGGCGAGACGGCGATCATCGGGACGCGGAAGCCGAGGCCGATGTTGGTGCCGCTGTAGAACTCGCCCGGGGTTCCGGCCGGGGCGGCCGGCGGCGGGACGTGGTCGAAGAAGCCGTCGTTCTCGTCGTAGTTGATGAACAGGATCGACGAGTTGAAGACGTTCGGGTCCGCGTTGAGCGCGTCGATCACCATGTGGACGAAGTGCGCGCCGTCCACCGGGGTGGAGTACGGGTGCTCGGAGGAGGCCTGGTCAGGGACGATCCAGGAGACCTGCGGGAGCGTGCCGGCCAGCACGTCGGCCTTGATCGCGGCGGCGATGTCGTCCGGGGTCCTGCCGGTCACCTTGGGCACCGAGCCCATGCCCTTGACCGCGAGCGGGCTGCCGGCCGGGGCGCCGGAGAACTGGCTGAAGTAGGCCAGCGCGTTGTCGCCGTAGTTGTCGGCGGCGTTCTGGTAGACCTTCCAGCTCACCCCGGCGCTCTCCAGCGCCTCGGCGTAGGTCTGCCAGCGCAGGCCCTTCTCGTCGCCGCCGTCGTAGGCCGGGCCGCCCGCGGTGCCGGCCGGGTCGATCTGGCCGGACCAGTGGTAGGTGCGGTTGGGGCCGGTCGCGCTCAGGACGGAGCAGTGGTAGGCGTCGCAGATGGTCCAGTTCTCGGCCAGCGCGTAGTGGAACGGGAGGTCCTGGCGGGTGAGGAAGCCGAGCGTGCGGACGTTGCCCTTGGCGGCGACCCAGGAGTCCATCCTGCCGCCGTTCCAGGCCTTGTGCTGGTCGCTCCAGCCGTGACTGAGGTCGCCGTTGCATTGGGCGAGGCGCTCGGGGTCGGCGCCGCCGGCCGGCTTGGTCAGGCTGAACTGCCACGGGTACTGGCGGGAGAGCAGGCCGTTCGGCTGGTTGAAGACGCTGTAGCCGCCGGAGATCTGGATGGCGCTGCGGTCGGCGAAGCCGCGCACGCCGCGCAGCGTGCCGAAGTAGTGGTCGAAGCTGCGGTTCTCCTGCATCAGGATCACCACGTGCTGGGCGTCGCGGATGGTGCCGGTGGTGCCGAGCGCGGTGGTGGCGGCCGCTGCGGCCGGGCCGCCCGGGGCGGCACCCGCGGCGCCGGCACCGGTGCCGGCCACGGCGAGGCCCGCCGCGGCGGCACCGGACAGCGTGACGAACTTCCTACGACTCAACTCGGCCATCAGAACCGGTCCGTCCCTTCGCTGGCGATGTTGTGCACACAAGTCGGGGCCATCGATCGCGGAGAAGTCTCCACCGCGGCCGAACCGGGCCACCAGATGCGGGCGCCAGGGTTGGCGGACTGTTCGCCGGAGCGCCACCGGAGTTCGCCCGGTCGTCACCGAGCGACGCCCGGCTGAACGGACGAAGGGGCCGGGGTGCTCAGCGGTCCTTGACGTCGATCCCCAGCGCCTGGGCGAACTGGGGTGCCAGCTCCATCAGTTGGAGGGAGCTGATGACCGCGCCGCGCAGCCCCTGGTGGCCGTCGGTCAGGCCGAGCCGGACGGCCCCGCGCAGGTCGGTCTTGCTCAGCGTCGCGCCGCGCAGCCGGACCTCCTCCAGCGTGGAGCCGGGGAAGGACACCCCGGTCAGCTTCGCCTCGCCGAAGTCCACGTCGCGCAGCAGGCAGTCCTCGAAGACGACGTCCCGCAGGACGGCCGAGCGCAGGTTGACCGCCTCCAGCTTGCAGCCCCGGAACACCACCCGGCGCAGCGCCGAGCCGTACCCGGCGACCCCGGCGAGCACCCCGCCGACGAAGGAGCTGTCCTGCCACTCGGAGCTGCTCAGGTCGCAGGCGACCCAGCGGCCGGCCTGCACCCAGACCTCGTTGAACCGGGCCTGGCGCAGCTTGACCCCGCTGAGCGCGACGCCGGTGAAGGCGCACTCCAGGAAGGACCCGCCGGCGCCGGACTCGTCGGTGTGCTCGCCGCCGTCGAAGTGCGCGGTGTCGTACCGCTCGTCACTGCGCAGCGGCCCGGTGTGCGGGCGCAGCAGTTCGGCGTACGGGAGGTCGGCGAGCCGGTCGGGGACGGCACGGGACATGGCGGTGGCTCCTGCGGTCGGGGGCGGAGGGGTCTCGCCCGCATGCTCGCACGCGGCACCGACAACGGCCCGTACCGACAACGGCCGCCCTGCAACGGGCCCGCCCGTACCGACGATGCCTGCCGCGGCCCCGCCCGCCCTGCGCCACACCGCCCGACAACCGCGGCGCCCCGGACCGGCCGCGTCGAGGCGGCCGGTCCGGGGCGCTCACCGCTCGGGTCAGCCGCGCGCCCAGAGCGAGTTGACGCGGCTGCGCTCGGTGGTGTTCGGGTAGGCGTTGGTGCAGGAGGTGCCGGGGCCGCCGCCCGACATCAGCTCGCTGCACGGGCCGGAGTAGTGGTCCGGCAGGCCGAGCACGTGCCCGGTCTCGTGCGCCACCACGCGCACCGAGCTGTACTGCTGGTTCTGCTGGTAGTCCAGGAAGACGTAGCCGCGCCCGTGGCCGTCGGTGCTGGCGTACGAGCCGCGGCTGTCGTTGCCCTCGTAGTAGCGGAAGTCGGCGGCCGAGCCGGACTGCAGCTTGACGTTGGCGACCGAACCGTTCCAGATCTGCGCGGACTGGGATATCTGGTTGCGGAAGGACGGAGCGGAGCTGGCGTCGTAGGTGACGGTGACGACCGCCAGGCCGGGGTTGGCCGCCTGCTTGGCCTTGGCGGAGGCCATCACGGCCTGGAAGAAGGCCTGGTTGTTGGCCGTCTCCGCGGCCGAGCCCGCGTACGTCGTGGCGGTGTAGCCCTGGACCGCCGGGGCGGCCGGCGCCGCGGTGGCGGCGGTGGTGGGCAGGATCGCGAGGCCGGCCGCGAGGGCGAGGCCGAGGGTGGCGGACAGCACGGATCGCTTCATGTGGGGGCTCCGATTCGTGGGGTGTCGTGGCCGGTTGGGGGCCGGCCCGGGGGAACACCTGGTCAACGGATGGTGTCCCCAGAGCTTCGGGCAACCCGGTGCGCCCGCGGATGATGGCAACCCGCGATAGCACCGTCCAATACCCTGCCCGCGGAGCCGAATTGAGTGGCCTTTTCCTCGGCTTGACTCAATCGTGCCCCTGGCATTCAGTTCCGGTGGCGGCTAGGCTCCGGTCCGGGGAAGTACCCGGAGTGGCGGGCCGACCGATTCCGGCCGGACGGCCCGCCGCGCCGAACTCACCTGCCGGACATGTCAGTTCCGGGCCGCGAGACCGTTGGCCCAGAGGTAGTCGACCTGGCTGCGCTCGTTGCCGTCGGGGTAGGGATTGGTGCAGGACGGGCCGGGGCCGCCGCCCGACATCAGCTCGCTGCACGGGCCGGCGTAGTCGTCGGGCAGGCCGAGCACGTGCCCGGTCTCGTGCGCCACCACGCGCAGCGAGCTGTACTGCTGGTTCTGCTGGTAGTCGAGGAAGACGTAGCCGTGGCCGTGGCCGTCGGTGCTGGCGTACGAGCCGCGGCTGTCGCTGCCCTCGTAGTACGAGAAGTCGCCGTTGCCACCGGTCTCCTGGAGCCGCACCCCGCTCACCGAGCCGTTCCAGATCTGCGCGGCCTGGGATATCTGGCTCGTGAAGGAGGGCGCGTTCGCGGTGTCGTAGGTGACGGTGACGCTCAGCAGCCACGGGTTCGCGGCCTGCCGCGCCTTGGCCGAGGCCATCACGGCCCGGAAGAAGGCCTGGTTGTCCGCGGTCTCCGCGGCCGGGGCGGCGTGCGTCGAGGGGGTGTAGCCCTGGACGGCGGGGACGGCGGGCGCGGCCGGCGCCGCGGTGGCGGCGGTGACGGGCAGGGTCGCGAGGCCCGCCGCGAGGGCCAGGCCCAGGGCGGCGGACAGCACGGATCGCTTCATGTGGGGCTCCGATTCGCGGTGCGCCGGCTCGCGGGGGCCGGTGGGGGCCGGGCCCGGCGACGGCGCACGGTGGGGGCCGCCCCACGGGTGTGACCGGGGGCGGGTTGCTGTTCCCGAGCTTCGACCCGCCCGGGGCCGTCACGGATGATGTCAACCGGCGATAGCACCGCCGCATGGTGGCCGGGCCCGGCACGCGGTCCGGCCGGGCTGACCCCACCGGACGAACCCGTCGGGCGAACCCCCCCGGACGAACCCGCCGCACGAACCCACCCCACGCCCACCCCACGCCCGCCACACGTCCACCGCACGTCCGCCGCACCTCCGCCGCACGTCCGCCGCACACGACACCGGCCGTTCCGCCGGCCGGCTCCCCGACACGCCTTGAATGCCTGTCATGTCCTTGGCGAGACAGTGGGGCGGCGTCTATGCTCCCGGACGTGGAGCTCGACGTGAGACACCTCCGGGTGCTGTGCGCGATCGCCGACACCGGCAGCCTCCGCAAGGCCGCGCTCCAGCTCGGCATGACCCAGCCCTCCCTCACCACCCAGCTGCACCGCATCGAACGGGCCATCGGCGGCACCCTGTTCACCCGTGAACAGACCGGCAGCCGGCCCACCGCGCTCGGCCACTCGGTGCTCTCCCGGGCCAGGCCGGTGATCACCGAGATGGCCGCCCTGGTGGCCGCCGCCCGCCAGGAGGCCAGGGACTCGGCCGGGCCGGGCCGGCAGCGACGGCTGCGGATCGGCAGCGTCGGCAGCCGGGCGGTCGCGGCCTGGCTGCGCCGGGTGCACGAGCGGCTGCCGGACACCGACACCACCATCCACGTGGACATCTCGGCCAGCGCGCTGCTGCGGATGGTCGCCGCCGACCAGCTGGACGTGGCCTTCGTGTACGAGAGCGAGGGCTTCCCGCTGCGGGTGCCGCCGGACGCGGAGCAGCGGGTACTGATGGCCAGGGAGCCGCAGTTCGTCGCGCTCGCCGCCGGGCATCCGGCCGCCGCCCGGCCGGTCGTCCACCTGGCCGACCTCGCCGAGGACACCTGGATGGTCGACCCGACCGCCGACCACGAGTACGCGGCGATGCGCCGGGTGTTCAGCGAGGCCGGGCTCAACCCCCGGGTGCTCCAGGTGCGGGACAACGCCACCGCCGCCGAGCTGGTCGCCTCCGGCGAGGCCGTCCGCCCTTGCCAGCCGACCTCGCTGCCCGGGCCCGGCACGGTGGTCCGCCCGGTGCACGGGGACCCGTTGGCCGTCCGGCTGCTGTTCACCTGGCGTCCGCGCGTGCTCAGCGCACCCGCACTGGACGCGCTGTACGGCGAACTGCGGGCCGCCTACCTGGATCTGGCCAAGGTCAACCCGGCCTACCTGGCCTGGCTGGCCCGGCACGAACCGGTGCTGCTGGGGCGGGCCGGCTAGCCCGTCCTCGCGGGAGGGAGTCAGCGGGCGATCCCGTGCCTGCTCTCTCGGCCGTGGACCAGCACGCCACCCGCCACCATCAGCGCGCAGACCAGGCCCGCCGCGAGCACCCCGGAGCCGCCGAGCGCGGTGCAGGCCAGCACCAGCACGGCCCCGGCCGGCGCCAGCGACTGGGCCACCACGCCCCGCTTGGTGTGCCGGGAGTGCAGGAACCAGACCGTGACCAGGAAGACCGCGGTGGGCACGGTGACCGTCGCGGTGGCGGCGGTCTCGGAGATGTGCGCCTGGTGCACCGCCGACTCCACGGCCACCTCCAGCCCCGCCCCGATCGCCGCCGCCGAGCCGAACACCAGGTAGTGCCCGTAACCCCAGACCAGCGCCTGCCGGTTGGAGCGCAGGTGGTCGTGGACGGGCCGGGCGAAGTAGATCCACCAGGCGGCGAAGCAGATCAGCAGCCCGCCGATCGCCACCGGCACCAGCCGGCCCAGCTCCTCGTGCTCGTCCACCGCCGACTGCACGGCGACGGTCGCCGCCGCCACCGTCTCGCCGAGCACGATCAGGGTGAACAGCCCGTACCGCTCGGCGATGTGGTGCGGGTGCCAGGAGGTCCGCAGCCGCAGCTCGGCGACCACCGGCACGGCCAGCTCGCACAGCACCCCGACCGGGATGGCGTAGGGCCGGGCGCCGTGCGGGAGGAACAGCATCACCACCCAGCCGATCTGGCAGAGCGTGATCCCGGCCGCGTAGCCCAGCGCGACCCGGCGTGCCGTGCCCTGCTCGCTGGCGGCCGCCCGCAGCCACTGGGTGACCATGGCCAGGCGCATCACCACGTAGCCGGTGATCGCCAGCGACAGGTCCTGGGTGGCGAACAGCCGTGGCACCCCGGCGGCCAGGATCAGCACCCCGGCGATCTGCACCAGGGTGGTGACCCGGTACGGCACGTCGTCGACGTCGTACGCGGAGGCGAACCAGGTGAAGTTCATCCACGCCCACCAGATGGCGAAAAATGACAGGGCATAGCCGGTTCCGCCCGCTCCGTAGTCTCCGGCTGCCAGGGAGTGGGCCAGTTCCCGCCCGGCCTGGCCGACCGCGACCACGAAACAGAGGTCGAAGAAGAGTTCCAGCGGGGTGGCGACCCGGTGCGGCTCGTGGCGGTCGCGCGGAAGCATCCGGCGCACCGGCGGCGGGTCGACGGGGTGGCTGCGGGGTGCCGCGGCGGCGGGGTCACTGGCCATCGGAGCTGCTCCGGGGGTGTGCGGGAGGGATCGTCCCGGGCATCCTGGCAGCGGCCCGGGCCCGGCGCACGTACCGGCGCGGCAGGTGTGCGCGCACCGGCACATCGGCGTGCACGCTCCGGCGCATTCCCGGACTACCGCACGCCCCCGCCGCGATCGACCCGAATGTCCACTTTTTTCCTTGCCGTCAGCCCCAGTTGACGCTCCGGTGCGCGAACCGGGTGACAGCGCGGCGGGATTCCGGGCGCGTCCCGCGCGCTGCGCCGCGGGCGACCGGAGCGCCGCTAGATTCTTCCCCGGTTGGAAGAGCGCGGGTCCTGCCGGGCCCCACGACACGGGTGGCGTGCGGGCAACGCGGAAGGTCAAGGCGGGTGGCGGGACAGCGGGGGCGGCACAGCCGATCCTCCCGCGTCCGCGCCACCGGCCTCGTGATCACCGCGCTGCTCGCCAGCGCCTGCCGCGCGGCCCGACCGGCCCCGGCCGTGGCGGCGGCTACTTCTCCCAGCCGAGCACGCTGTAGTCCTCCGTGGCGAGGCCGAAGGCACCGTAGTTGGCCAGGCCCTTGCGGGTCGCCACCACGGAGGGCCGCTGGTAGAGCTCGACGGTGTGGCCGAGCTCCCAGATCTTCGCGTCCGCCTGGTTGTAGAGCTTCGCGGCCTCCACCGGGTCGACCGTCCCGGCCGCCTTCTTCAGCAGCGCGTCGATCTCCGGGGTGCCCAGCCGCGAGGGGTTGCTGAAGGTGTTGTCGCCCACCGGCAGGCGGAAGTTGGCCAGGCCCTTGGAGTTCGGGAACGAGTCGGTGTTGCGCCAGCTCGCGATGTCGAACTTGCCCGGGGTGACGTACTTGGCGAAGTAGTCGTTGGCGGCCACCTTGTCCAGGTCGACCTTGACCCCGACCGTCTGCCACATCGCCGCCGCCGCGGTGGCCAGGTCGAGCTGGGCCTGCGTGGAGCCGTCGTTGAGCACCCAGTGCAGTTCCAGCGGCCGGCCGTCCCTGGTGCGCGGCCGGCCGCCGCCGGACTCCTTCCAGCCGGCCTCGTCCAGCAGCGCCTTGGCCGCCGCCGGGTCGAATGTCGCCCAGTCGCCCGAGTTGTCCTGGTAGCCCGCCTGGTTGGGCATGATGATGTGGTTGCCGAGCGGCTTGAACTCCACCGGCACCCCGTTGTTGGCGATCTTGATCAGCGCCGAGCGGTCAAGCGCCCTGCCGAGCGCCTGGCGGACCTTCCGGTCGGCGAGCGCGCCGGTGCCGCCGAAGGAGATGTGCACCTCGTCCCACGGGCTGGCGGCCCGGATCACGGTGTCCTTGGCGTTCTTGAGCTGCCCGTACGCGGTGGCGGTGCCCGCCGAGGCCAGGTCGATCTCGTTGTTGAGGTACGCCTGGATGCTCGCGGCCTTGTCCATCACCCGGAAGGTGATCCGGTCGAGCTTGGCCCTGGCGCCCCACCAGGCCGGATCGGGGACGAGGCTGAGGGTCTGCGCGGTCTTGTCCGCGACGCCGATCTTCAGCGGGCCGGCGGTGATCGGGATCCTCTCCACCCAGCCCTTGTTGAAGTCGTCAGGGGTGGCGATGCCGGCCGCCGGGATCAGCGGGCGGAACAGGTTCTGCCAGTCCGCGTACGGCTCCGAGAAGGTGACCTCGACCTCGCCCGGGCCGGCGCCCTGCTCGACCGCGGAGATCAGCTCGTAGCCGGACGGGTCGTAGATGTTGTACGCCGGGTCCTTGCCGCTGCCCGCCTGCCAGTCGGCCCTGAAGTCCAGGTAGCTCAGCGGCTTGCCGTCCGACCACACCGCCTTGGGGTTCAGCCGGTACGTGATCACCTGCGGCGAGGTCGAGGTGACCTTGGCCTCCACCAGGTAGTCCGGGTTCGGCCGGAAGGTTCCGGAGGCGTCGGTGCGGAAGAGCGAGGGCTCCAGGGCGCGGATGAGGTTCACCGTGTCGGTGTAGGAGCCGCCGTCCACCTGGAGCGGGTTCCACTGGGTGATCCACTGGTCCAGCTGGAGGCGCACCTCGCCGCCGTCCTTGACCTGGTCCAGCGGCTTGGCGTTGATGTCCTCGGAGTCCTGTCTCGGTGGCTCGCTCTTGGTGGCGCTGTCGGCCGAACCGCCACCGCCCGAGGTGCACGCGGTGACCGCGAGCACGACGGCGACGGCAAGGGCGGCCGCCCGGCCGAGACGGCGGGCCGTGGTGGAAGCGTCCATGAGGGTCCCCCTGGGATTGGTGACGGGAGTCGGGGCGCGCGAGGTGTGACGGGTCTTGATCGTGGGCAGCCAATTCGGCACCGAGCCAGCAGAACGTAACAGCGGATCAGATCCGCCACCAGGGGGAGGAGCGCACACCTGATCGAGACGTCACATGCGGCAACACCGTCGCAACACCCCCTCAGTGCGCTGGTGCTTCACTCTGACCTGCGTGTTCCCAACTCCCTTGCCACAAAAGTCATCTGATGACAAAACAGGACCACGACAGGACCCGGACCGGAGGCCACCACCCGATGCCCACCAGACGCGTCGGCCCCACCCGCACCACGGACGGCCGCTGATGCTCCGCTACCTGGCGAAACGGCTGGGCTACTACGCGGTGCTGCTGGTCGCCGCCGTCTTCCTGGCGTACGCGGTCTCCGCGACCGCCCTGCAGCCGCGCACCTACTTCGAGGCCAAGGTGCCCCGGCCGTCCGCCGAGTCGGTCGAGCGCCAGCTCACCGCGCTCAACCTGAACGACCGCACGCCGGTGGTCGAGCGCTTCGGCCACTGGGCCGGCGGGCTGCTCGACGGCGACCTCGGCCGGAGCATCCACGACACGCCGGTCACCGACGACTTCGGCCGCCGGGTCCTGGTCTCGCTGCGGCTGCTGCTGCTCGGCAGCCTGCTGGGCATGGTCCTCGGCGTCGCCGCCGGCGCGTGGAGCGCGGTGCGCCAGTACCGGATCTCCGACCGGCTGCTCACCGTGCTGTCCTTCGTGCTGCTCTCCACCCCGGTCTTCCTGGTCGCGCTGTTCCTCAAGAACGGCGCCATCGCCGCCAAGGACGCGGCCGGCCACGAGGTCGTCCCGTTCACCGGCTACGAGACCCCGGGGCTCGCCGGCGGCCTCGGCGCCCACCTCGCCGACTGGGCACTGCACCTGCTGCTGCCCACCATCTCGCTGGCCCTCGGCGGACTCGCCACCTACAGCCGCTACCAGCGCGGCACCATGCTCGACGTGCTCGGCTCCGACTACCTGCGCACCGCCGAGGCCAAGGGCCTGACCCGCGGCCGGGCGCTGCTCAGGCACGGCCTGCGGACCGCGGTGATCCCGATGTCGACCATGTTCGCCTACAGCTTCCTGGGCATCTTCACCGGCGCGATCTTCACCGAGACGATCTTCGGCTGGCACGGCATGGGCGAGTGGCTGATCAAGTCGATCAACGAACAGGACGTCAACTCGGTGGTGGCGATCAACCTGTTCACCGCCGTCGTCGTGCTCGCCTCCGGCTTCCTCGCCGACACCCTGCACGCCGCCCTCGACCCGCGCGTGCGGTCCTGACCGGAGGAGAGCCGAGTTGACCTCCATCGCCACCACCGAACCGGCCGAACCGGCCGGCCCCAACGCCCCCGTCGGTCCCGTCGGCCCTGCCGGCCCGCCCCGGGCCACCGGCCGCGGCCGGCTCGTCCTCTCCCGGCTGCTCGCCGCCCGCGGCGCCGTGGCCGGCGCCGTCGTGGTGCTGCTGCTGTTCGCGCTCGCCTTCGGCGGGCCGTACCTGACGCACTGGGACTACGCCGCCCCCGACTTCTCCGCACTGCACCGGCCCCCCTCCGCCGAGCACCTGTTCGGCACCAACGGGGTCGGCCAGGACGTCTTCGCGCAGACCGTCCGCGGCTTGCAGAAGTCCCTGGTCATCGGCCTGCTGGTGGCACTGTTCTCCACCGCGCTGGCCTCCGTGGTCGGTGCCTGCGCCGGCTACTTCGGCGGCTGGGCCGACCGGGCGCTGATGTTCCTGGTGGACCTGCTGCTGGTCTTCCCGGCCTTCCTGGTCATCACCATCGTCTCGTCCCGGCTGAAGAGCGCCGGCTGGATCGCCTTCGTCCTGCTGCTCGCGCTGTTCAACTGGATGATCACCGCCCGGGTGGTCCGCTCGATGACCATCTCCCTGCGCGAGCGCGAATTCGTCCGCGCCGCACGGTTCATGGGCGTCCGGCCGCTGCGGATCATCAGCCGGCACATCCTGCCGAACGTCGCCTCCTTCCTCGTCATCGACGCCACCATCGCGGTCGGCGGCGCCGTGATGAGCGAGACCGCGCTCTCCTACTTCGGCTTCGGGGTCAAGGCGCCGGACGTCTCGCTCGGCACCCTGCTCGCCGCCGGGACCGGCGAGGCCCCGGTGTTCCCCTGGCTGTTCTACTTCGCCGCCGCGCTGCTGGTGCTGTTCGTCCTCGCCGTCAACCTGATCGGGGACGGGCTGCGCGACGCCCTCGACCCCACCTCCGGTGCCGCGCCCCGCCGTTCGCGGGCCACCCGCCGTTCCGCCGACCGCTCCGCCGGCCGGTCCACCAGCCAGTCCGCGAGTCGTAGGAAGCGCCCGTGACCACCACCGTCGACACCCCGCTGCTCGCCGTCCGTGGCCTCCGGGTGGACTTCGCCGGGCCCGCGGGCCCGGTCCCCGCCGTCCGCGGGGTGGACCTCACCCTACGACGCGGCGAGACCCTCGGCATCGTCGGCGAGTCCGGCTCGGGGAAGTCCGTCACCGCGCTGTCCGTGCTCGGGCTGCTGCCCCGCACCGCGAGCCTCAGCGGCTCGGTGCGGCTGGACGGACGGGAACTGGTCGGACTGCCAGGCCGGGAACTCGCCGCGATCCGCGGCCGCCGGATCGCCATGGTCTTCCAGGACCCGCTCTCCGCGTTCACCCCGGTCTACCGGATCGGCGACCAGATCGCCGAGGCGGTCCGCATCCACCAGCGGGTGGACAAGGCCGCCGCGCGGCGAAGGGCCGCCGAACTGCTCGACCTGGTCGGCATCCCGGCACCCGGCCGGGCCCTGGACAGCTTCCCGCACGAGTTCTCCGGCGGCATGCGCCAGCGCGCGATGATCGCCATGGCCGTCGCCAACGAGCCCGACATCCTGCTCGCCGACGAGCCCACCACCGCGCTCGACGTCACCATCCAGGCCCAGGTGCTGGACGTGCTGCGCACCGCCCAGCGGGAGACCGGCGCGGCGCTCGTCCTGGTCAGCCACGACCTCGGGGTGATCGCCGGAACCGCCGACCGGGTCGCGGTGATGTACGCCGGACGGGTGGTCGAGACGGCCGGGGTGGACGAGCTGTTCGCGGCCCCGCACCACCCGTACTCGCTCGGCCTGATCGGCGCACTGCCCCGGCTGGACGGGCGCGGCGGTCCGCTCGTACCGATCCCCGGCACCCCGGCGCCGATGGCCGAACTGCCCCCGGGCTGCCCGTTCGCGGCGCGCTGCCCGCTGGTGGAGGAGCGCTGCACGGCGGCCGAGCCGGCCCTGGAGGGGGCGGCCGGTCATCTGTCGGCGTGCGTCCGGTCGGCGGAACTCGCCGAGCGGCGACCCGCACCGGCCGAGGTCTACCCCGTCCCCGAGCTGCCGCCCGTCGCCGGCCCCGGCGACCGCTCGTCCCGGACACCGGTGCTGTCGGTGAGCGGGCTGGGAAAAACGTTCCCGCTCCTCAAGGGCACGGTGTTCAAGCGCAAGGTCGGCGAGGTGTACGCGGTGGACGGCGTCGACCTGGACCTGCGGGAGGGCGAGACCCTCGGCCTGGTCGGCGAGTCCGGCTCCGGCAAGTCCACCACCCTGTTCGAACTGCTGCGGCTCGGCGCCCCGGAGGCCGGCCGGATCGAACTGCTCGGCCGGGACACCGCCGCACTCACCCGGGCCGAGGCCCACCGGCTCCGCGCCCTGGTGCAGATCGTCTTCCAGGACCCGATGGCCAGCCTCGACCCCCGGATGCCGGTCGGCGACATCGTCGCCGAACCACTGCTCGCCCAGCGCGCCCCGCGCGAGGAGATCGCCCGGCGGGTGCCCGAACTGCTCCGCCAGGTCGGCCTCGACCCCGAGCACGCCGTCCGTTACCCGCACCAGTTCTCCGGCGGCCAGCGCCAGCGCGTCTCGATCGCCCGGGCGCTCGCCGTCCGGCCGAAGCTGCTGGTGCTGGACGAACCGGTCTCCGCCCTGGACGTCTCCATCCAGGCCGGGGTGCTCAACCTGCTCCAGTCGCTCAAGGCCGAACTGGGCCTCTCCTACCTCTTCGTCTCGCACGACCTCTCGGTGATCCGGCACCTCGCCGACCGGGTCAGCGTGATGTACCTCGGCCGGACGGTCGAACAGGGTGAGGTCTCCGCCGTCTTCGACCGCCCCCGCCACCCGTACACCCGTGCCCTGCTCTCCGCCGTCCCGCTCCCCGACCCCGCCGCCGAGCGCGCCCGCGACCGGATCCTGCTGGCCGGCGACCCGCCCCCGCCCACCGAGCGCCGCACCGGCTGCGTCTTCCGCACCCGCTGCCCGCGCTACGCCGGGCTCACCTCCCCGGCCGACCGCACCCGCTGCGAGCAGGAGCGGCCGGCCCTGTCCGACGACGCGCCCGGGACCGACCACCAGGCGGCCTGCCACCACCCGGAGCCGACGACCGGAGCCGGTCACCGAAGGTGAAGCATCGAACACGATTCGGCGGATCGGGTGAGCGCCGTGTAAAGTCTCCGACGTCAGCAGGCGCCGCTAGCTCAGTTGGTTAGAGCAGCTGACTCTTAATCAGCGGGTCCGGGGTTCGAGTCCCTGGCGGCGCACATGGCAAGGTCTCAGGCCGTCCACTCCGGTGGGCGGCCTGAGGCGTTTCCGGCCCGGGTAGACCTTCTCCTCGTGAACTCCTCCGACACCCGGCCCCTGGCCGAGGAACTGCTGCTGCTCTGCGCCGACCCGGCGGGCGGACGTCTGCGGGTCCCCTCCCTCACCGTCTCGACGGCGGTCGCGGGCGCCGTCCTCGCCGAACTCCTGCTGGCCGGCGCGATCACCGTCGACGGGCGCCGGATCACCGGCCACCAGCCACTGGGCGGCCACGACGAGCCCGCCACCGCCGTCCTGGCCGGCCTCGAACGGGCGGGCAAGGGCCGGCCCCGGACTCTCGACCACGCGCTGCGCGAACTCACCCACCCGCACGGCAGGACGACCCGCCACTACCTGGACCGGATGGTCGGACAGGGCGTGCTGACCGTCCGGAGCCGCTGCTTCCTCGGGCTGCCCCACCGTCGCTGGACGGCCGTGCCGCCGGATGCCCGAGCGCTGATCGCCGGGCGGATCGCGGCCACGCTGGCGCGCACCGGACCGGCCGACACCACCGGGCCGTCCGATACGGCCGTTCCGTCCGGCACGGCCGACGAGCGGGACCGGCAACTGGCCGGCCTGGTCGGGGCGGCCCGGCTGGAACGCCGGCTCTACCCGGGATCGAAGGGTGCCCGGACCCGGCAGGCCGTCCGGCAGCTGGCCCGCGGCCTTCCCGTCCCCCGGGCCGTGGAGCGGGAGATCGCCCGCCGGAGGTCCCAGTCGGGGAGTTGATCCGGCCCGCCGGGCGCCCGTCCCCGGGGTTTCCGGCCGGTCGCCGAGGCGTCCCGGCGCGACGCCTCGGCCCGGCGTCCCGGCGCGGTATCCCGGCGCGGCGCCTCAGCGGGTGTCGAGCACGGCCGAGGCCACCGCGTCCGGGCGGTCGAACATCACCAGGTGCCCGGCCGGGGCGGTGGTGCGGAAGTCGGCCCCGAGCAGCGCCGCCAGCTCCCGTTGCCGGGCCAGCCAGTCCTCGGTGTCGCCCGTCCGGCAGCCGTCGTCGGCGGCCAGCACGGTGACCGGAAGGTCCTCGGCCAGCGGCCGGGTGCGCCGCAGCCCGTCCAGCTCCGCGGCCGTGTCGAGGTAGCGCCCGTTCTCCCGGAGCAGCGCGCGCAGCGCCCGCCCGGTGCGGTAGCAGCGCCGGACCAGCGGCTTCGGGGCGAGGTCCTCCCGGCGGACGGTGGACAGCCGGGCGGTGGTCCGGCGGACGGTCGGGCCGAGCAGGTAGGGCACGGCGAG
>NZ_MSJQ01000414.1 GCF_014596515.1 Streptomyces sp. CBMA156
CGAGTTCCTCCTCATGGACGAGCCCCTGCACAGCCGCTACCGGAAGCCGCTGACCGGCAAGTTCACCGTACGGCGGATGCGGCTGCTCGCCGGGCGCGGACTCACCGCCCAGGCCAGGCGGCTCGGCGCCCCACTGGCCGTGCTCACCCTCGCCGTCGCGCTGGTGCTCACCACCGTCCGGTACTGGATCGGGGCGCCGGACAGCGCCGACGCGCTGCCCGCCGTCGAGGCCGGGCTGGTGCTCGGCTGCGCGGCCGCCGCGGTGATCGCCCGGCTCGCCGAGGTCCGTACCGACCGCCGCGAGGTCACCGACGCGCTGCTGCGCCTCGGCACCTCGCCCCGGATGCTGTTCGGCGCGGTCGCGCTGCGCACCCTCGCGGTGGGCAGCACGCTGCTGCTGACCGGCGGGGCGACCGCCGCGCTGGCGGCCGCCGGACTGCGCTGACCGGACTTCCCCCGGCCGGCCTCCTGCCCAGGGCTCGTGCGGTGGGGCTCCCTGCGGTGGGGCTCAGCCCGCCGCGGCGAGCTGGCCGCAGGCGCCGTCGATCTCCTGGCCGCGGGTGTCGCGGACGGTCGTCGGCACACCGTGCGACTGGAGCCGGCGGACGAACTCGCGCTCGTCCTCGGGCCGGGAGGCCGTCCACTTCGAACCGGGCGTCGGGTTCAGCGGGATCAGGTTGACGTGCACCCGGCGGTTCTTGATCAGCCGGCCGAGCAGGTCGGCCCGCCAGGCCTGGTCGTTGATGTCCTTGATCAGGGCGTACTCGATGGAGATCCGGCGGCCGGACTTCTCCGCGTAGTTCCAGGCCGCGTCCAGCACCTCGGCGACCTTCCAGCGGGTGTTCACCGGCACCAGCTCGTCGCGCAGCTCGTCGTCCGGGGCGTGCAGCGACAGCGCGAGGCGGCAGCTGAGGCCCTCGTCGGCGAACCGGTGCATCGCCGGGACGAGGCCGACGGTGGAGACCGTGATACCGCGCTGGGACAGGCCGAAGCCGTCCGGTGCCGGGTCGGTCAGCCGGCGGATCGAGGCCAGCACCCGGTTGTAGTTGGCCAGCGGCTCGCCCATGCCCATGAAGACCACGTTCGACAGCCGCGCCTCGCCACCCGGACTGCTTCCATCTTGGGGGGCCGACCCCCCGCGCCCCCCGAACTCCCCCGCCTTGAGCGAGCGCATCCCGGCGGCGATCTGCTCCACGATCTCGCCGGTGGAGAGGTTGCGGGTCAGCCCGGCCTGGCCGGTGGCGCAGAACGGACAGTTCATGCCGCAGCCGGCCTGGGAGCTGATGCACATGGTGACCCGGTCCGGGTAGCGCATCAGCACCGACTCCACGAGCGTGCCGTCGAAGAGCTTCCAGAGCGTCTTGCGGGTGGCGTCGTCGTCGCAGGAGACGTGCCGGACCACCGACATCAGCTCGGGCAGCAGGCTCCCGGTGAGCTTCTCCCGGCTGGCGGCGGGGATGTCCGTCCAGCTCTCCGGGTCGTTCGACATCCGGCCGAAGTAGTGGTTGGAGAGCTGCTTGGCGCGGAACGGCTGCTCGCCCAGCTCGGCGACGGCCTCCTTGCGCTCGGCGGGGCTCAGGTCGGCGAGGTGTCGCGGGGGCTTTGCGCCGCGCGGCGCGACAAAGGTGAGTTCTCCGGGCTTAGGCATGGTTCCTCAAGTGTCGCAGACGCGCGGGGGCCCCGGACGCCAGGCGTCCGGGGCCCCGTCGTACCCGTGGGTCAGCTGCCGACGAAGGCCGCCAGCAGCAGCCAGACCACCGGGGCGGTCGGCAGGAGCGAGTCCAGCCGGTCCATGATGCCGCCGTGGCCGGGCAGCAGCGTGCCCATGTCCTTGATCCCGAGGTCGCGCTTGATCATCGACTCGCCCAGGTCGCCCAGGGTCGCGGTGACCGCCGCGCAGCCTCCCAGGATCAGGCCCTGCCACCAGCTGCCGCCGTCGATCATCAGCTGCATCAGCAGCGCGCCGGCCAGCATCGACAGGCCGATGCCGCCGGCCAGGCCCTCACGGGTCTTGCCGGGGCTGATCGTCGGGGCCAGCTTGGTCTTCCCGAACTTGTAGCCCACCGCGTAGGCGCCGGTGTCGCTGCAGATCGTGACGATCAGGAAGAGCACGATCCGCTGGGGGCCGTCGTCGGCCGCCAGCATCATCGCCACGAAGGTGGCCAGGAACGGCACGTAGAAGGCCGTGAACACACCTGCCGTTATGTCCCGCAGGTAGTCCTCCGGCGGCTCCGCCATCCGCCAGACCATCACCGCGAGCCCCGTCAGCGCGAGCGAGGCGGCGGCCCACTGGATGCCGGACCAGTAGCCGGTGGCCACCATGGCGATGCCGCCCACGACCAGCGGGACCAGCGGCGCCTTGATCTGCTTGCGCTCGGCGAGCCGGCTGGTCAGCTCCCAGACGCCGACCGCGACCGCGGCCATCACGACGACCAGGAACATCGCCTTCACCACGAACAGCGAGGCGACGATCACCGCACCGAGGCCGACGCCCACGCCTATGGCGGCCTGGAGATTACGGCCGCCGCGCTGCTTGCGCGGCTGCGGCTGCGGCTGCGGGGCGGGCTGGGCGGCCACGGGTGTCTCCTGCCCTGGGTGGGACGTCGGCACGAAGTGGGGCTGCCCGGCCGCCAGGTGGTTCACCGGCGGCGCGGGATGCACCGGTGCCCCCGGGTGCGGCTGGGTGCCGTGACCGGGGGCGGGGGTCGTGTCGTCGGATATCGCGCGCAGCACGACCGTCTCCGTCACGCCCGGCGGCGCCGGGTCGGGGTGCTCGTCCCGGAACAGCGGGCCGCTCAGCCGGCCGGCCTCGCGGGCCTGCCCCTCCTCGGGGTCGGCCGGGCCGCCGTGGGCGGATCGGCCGTCGGCCGCGGGCCAACCGTG
>NZ_MSJQ01000415.1 GCF_014596515.1 Streptomyces sp. CBMA156
CCTGAGGCTGTCGCTGGCCGTGGTCTGCCGCTCGATCGCGTTCGTCGGGCTGAGCACCTTCCTCTCGCTGTTCGCCGGCCAGCGCCTCGGCGGCGGTACGGCGACGGGCAGCGCGGCGCTGGTGGTGCTGTACGCGGGCGGCGCGGTGGGCTCGGTGCTGGGCGGCGCGCTGGCGGAGCGGTGGGGGCGGGTCGCGGTGTCCCGCTGGTCGTACCTGGTGGCGGCGGTCGCGGTGGCCGGGCTGCTGCTGGTGCCGGGCCCGGTGCTCTACCTGTTCGTGGCGCTGACCTCGGCGGGGCTGTACGTGCCGTTCTCCTTGCAGGTCACCCTGGGGCAGGACTACCTGCCGTCGCGGATCGGCACGGCGAGCGGGATCACGCTGGGGCTGACGGTCAGCATCGGCGGCCTGGCGAGCCCGGCGATCGGCAGCCTCGCGGACGCCACCTCACTGCGCACGGCGCTGCTGCCGCTGGTGCTGATGCCGGTGCTGAGCTGGGCACTGTTCCGGACGCTGCCGGAGCCGGTCGCGCCCGCGTCACCGGTGCGGCCCGGCGGTCAGGAGGTGACCTCCGCGACCACCTCCGCGTAGGCGTCGAACAGCCGCGGCGCGCCCGGCCAGGGGTCGGCGAGCAGCAGGGCCCAGCAGCGGGCGACCAGCGCGCGGGCCACGGTGCCGGGCCAGGGCCGCGGCAGCAGCTCCGGGGGCAGCAGCGGGTCCGGCTCGCCGGCCTCGGTGAAGACGGCGGCCAACTCGACGGCCACGGTGAGCAGTTCGGTCTCCGAGAGGCCGCCTTCGGTGAGCCGGGTGAGCTTCTCGGTGGCGAAGGCGGCCAGCCGCCGGTGGCCCTCGGCGATCTCCTCCAGCGGCCACCAGCGGCGGGCCAGTTCCCGGGGCTCCGCGGTGTCGCCGGTGTGCAGGTCGCGGGTGCTCAGCAGGGTGAGGTTGCCGAGGACGCCCAGGGCGCCGGCCGCCTCACGGACGTCCGGTTCCCAGGGGTGCGGCGAGACGTACAGCCCGTTCTGCACCGGGGCGCCGCCGAGCCGCAGCAGCGCCTCGCGCAGCCCGTCGCGGGCGGTGCGGTCGCGTTCGGGGACGGCGAAACCCGCCAGGTGCCAGACGCCGTCCCAGGGGGCCTCGCCGCGGTCCTGGGCGTACATCAGGGCCAGGTACCCGACGTCCGGTTCGATCTCGCGCCGGGTCGCGGCGGCGGCGCGCAGCAGCGCCCGGCGGCCGCGGCCCTCCTGGACGAAGCGGCCGTCGGCGGTGAGGCGCCTGATGGTCAGCCGGACCTGCTGGTCACTCATGCCGAGCCGGCCGGCCACGGCGTAGAGGTCGCCGCAGTCGACCGTGCCGTCGGCGCGGACCAGCGCGTCCACCAGTACCCGGGTCGGGATCTCCTGCATGACGATCATCCTAGTGTGTTCATATCTGCTACGGTCGTTTTCAGAACGATCGATTGGTGAGTGAGCGATATGAAGATGTTCGGCAGACACCGGTGGCTCTGGGGGTCGCTGCTGTCCGTGGTCGTGCTGCTGGTCGGCGCGGGCGGCTGGGTGGTGTACCAGAACGAGTACGACCTCACGGAGGAGCGGGTCACCGTCACCGGCGGGAAGCAGCCGCTCCAGGGCGTCCTGGCCAGGCCGGCCGGCGGCCACGGACCGTACGGACTGGTGGTCTTCGTCCACGGCGACGGACCCGTCGACGCCACCCACGACACCTTCTACCGGCCGGTCTGGGAGGCCATGGCGAAGGCCGGGTACGCGTCGCTCTCCTGGGACAAGCCCGGCGTGAACAACGCCCCCGGCAACTGGCTCGACCAGAGCATGCAGGACCGCGCCGACGAGACCCTCGCCGCCATCCGCTGGGCCAAGGCCCAGCCCGGCATCGACCCGGACCGGATCGGCCTCTGGGGCGCCAGCCAGGCCGGCTGGGTGATGCCCAAGGCTGCCCGGCAGTCCCCGGACGTCTCGTTCGTGATCGCCGTCGCCCCCGCCGTCAACTGGCTCCAGCAGGGCCGCTACAACCTGCTCGCCGAGCTGAAGCAGCGGCACGCCTCACCCGAGGAGACCGCCGCCGCCGTCGCCCGCAGCGACCGCAACCAGGCCGCCCTGCGGACCGGCGCCACCTTCGAGCAGTACCGCGCCGCCGGCGGCGTCACCGAGGGCCTCACCCCCGAACGGTGGGCGTTCAACAAGCGCAACTACCCCTCCGACGCCACCGAGGACCTCGCCGCCCTCCGCATCCCGGTGCAGCTGATCCTCGGCGGCCGGGACGTCAACGTCGACAGCGACGACACCGAGGCCGGCTACCGCCGCACCATCACCACCCCCGGCCTGCTCCGGGTGCAGCGCTTCCAGGACTCCACCCACACCATGGTGTCCGAGGACGTCGAGCACTCGGCACTGCGCAGCACCGTCCTCGCCATCGCCGCCCCGCGCTCCCTGTTCACCCCCGGCTACCTGGACTCCATCCGCGACTTCCTGACCTCGCTCGACCACCGGAAGGGCTGACCCACGATGAAGCTGCTCGCCCTCGGCGGAGCCGGCGCGATGGGCCGGATCGCCGCCCGGGCCTCGGCCCGGGTCCTGGCCGCACTGCCCGGCGCCCACGAACTGGTCATCGCCGACCGCGACCTCGACGCCGCCCGCCGCGCCGTCGCCGCACTCGCCGCCGGCTCACCGGTGCCCGTGCGCGCGACCCGGGCCGACGTCACCGACGAGCGGGAACTGCACACCGCCCTCGCGGACGCCGACGCCGTGCTCAACACCGTCGGCCCGTACTACCGCTACGGCCTCGACGTGCTGCGCGCCGCCATCCGCACCGGGACCCACTACCTGGACATCTGCGACGACTGGGAACCCACCGTCGCCATGCTGGACCTGGACGAGGAGGCCCGCGCCGCCGGAGTCCGCGCGGTCGTCGGCATGGGCGCCAGCCCCGGCATCAGCAACCTGCTCGCCGCCAGGGCCGCCGCCCGACTCGACACCCTGACGGACGTGTACACCGCCTGGCCGGTCGACGTCGGCCCTCAGCCCGACACCTCCCTCCGGGACCCGGGCGGGGCGGTCTCGGCCGCCGCCGTGCACTGGATGCAGCAGATCAGCGGCACCGTCGACGTGAGGCCAGGTCGGCGTCCCGCCTGCTTCTATTCGCTCCGAAACCTAGCCTTACTTAGCTATAGCTAGCCTTAGCTAGTCTTGATTGGGAAGATCCTTCTCCCATCCGTCTCCCATCTGTCCCCATGGGGGACGGATGGGATGGGGCTCCAGATCCGGGATCGTTCGGTCAACCAGAGACGCCGTGAGCTATCGCCGTCGAGGGGAGTCGGACCCGTCGGGCTACGCGCAGGGGGCCGCCGCCATCAGGGTCAGCCTCTTGCTCGCTACATACAACAGAATCTTCAGGCGGCTGTGTCTCTGCGTCCTCGCGTCACGGTCGGCGCTCGTCCGCGCCGCGCAGCTTCAGCCCGCGTTGGCTGCGCGCTTCGCCGCCGTCGGCGCCACTGCGACTGAGCGCTTCACTTGGCCAGTTGAGCGCCCGGCATTGTTCCCGGGCAGCGAATTGCGAAGCCCCAAGAGCCGTTACACAGAAGATTGGTCCTGGGACGTCGTCGTTGGCCAGCGGCTTTGCTCAATCCGCCGAGTGAAGATGCGGCCCCGGCAGGGACTTTGAGTGGTCGTTGCCGGGGCCGCTGATAGATCGTCTTAGCAGTTGTTCGAAGCGTTAGGGGAGACTGTCCCAGTCAATTTCGTCATCGCCTACTGTTTCGATGATCGGTGCGCGGTCATCGCGCTGCCCGCTTATGGCTCCGCCGATCCAGCTGAGGCATTCTGGTCGGCCTCCGGTGGCAATTCGATTGAATTCTTCGACGGCCTGGCGTACCTGCGCGATCGGGAGAGTGCTGGCTGGGTCATGAAATAGCGGATAGCCGGGATCCGAAACGACCTGCGGGTCGAAATCTGGTGGCTCAGGATTATCGGACACCCACGTCTTGCCCCATGCGCCTCCCCTCTGCGGGTGGTCGTCAGTGGAGAACCAGATCAGACCGCCATAGCCGGAGGATGCGTTGATGGACACCATCAGGCAGTTGTTGGGCAAGGTGTGATCGTCGTATGGCGTTTCGGAGAACGAGAATAGGGCAATTTCTCCTGGCCTCCAGTCCGGACCTCCGCTTCCCTTCTCTGCAAGGATTTCGAAAGCCTCGGAGACTGCCTGGGTCTTTTCTTCTGGCGTCTCGCCATAGCGCCATTTGCCGTCGATGTGAACATTTAGAAGCATCATCTTTCACCTATCCGGTAAAATCTTCCGCCGCGCCCTTTAGGCGGATCGGCTCATCGGCGAGAACGCCAAGTTCATTCTTGTACCAAACGATCAGAGTGTAATCCTTTGGAAGGATCTTGGGCACTGCTACCGCGCAGGAGAGCGTGCCCGTGCACGGACCCCCCGGTTTGTTGATCACAATCTCCAGGGTTTTCCGCTTGACCTCCTTCATCCGCCATGCGAGCTTCACCTCGACATCGGCAACAATGGAACTATTCTTAGGGAATCCAACGGTCTGCAGGTAGGCGTCGATCGCATCCCTGCTCTTACTGTATCCGCTTTGGATGGCCCCGGCCTCGTTTATTATATCGTCTGCTTCCCTGGTCAAAACAAAACCCTTTGTTTTTTCATTTTTAACCCAGTTTGGAAGCTTGTCGGCGATCTTCTGGACCTGCCGGTAGCATTCGAGGCTGGCGTTATGGGCCAGCAGCGCAATGTTTCCGGCCAGCACGTAGTACGTGTGCAGGTCGGCGACGGTCAGGTTGTAGGCCGGCTGCAGCGCAGTCCAGTGCCGGATGGAAGCAACCTGGGCGGTGGCACCGTTGTCAGTGCGCAGGGTGTCGCCGACCTGGACGGCGGCTGCGTCGGTCCAGGTGCGGGTTGACTCTACCCAGAACGGGTGGTGGTCGGTGGCGGTGACGGACCCCTTGGGTCCGTTTCCGGGATCGACTGTCAGCTCGGTGAAGTCGCGGTCGTCCGGGGTGTAGATGGTGTTCGTCACCGCGCGCGGCCCGCTGACACCGGTGACCGGGTCGGTTGCAGTCACCAGATCGCCGACGCTGATGGTTTCGATCGGGCGGGTAGTGCCGTCTCCCATCAGAACTGCAGTGCCGGCGGGGAAACTGTTGAGTGTTCCTGGCGGGACAATCGGGCAGGTTTGCCCGTACACCGAGATGTCGCGCTCGGCTTCCAACTGCTGAACCAGTGAACGTTCGACATTACGGTCTTGCCGCAACGCCTCGAGTGCGGCGTCGGTGCCGGTTCCGGTCTTGAGCGAGTTGCGGAAGTTGGCGACGGCGTCGGCGGTGGCGGTGAGTTTGGCGAGGGCTGCTTTGTTGTAGCCGTCGAGGGAGGCTTGGACGGCGAGTTTGGCGTCTTCGATGCCGATGCCGGTTTCGAGGGCGTAGCGGAAGGCGACGACGGCCTTGGCGCCCTTGGCGAGGGTGCCGTAGGGGATGAGGTTGGATGCGGCCCACGCGCAGGCGCTGGTGGGGCCGGGGTTGTGGTAGCAGTCGACGATGTCTTTGGTGACTGCGGCCCAGAGGTCCTCGACGCCGTGGTTCTTTGGCTTGTAGTGCTTGAGGTAGTCGCCGTACGTCAGCTCGATGGTCTGCGGGTACTGGACGTCCAGCGGGTTGCTGCTGACGAGGACGGTGTTCCAGGTGGTGTATTTGCCGGTACAGGCGGTGATCGACAGGCCTGGTTCCGGGCAGGTCCTCATGGTGTAGCTGGTAGTTCCGGTGGCCCTCACGGTGAGGTGGAGGGTGCAAACCGGCTTTCCTGCCGGGTCGAGGTGCCAGACGCTGGTGTCCAGGGGCTTGATCTCGTTGCCGTAGATCGACAGCATCATGTCGCCCGCTGCGCAGCGGTCCAGATCGTTCTGGATGACCTCCGTTTTCGGGTCGCCTTGGAGGCCGCCTTCGATGTAGGAGATTCGGCCCTGGTCGTCGACCGTTGCGGTCTGGCTTTCCAGTGCGCCGGCGAGGGTGCTGGTGCACTGTTTCGTGTAGAAGGCGTCCCAGGCTTCGGCGGCTGCCTTGTTCGCTTCGTCGCGGCTCTTGCCGGCGGCAACGGCCGAGGCGTTCGCCCGGTCCCGGGCGTCCTTGGCGTCGGCCGCGTACTTGCTGGCCTGGTCGGCGTATCTGGTCGCGGCGGCTGCCGAGAAGTTGGCGCTGCGGGCGGCGGCGTTGGCGGTGGCTGCGGCGGTCTGGGCCTGCTTGGCGTAGCCGGCGGCCTGCTGGGCGCTTGTCTGGGCGGCTTGCGCGGATTGCGCGGCTTGGTTGGAGAAGGCCTGGGCTTGCTGAGCGGACTGCTTGGCTGTGCTGGCGTAGCCTGCGGCTTCGTTGGCGGCGCCGCGGGCGGTGGCGGAGGACTGGGCGGCCTGGGCGGCGTACTGGCGGGCCTGGGCGACGGAGCCGTCGATGCTGGCGAGGTAGGAGGCGATGGTGGCCACGTGGGCAGCGGTCATCGCGTCGCGCTGTTGGGCCTTGGGAAGGCCGGTCTTCAGGAACGGCTCGAGGCGGTCGGTGGGGCCGGACAGGACCGCTTGGGCGGCTGCCTTGACCTCGGGTCCGCCGTTGGCGAGGGCCCGGCTGACGAGGACTCGGTTGTCGTCGTCGCGGGCCTTGTACTGACCGGTGGTCAGGAAGGCGCGGACGTCGTCGATGGTGCCGTCGAGGGCCTTGCCGGCGGCTTCCTTCACTCCTGGTCCGCCGTTGGCCATGATCTGGGACAGGGCGACGCGGTCGTCGTCGTCCTTGCCCGGGTACTGGCCCGTGGCCAGGAACGCGCGGACCTGGTCGGTGGTGCCGACGGCCGCGGTCTCGGCGGCCAGGCGCAGTTCCAGCTTTCCGGCGGACTGGGTGATGGCCAGGGCGCTAGTGCGGTCGTCGTAGTCGCGGGCGGTGGTCAGGCCCGAGGCCAGGAAGGTCTGGACGTCGGTGTCGTCGCCTTCCAGGGCGCTTTGGGCGGCGGCCTTCGTCCACGGGCCGGCGGTGTCCAGGAGCCGGAAGGCGACTTGACGGCCCTTGAGGACCACCGCCTTCGGGTCGGCGCCGGGCGCGGTGGCGTCCTTGACGAGTTGCTCGGTGTCGGCGGCGAATTTGGTGGCCTTGCCGGACTCCCAGGCTGCCGCCTTCGCCTTCTGGTCGGCCTCGCGGGAGGCTTCGTCGGCGGTGGCCATCTCGGTGGCCTGCTGAGCGGCGAGGCGCTCCGCGTCCGAGGCGCGGGCGATGTCGGCGACCTTGTGGGCCTGGGTGGCTGAGGCCGCCGCGGAGTTGGCGCTGGTGTCGGCAGCGGTGGCGGCGGTCTGGGCGATGTTGGCCTGGGTGTTGGCGTCGCCGGCGTGTCTGGCGGCTTCCTCGGCGGCTGTGGCGGCGGCTTCGGCGTGCGAGGCGGCCTCGTTGGCGGCGCCCTGAGCCTCAGTGGCTGCGGAGGAGGCCTGGTTGGCGATCGCGACGGTGGCGTTGGCCGCGCGGGTGGCCTCCTTCGCCGCGGTCTTGGCGCGGGCTGCGGCGCTGCGGGCGCGGGCGGCGTCGGGGGCGGTCGGGGCGGGGGCGGCCGGGGCGGCGATGGCGGGCGGCGCGTCAGGAACCGGCTGCGCCGTGCCTGTCGCCGTGCCGAGGAGGACCTGGCAGACGGCCCAGACCGCGAGGAACGCGCAGGACAGCGCGGCCGCCGCGGTCCGACGTACGCGTCGCTCCACTCCGGACCCCTCCCCGCTCGTGCCGTCACCCGGTCCCGTCCGCAAGAACCTCTCACTGTAGGCGACGGCCCCGCGGCGGGGGAGGCCGGGTGGCGGAGCGGCTGGGGCCGGCGCAGGTGGCGCGGCGGGCCGGGTGGCGGATCGGGAGGCGTTCAGTGGGCCGACTCTCAGCCCGGACGGACCCGTCCACCGGCTGCACCTCCCCGGACGGTCGGACGGCCGGCGGAACAGGGGAACGGCAGAACGACGGAGCGCCGGTTCCCTAGGGGAACCGGCGCTCCGTCAGAAAACCCTCCCCGGGCTCAGTCCTTGGCCGCGCCGCGGTCCTCGGACTGCTGCCGGGCCCGGCTGAACTCGCCGGTGCCGACCCGGGCGGCGAGGGTGTCGTCGGGGCCGGAGAGCAGCGAGCCGTAGCCGGTGGCGGCCCAGAGGCTGCGGTCGGCGGGCATCTCGAAGTAGGGGATGGTGCGCCCCTGGTCGCGGACGGCGAGCACCTGGGGTGCGCGGCGGGCGCGCAGGGCCTGGGCGCAGTCCTCGCAGACGGCGACGTCGACGCGTTCCCGGCGGCCGAGCGGGCGCCAGGTGGTGCGGCGGACGGCGGCGCCGTGCCGGGGGTCGAAGAAGCACAGCGGAAGCCGCGGTTCGGCTGCGAGCGCGGAGCGGCCTTCGGCGGCCAGGGCGAGCACGCCCGCCAGGTCGGGGATGCCGCGGGCGGCGTCCAGGACCCGGCCGGCCGCGTCGTAG
>NZ_MSJQ01000416.1 GCF_014596515.1 Streptomyces sp. CBMA156
CGGGTCGACGGCGATCACCCGGCAGCCCAGCTCGCGGGCCTCGGCGGCCAGGCCGGCCGCGCCGCCGGGACAGTCCAGCAGCGGCCCGGGCAGGGCGGCGAGCCGGGCCCTGGTGAGGCCGAACTGGGCGCAGTACTCGTCCAGCGGACGGGAGGTGACCAGGACGTCCGGCTGAGCGGGGGGAAGGCCGGCGGCAGCCACCCGGTCATCCGAACACGGGGCGGCCCCGCCCGCATCCGGAGGACGTCCGGGGCGCGGGCGGGGCCTGGGAGTGGGCGGAGGCGGCGGTCAGCGGCCGAGCAGGCCCCGGACGGCGGCCCGGTTGACGTTGGTCAGGCCGCGGACCAGCTGGGTGGTGAGGAAGACCAGCAGCACCCCGAGGACCGAGAGCCCGACGATCTGCCAGAGCGCCTGGATCTCGTACACGTGCTGGACGCCGTCACTGTCGCGGTAGTCGAACAGCCGGAACCCGTTCCAGGGGGTGTAGGCCCGGTAGACCCAGTGGTACGCCGGGTAGAGCGCCAGGACCCAGCCGAGCAGCAGGAACACCAGCGTCACCACGAAGCTGAATATCGCCCAGGGGAACATCACCACCTGGTACAGCACGGCCTTCCAGCCGGCCCCGTCCGCCAGCCGCGCGGTGATCGCGCCCCAGTTGCCCGGGCGGACCTGGCGCACCGGCTCCGGGCCGGGGACGTCCAGCGCCAGCATCCCGCGCACCCGGGCCCGCTCCAGCCGGCCGAAGCCGCGGGCGACGATGGTCAGGCCCGCCAGGACGGGCAGGCCCAGGACGGTGACGAAGGTGCCGAGGCCGAAGCAGAACATGGTGATCGAGACGGCGAACCCGGCGATCGCCACCGGCAGACCGCTGAGCGCGTAGCCGACCTCGCGGTAGTAGTACGCCGAGAACGGCGCCCGCCACGCGGCCGGCCGCTGCCCGGTCCTGCGGGCCCCGGCGGGACGCGGGTCGCCACCGTGACCGCCCAGGACGTCCCACTCCCGGTCCTCCATGCTGTGGCTGCTGCTCATGCTCCCGGCCCCCGGCCCCTCGTTCTGGCGTTCGTTCGTCCCGCTGACAGGGTCCAGTCTGCTGGACGCGCCGGACGGCCGGGATCCGGAGGCCTGGCGGATCCGGGGTGGGGTTAACCCCCCGCCGCCCCGGCGGCCCGGCCCGGCCACTCGTCGGCGAGCAGCGCGTAGAGGTACGAGTCGGACCAGACGCCGTCCTTGAACCCGTCGTGCCGCAGCCGCCCCTCCCGCCGGAAGCCCAGCCGGGTGAGCACCGTCACGGAGGCCGCGTTGTCCACGTGGACCCGGGCGGTCAGCCGGTGCAGGTCCAGCGGGCCGAAGGCGAGGCCGAGGAGCAGGCCGACGATCTCGCCCGCGTAGCCGCGGCCCCTGACCTCGTCGGCCAGCACGCACCCCAGGTCGGCGGAGCGGTGGCCGCCGAGGACGAGCGAGGCCTGCGCGACCG
This sequence comes from Streptomyces sp. CBMA156, assembly GCF_014596515.1. GTDB lineage: Bacteria > Actinomycetota > Actinomycetes > Streptomycetales > Streptomycetaceae > Kitasatospora. Next base: position 1,475 of record NZ_MSJQ01000416.1, read on the forward strand.
GCGGCGCGTCCCCCGGGTCCTCGGCGTCGGCGAGCCTGGTGACGGCGAGCCGGTAGGTGTCCCGCTCCCCGGCCATCGCCTCCTCCAGGTAGAGCTCGATCTGGTCGGCGCAGGCCTCCCGGTCGCACGGCCCGAAGGGCAGGTACCTGGTGACCTCGGGGTCGCCGAACAGCGCGTGCAGCGCGTCCACGTCGCCCTCGGTGTGGTGGTACTCGCGGATGGCCAGGCGCGGGCCGGTGAGTCGTACGGGGAGCATGGCTGCCGACCCTATCCCCGCCCGGCGGCTACCGTTCGGACTATGAACGACGAAGACCTGCGGCTCGCCCCCCGCACCAAGGCCGCCGACCTGCTCGCCTGGGCGGCCGAGCAGGGCCGTGCGCCGGTGGCCGAGGGGCCGCTGCGCACGGTGCTGGCGCTGCTGGAGCTGGGCGAGGGCAGGATGCACGACGGCTGGCCCGAACTGACCTCGAACGCGGTGGAGCACCTGCTGTACGAGCGCCTCCACCTGTACGTCCAACCCGCGCCCGAGGAGGACCCGCTCGCGTACGGCGACGCCGTCCGGCTGCTGGCCGACCACCAGCGGGCGGCCCGGCGGCTCAACGCCAAGCGCCAGGAGCGGCTGCACGCGGAGGCCGAGTGGCAGGGCGAGGTCGCGGCCGGACTGCTGCGCCGCGCCGATCTGGTGACCTGGCCCCGGCTGTACGCGCTGCTGCTGCACGCGCACGGGGTGGACGTCGCCGACGGGGAGGCGGTGCGGGACTGGCTGGCCGGTTTCGGCGGGCTCGCCGAGGAGGAGCGGCTGGCCGCGTACGAGGACCTGGCGCCGGCCGGCTGGCTGGACGAGCCGGACGAGCAGGGCTGGGGCTGGAGCCGGGTGCTCTCGGTCGGCATGGCCACCGACGGCGCGCGGCGCCTGCTGGAGCAGGGCCTGATGCGGCGCAGCTACCGCAACCTGGCCGAGCTGACCGCGCTGGGACGGCCGATGCCGGACGAACTGGCCGGGGACTTCGGCGAGTTCGAGGACGCGGCGGTCGAGGCGGCGCTCGACCTGTTCGGCGAGTGGACGGTGCCGGGGCTGCCGCGGCTGCTGGTGGAGGAGTTCCCCGAGCTGGCGCCGGAGCCGGGCCAGGAGGAGATCGACGCGTACCTGGCGCAGCTGCCCGCCGAGGAGTGAGACACCGCGAAGGCCCCGGCCGGGAGCTCGTGCTCCGGGCCGGGGGCCTTCGCGGGTGCGTCTGCGAGCGGGTGCCTCAGCGAGTGGCGCCGGGCCGACGCGTCAGGCCCGGTGCGTCACGGGTTGAGGCCGCGCTGCTGGAGCCAGGGCTCCGGGTCGACCGGGGCACCGCCGCCGGGGCGGATCTCCATGTGCAGGTGCGGGCCGGTGACGTTGCCGGTCGCGCCGACCTTGCCGATCTGCTGGCCGGCGACGACCTTGCCGGAGCCCTTGGTGATCGAGGAGAGGTGGCAGTACCAGATCTCGGTGCCGTCGGGCAGGGTCTCGACGATCCGGTAGCCGTACGAGCCGGCCCAGCCGGCCGAGGTGATGGTGCCCTGGCCGAGCGCGTGGACCGGGGTGCCGGTGTCGGCGGCGAAGTCCAGGCCGGTGTGCAGGTTGGCCCAGTAGCGGGCGCTCTGGCCGTAGTGGGCGGAGAGCCGGTAGTCGTCCACCGGCAGGGTGAGGGCGGCGGCCTTGGCCCGCTCGGCCTCCTCGGCGGCGCGCTTGGCCTCGGCCTCCTTGGCGGCGGCCTTGGCCTCGGCCTCCTGCGCGGCCTGGACCCTGGCGGTCTCCTCGGCGGCGGTGCGCTGGCTGTCGGCCTGGTGCTGGATGCGGGCGGCGAGCGCGAGGCCGGGGTCCGCGGAGAGGGCGACCGGGGCCTCGTCCGGGGCTTCGACCGCGGGGGCGGCGGCCGGGGTGGCCGAGGCGAAACCGGTGGCTCCCAGGGTGGCGGCGACGGCGGTGACGCCGAGCAGCGGGGAGGTTCCGCGGGTCTGACGCGGCATCCGGTGGCGGTTGGTCTCGGCCTCCGGGGCGAAGGCGTCGGGGCCTTCCGAGCCGGGGTGGTCGAGGAGCTGGGTACCGGCTGCGGGGCCGGCCGGGTGTGCCGGGGTGTACGTCGACGCCACGGAGGCGCGCTCCTTTCCTTCCTTCGCGCCTACCGGGTTAGCTGACGGGTTCGGAGCAGGAAGGTCTCCTACGGCCGGGCCTGGGCCCCGCCGATTCACCCCAGGGAACGTGGTTCCCCGGCTCCCTGACCTGCCCGGAGGCCGGTCGGTGGGATTAGGCACCGCGCACGGTGCCGTCTGGGTACGGCGTTGACGACCGCGCTGCGTTATCAAACGTTAATCCTAGGAGGCGCTGATTCCAAGCCATCCGGTGGAAGCGACTGTCGACCATATGATCGGACGTCAACGAACGACCCCTCATGCACGGCTCCATCTGAGTACTCCTACTCATGTGCGGTCCGGCCGGACGGCCGCATCCTGACGCCATGAGCGCACCGATGCAGACCCGCACGACGGCCGCCTACTACATCCAGGCCGTCCTCTCGTTCGCCCTGTCCGGCACCACCCTCGCCGTCGGGATCGCCTACCTGCCGGTCGGCGGGTGGACCCGGGCGTTCCTCGGAATCGGCCTCCTCTACACCGTCACCTCCGCGTTCACGCTGGCGAAGGTGATCCGGGACAAGCAGGAGACCAACGAGATGGTCACCCGGGTCGACCAGGCCCGGCTGGAGAAGCTGCTCAGCGAGCACGACCCGTTCAGGGTCGAGGGCGCCTGACCCGCCCCCTTCCCGGATCGCCGCCCGCCGGTCGCTTGACGGCTAAGGCTATTAGCCTTAGCTTTATGGCTATCGGCAGCAACGCCGATGCCCCGCACCGGCGGCCCGAGGAGGACCCCATGAACGGCACCATCACCCCGAGCACCCAGTACCTGACCGTCCCCGGCGGCCGGATCGCCTTCGACGACACCCGGCAGGGCGACGGCGCCCCCGTCGTCCTGCTCCCGGGCATGCTCGACAGCCGGGCCGCGTACCGGCACCTGCGCCCGCTGCTCGTCGCCGCCGGCCACCGGGTCGTCACCATGGACCTGCGGGGCTTCGGCGAGTCCTCGATCGCCTGGGACGACTACGGCCCGGCCGCCCTCGCCGGCGACGTCCTCGCCCTGCTCGACCACCTCGGCATCGAGCGCGCCGTCCTCGCCGGGAACTCGTACACCGGGGCGACCGTCGTCAGGGCCGCCGGGGAGGCCCCCGGGCGGGTCGCCGGGATCGTGCTGATCGACGCCTTCGTCGAGACCCCGCCGCCGGGCGCCCTGATGCGCGCCGCCATGGGCCTGATGGGCGCGGCCCTCGTCCACTGGCCCGCCGCCTGGGGCTTCTACCTGCGCCGGATGGCCTTCCCCGGCGCCAGGCCCGCCGACTTCGACGCGTACGTGGACGGGCTGGTCGCCGACCTGCGCACCCCCGGACGCAAGACCGCCACCCGCGGGTACGTCCACGGCGACTCGGCGCCGGTCGGCTGGACGGCCGCGGTGCGGTGCCCCGCGCTGGTGGTCATGGGCAGCAAGGACCCCGACTTCCCGAAGCCGGAACTCGTCGCCGACCGGCAGGCCGCGGCGCTCGGCGCCCGCAAGGCGATGATCGAGGGGTCCGGGCACTACCCGATGGCCGACAACCCGGCGGCCACCGCGGACGCCCTGCTGCCCTTCCTCGCCGAACTCGGCTGACCAACCGCCGACCACCCGCCGCCCGCCCGTCGACCACCCGCCGCCCGCACCCGCCCGACTTCCGTACGGAGAGCCCGAACCCATGCCCCGCGTAGGACTGACCCCCGACCAGGTCGTCGACCACGCCCTCGCCCTCATCGACGAGCAGGGCGCCGAGGCCCTCACCCTGGCCTCCGTCGCCGCCAGGGCCGGGGTCGCCACCCCCTCGCTGTACAAGCACGTCAGCGGCGGCCTCGCCGAACTGCGGCGGCTGATCGCCGTCCGGGTCACCGGGGAGCTGGCCGACCGGCTGGCCGAGGCGGCGGTCGGCCGCAGCGGGGACGACGCCGTCGCCGCGGTGCTGCGCGCCTACCACGCGTACGCCACCGAGCACCCGCACCGCTACAACGCCCTCCCCCAGGCCCCGCAGCCCGACGACGACCTGGCCCGCGCGGCCGCCCGGCTCGTCGGCGTGATCATCGCCGTCCTGCGGGAGTACGGCCTCGACGGCTCCGAGGCGATCCACGCCGCCCGCACCGTCCGCTCGCTCGCCCACGGCTTCGCCTCCCTCAGCGCCGCCGGCGCCTTCCGGCTCGCCGAGGACCTCACCACCACCCACGACCGCCTCATCACCACCCTCACCACCGGCCTCCGCGCCTGGCCCGTTTAGCCCAGCCGCCCGGGCCCGGCTCGGTCACCATCCGCCCCCCGGGGAAATGGGGTATCAAGGGTCAGTGCCCCTGGAGCCCGCCGGCAGTCCGACCACGCGCAGCGCGATGCGCTGCGTGCGCCTGCTGCTCGGCTGCACCAGCGCCGCCGAACTGCTCGGCACCGTCCTGGCCGAGGGCCCGGGCTGGATCACCGGCGAGGGGTCCGTGCTCTACCTGCTGGACTCCGCGGGGATGCTCCGGCTGATCGCCTCGCACGGGCTGCCGGACTGGGCGCACGAGCGCTACGGCGTGGTCGACCCGGCCGGTGAGCTGCCCGCCGCGATGGCCCTGCGGCTGCGCCGCCCGTACCTGCTCGGCCCCGAGCACACCAGCTTCGACTACCCGGACGGGAACGCCGGCATGGGCACCGGGATGATCACCGTGATCACCCTGCCGATGGTCGTGGACGAGCGGCCGATCGGCGTCCTCGCCCTCACGCTGGCCCACCGGGGCACCGTGCCGCGCCGCGACCTGGACGTCCTGGAGACGGTCGCCGAGGCCTGCGCCCACCGGCTCTCCCACCTGCTGGACCACGCCGACGCCCACCTCCCGCACGGCACCCGGGCCCCGTACGGCGTCCGGTCGCCCGAGGACCCGCGGGCGGCCGACGGCCGCCACGCCGGGCTGGCCCACCCGCTGCTGTCGCTGGCCGTGCGGGCCGCCGGACACGGCGCCTTCGAGCGCGACCTGGTCACCGGGGAGAGCTACTGGGACGCCGAGGCGTTCCGGCTGGCGGGCCGCCCGGCCGCCCCGGACGGCACCGCCCCCGAGCTGGACCGGCTGGTCCACCCCGAGGACCTGCCGGACGTGCAGGCCGCGCTGGCCGAGGCGCTGGCCACCGGCGGCCGCTACCGGATCGGCTACCGGGTGGTCCGGCCCGGCGGCAAGGTGGCCCGGGTCGAGGAGTCCGGCGAGGTGATGCTGGACGTGCACGGGCGGCCGGTGCGGATCGCCGGGCTGCTCGCCGACGCCGGGCACCGGGGGCAGCCGCCGGCCGAGGAGCGGAACTCCCCCGCCGCCGCCAGGACGGCGCTGCTGCTGACGCTCACCCGGGCGCTGTCCAGGGCGGTGACCGTCCGGGACGTCACCACCGCGGTCACCGACGTCGCCCGCCCCGCGCTCGGCGCCGCCGGCATCGTCCTGGACCTGGTGGACGAGGGCCGGCTGCTGCCCGTCTCGCACACCGTGTACGGGGGCCCGCGGCGCACCGAGCTCACCCGCCTGGCGGACCTGTCCGAGGACGTGATGCAGCGGTCGCTGACCCGCTCCGCCCCGCTGTTCAGCGACCCCGCGGCGGCCCGCACCCGGCGCGACCCGCTCTCCCCGGCCGCCTGGGCGGTGCTGCCGCTGGTCGCCTCCGGACAGCAGGTCGGCTCCTGCCTGATCACCTTCGCCGCCGAGCGGGCGTTCGGCCGCGAGGACCGCACCCTGTACTCGGCGTTCGCCGGCATCCTCGCGCAGTCCCTGGAGCGGGCCCGGCTGTACGACACCCACCACCACCGGGCCTCCGAGCTACAGCGCGCGATGCTCCCGCGCACCCTGCCCCAGCTGCCCGGGATCACCAGCGCCGCCCGCTACCTGCCGAGCACCGAGGGCATGCAGATCGGCGGCGACTGGTACGACCTGCTGCGGCTCCCGGACGGCCGGATCGGGCTGGTGATCGGCGACGTCCAGGGGCACAACGCCGAGGCCACCGCGGTGATGGGCCAGCTGCGCAGCGGCCTGCGGGCGTACGCGACGGACGGGCACGACCCGGCGGCCACCCTGACCCGGACCAGCCGGCTGCTGGCCGAACTGGACACCGAGCTGTTCGCCACCTGCCTCTACCTGACCCTGGACCCGGCGGACGGCGTGCTGACCGCGGCCAGGGCCGGGCACCCGGCTCCGGTGCGGATCACCGCCGACGCCGCCGCCGTCGAGCTGGAGCTGGAGGGCGGGCCGCCGCTGGGCGTGGCCCCGGAGCGGCCGTACCCGCTGGCGGTGGAGCGGCTGGCGGTCGGCGAGACGCTGCTGGCGTACACCGACGGGCTGGTCGAGGACCGCGAGGAGGACTACGACGAGTCGGTGCAGCGGATGCTCGGCGGGCTCGAACTGTGGGCCCGGCGGGCCGGTCCTGGACGGGTCGGCCCGGCGTCGGCGCTGGAGCGGCTGGCCGACCTGCTCACCCTGAACGTGACCGAGCGGCGGTCCAGGCCGGACGACGTGGCGCTGCTGCTCCTGCACCGGACGGCGCCCCTTCCGTAACATTCCGCGCACAGGTCCCACACATCACCGGAGGCGATCCGGCCGACCGGCTTGAATCCGCCGCCTCCCACGGGGCCGGCCGGAGCATCACGAGGCCTCGTCAGGCCGTGGGGTCGGGGTCGAACGACTGCCGATTGACGCCGAATTGACTCGATATTGACGAGATCCGGTCACTTGGCGAGATCCGTTCACACCTTCGTAGGATCATCACCCTAGAATTCGCGCGTGACGATGACTCAGTGGTGCGCAACGGCAACCGGCGTGCTCGCCGTCCTCGCCCTCGTGACCGCCGCGCGGTACCGCGCCGTGTCCGTCACCCAACGCGGCCGCGCCGACCGGCTCCACCGCGAACTCGCCGCCGTCCGGGAACAGCTCGCCGCCGGGCTCTCCCGCCGCGGCGCCGAACTCGCCGCCGTCCAGCAGGAGCAGGAGCACACCGCCTCCACCCAGCGGGCCTTCCTCAGCGTCGCCCGCCGGATCCTGGTGATGGCCCACGACCAGCAGGCGCTCCTCGACGAGATGGAGCGCACCCACGACGACCCGGCGCTGCTGGAGGGCCTGCTCAAGGCCGACCACGCGGCCGCCCAACAGGCCAGGCTGGCCCAGACCCTGGCCGTGCTCTGCGGCGCCAGGGCCGGCCGGCACTGGCCGGAACCGGTCGCCCTGGAGGACGTCGTCCGCGGCGCCCAGTCGCGCATCCTGCCGTTCCAGCGCGTGGTGGTGCGCAGCCGGATCGAGACCGCGGTGGTCGGCGCCGCCGCCGAGGCGCTGATCCACGCGATCGCCGAGCTGCTGGACAACGCCACCCGCTACTCCCCGCCCAGCACCCAGGTGTTCGTCACCCTGATGCCGGTGCACAACGGCGCCGTCGTCGAGATCGACGACGGCGGCGTGGGCATGCCGGAGCAGGCCGTCGCCAAGGCCGCCGCCGCGCTGGCCGGCGGCAGCACCCTGGAGGTCTCCCGGCTGGGCGAGGTGCCGCAGCTGGGTCTGGCCGCGGTCGGCCGGCTCGCCGAGCAGTACGGCTTCCGGGTCACGCTCAGCTCGGCGCCCTCCCCGTACGGCGGCGTACGGGTGGTCCTGCTGCTGCCGAACGCGCTGCTCACCGAGCCGCTGCCACCCACTGTCCCCGGCCTCGGGCCGGACGACCGGGCGTTCAACCCGGGGCCCCGACCGGTCTCCCCCGCCGGTCACCCCATGGTGGAGACCCCGCCGCCGGGACGGCCCGCCGCCGACACTCCCCCGCCGCTGCCCCGCCGGAGCCACCGGCGCGCCCGCACGGGCCGCCCCGCCCAGCACGCCGCTCCCCCACCGCCGCCCGCGCCGCCCTACCGCTCGGCCCGGGACGCGCAGGCGTTCATGGCGATGTTCCAGGCCGGGACCGCCAGCGGCCGCTCGGCCGTCCGGGCCCAGGCCCAGTCCGACCCTTCCCTGCCCGCTTCCCCCCGACTTCCCCAGCGCTCCGGAGAGTTCCATGACCACCACCCCTGATCTCGGCTGGCTGCTCGCCGACATCATCGCCGTCCCGCAGGTCCAGCACGCCGTGGTCGTCTCCAACGACGGCCTGGAGATCGGCCGCAGCGCGGGCATCGCGCGCGAGGACGCCGAACGGCTCGCCGCCGCCTGCTCCGGGCTCCAGTCGCTGGCCCGCGGCGTCGCGACGGGCTTCGGCGGACCGGGCAGCGCCACCCGCCAGATCATCATCGAGTACGGCGGCGGCTACCTCTTCGTCGTCGCGGCCGGGGCCGGCGCGCACCTGGCCGTGGTGGCCGGCGACGCCGTGGACGCCGGCCTGGTCGCGTACCAGATGCAGGTCCTGGTCGAGCGGATCGGCAGCCACCTCACCAGCCCGCCGCGCGTCGACCACGCGGCGGGGGGCCACCGGTGAGCGGCCCGGTCCGCCCGTACGTCATCACCGGTGGGCGCAGCCGCCCCACCCGGTCGGAGCTGGCCGTGGAGAGCCTGGTCAGCGCGTTACCCGGACCGCCGGAACTGCCCGAGCACGCGCTGCTGAACCGTGAGCACCGGCGCATCCTCGGCCTCTGTCACAGCCTGCTGTCCATCGCCGAGGTGGCGGCCCACCTGGGGCTTCCGCTCGGCGTCGTCAAGGTGCTGGTCGGGGACCTGTGGGACCTCGGCGCCGTGCAGGTGCTCCCGCCCGTCCCGCAGGCCGAACGCCTGCCCGCAACCCTCCTGGAAGAGGTGCTCGTTGGCCTCCGCCAACTCCGCTGAGACCGTCCCCGGCGCCGCCGGGTCCGCCGACGGGCCGCAGTACCTGCCCTCCTCGGTGCAGGGCGCGGTCAAGATCCTCGTCACCGGACCGTTCGGGGTCGGCAAGACCACCCTGGTCGGCTCGCTGAGCGAGATCACCCCGCTGCGCACCGAGGAGACGATGACCGCCGCCAGCAGCGGCGTCGACGACCTCACCGGACTCGCCGGCAAGAGCACCACCACGGTGGCGCTGGACTTCGGCCGGATCACGCTCAACTCGCGGCTCGCGCTGTACCTGTTCGGCACGCCCGGGCAGCAGCGGTTCTGGCCGCTCTGGGACGACCTGTCGCGCGGTGCGCTCGGCGCGATCGCCATGGTCGACCTGCGCCGGCCGGACGAGAGCTTCGACGTGCTCGGCCGGCTGGAGGAGCAGCGCATCCCGTTCGCGGTCGCGGTCAACACCTTCCCGGGTACGCCGAGTTACCCGGAGGAGGAGCTGCGCTCGGCGCTGGACCTGCTGCCCGAGGTGCCGATCCTGTACTGCGACGCGCGTGACCGGCGGCAGTCCTACGACCTGCTGATCGACTTCGTCGACCACCTGCACCGCAGCTCGATCCTGGAGCTCCAGCGGTGACCGCCCCCGAGCCCACCGGGGCACCCGGATGCCCCGTCGCCCACGGCGGCGGCCTGCCCGGCGGCCCGTCCGGCCGCGGACTGCCCACGGGCGTCCCGCTGACCCCGCTGTTCGGCCAGTCCGTCGCCGAGGACCCGCACGGCCTGTACGCCCGGCTGCGCGAGCGCTACGGTCCGGTCGCCCCGATCGAGCTGGAGCCCGGGGTCGAGGCCTGGCTCGTCCTCGGCTACGCCGAACTGCTCGAACTCACCCGCAACGAGGCGCTGTTCTCCAAGGACTCGCGCCGCTGGCGGGTGCCCGCCGAGGGCCGGCTGGCCGCCGACTCCCGGCTGCTGCCGATGACCTCCTGGCGGCCCACCCTGCTCAACCTGGACGGCGCCGAGCACCAGCGGCTGCGCTCCGCGGTCTCCGACACCCTCGCCCAGATCGACCACCGTCAGCTGCGCGGGACGACCGAGGCCGCCGCCAACGGGCTGATCGACAGCTGGGGTCCGGACGGCACCGCCGACCTGATCGCCCAGTACGCCCGTCCGCTGCCGCTGCTGGTCTTCACCCAGCTGGTCGGACTGCCGGTGGAGAGCGGGCCGCGGGTGGTCGAACTGATCAGCCACTTCGTGGACAGCAGTTCGCAGTCCCAGCGCGCCGGAGCGGAGTTCCAGGCACTGCTGGTCGACCTGGTGCGCCGCCGCCGGGCCGCCCCCAGCGCCGACCTCACCTCCTGGCTGCTCGCCCACCCGGCCGGGCTGACCGACGAGGAGGCGGTGCACCACCTGGTGGTGCTGCTGGTCGCGGGCAACGAGACCTCGATCAACTGGACCGGCAACACGCTGCGGCTGCTGCTCACCGACCGGCGCTTCCGGGCCACCCTCACCGGCGGCCGGCTGACCGTCTCCGACGCGCTGGAGGAGGTGCTCTGGCGCGACCCGCCGACGCAGAACTTCCCCGGCCGCTGGGCCACCGGCGACACCGTGCTCGGCGGCCAGTACATCAGCGCCGGCGACATGCTCGTGCTCGGCCTCGCCGCGGCCAACGCCGACCCGGCCGCGCAGGGCGTCTCGGCCGCCGCGCAGGGCTCGCTCGGCGGCAACCGGGCGCACCTCGCCTGGGGCGCCGGCGCGCACGTCTGCCCGGCCCAGCACCCGGCCAGGATCATCGTCGAGACCGCCGTCGAGACCCTGCTGCACCGCCTGCCGGACCTCCAGCTGGCCGTGCCGGGCAGTGACCTGGCCTGGCGCCCGTCCCCGTGGTCCCGGGCCCTGACCGCCCTCCCGGTGCTCTACAGCGCCTTCACCCCGCCCCGCCCGCCAGCCCCCGAGAGGCCCGCATGGACACCGTCACCGACTCCGGAACCCGCGCCGAACCCGTCAGACTCGACCCCTTCGGCCGCGACCAGCACGGCGAGAACGCCCGCCTCAGGGCGGCCGGCCCCGCGGTCCTGGTGGAGCTCCCTGGCGGGGTGGTGGTCTGGGCGGTAACCCACCACGACGCCCTCCAGTCGCTGCTCGCCGACCCCCGGGTCGGCAAGGACGCCCGGCTCTGGAGCACCTTCAGGGAGGGCCGGCTCCCGGAGGGCTGGCCGCTGCTCAACTTCATCGCCGTCCCCGGCATGGTCACCGCCGACGGCGAGGACCACCGGCGGCTGCGCGGGCTGGTCTCGCAGGCCTTCACCCCCCGCCGGATAGCCGCGCTGGCGCCCGCCATCGAGGCCCGGGCGATCGCGCTGCTGGACGAGGTCGGCCGGCTGGAGGGCCCGTTCGACCTGCGCCGGCACTTCGCCTACCCGCTGCCGATGCAGGTGATCGGCGAACTGCTCGGCCTGGCGCTGGAGCAGCAGGACGAACTGCACGAGCTGTCCGACACCATGGTCTCCAGCTCGGCCACCCCGGCGGCGGCGCTCGCCGCGCAGCGCGGCCTGAACGCGCTGCTGGCCTCGGTGGTGGCGGCCAAGCGGGCCGAGCCGGGCGACGACCTGACCACCGCCCTGATCGACGCCCACGAGGCCGGCCGGCGCCTCGACCGGCAGCGGCTCAGCGAGGCCGAACTGGTCGGCACCCTGCTGCTGATGCTGGTCGCCGGGCACGAGACCACGCTCAACCTGATCACCAACGCGGTCCGCGCCCTGCTCACCCACCCGGACCAGCTGCGGCTCGTCCTGGACGGGGAGCAGCCGTGGTCGGCGGTGATCGAGGAGACGCTGCGCTACGACTCCCCGGTCGGGCAGTTCCCGCTGCGCTACGCGATCGAGGACATCGAGGTCGGCGACGTGGTGATCCGGCGCGGCGAGGCACTGCTGGCCTCCTACGCGGCGGCCGGCCGGGACGAGGGGCACCACCGGGACGCCGACCGCTTCGACCTCACCCGGCAGCCCGCCAAGCACCTGTCGCTCGGCCACGGCCCGCACTTCTGCCTCGGCTCCGGGCTCGCCAGGCTGGAGGCCGAGACGGCGCTGCGACACCTGTTCGCCCGCTTCCCCGGGCTGGCCCTGGCGGAGGGCGCGACCGACGAGCCGATCGCCTCGTTCGTCAGCAACGGTGTGCGCACCCTGTGGGTGACGGTCTGAGCCGGCGGGTTACCTGAGGGTGGTCCGCGTCGTTCGGCAGGGCATGAAGAAACTCGCCACCCTGGCCGCCCTCACCATGGCGGGCCTCGCCCTCGCCGTCCCGGCGGCTTCCGCCACCACCCAGACCGCCTCCTCGCCGGACGCCACCGGCGGGCTCACCGACGGGCTCGAAGTCTCCCCGGCCGACCTCGCCCTGCGCACGGTGGGCAAGCTCCCGCTGGTCGGCAAGCCCGCCAACGAGATCGAGGCGATCGGGACCAACCAGATGAGCCACCCGGGGCTCAGCGGGCAGGTCCTGAACTGATCCGTCGCCCACCTGCCCGTGGACGGCCGGCCGACCCCCGAACGGTCGGCCGCCCACGGTGCCCGGTTGCCCGGGCTGTCCGGCCGCCCGGGGTGTCCGCCGCCTCGCTCAGCCCGCGGACAGCCGGTTGAGCTCCGGGTAGCCCAGCCCGTCGGCGAGCGCGGTGAACGTGCCGTGCCCGTACACCTCCTCGGCGGCCCGGCGGACCGCCGCGTACGCCACCTCGGCCAGTCCGGGGCCCAGGCTGATCCGGGCCACTCCCAGCTTCGCCAGCTCGGCGACCGACGGGGAGCCGGGGCCCGCCAGCACGTTCAGCGGCGCCGGGACGGCCGCGACCAGCGCGGCGATGGTCTCCGGGTCGGACACCCCCGGGACGAACACCCCGTCCGCACCCGCCTCGACGTACGCCCGCAGCCGCCGCACCGCTTCCTCCGGCCGGTCCTCGGGGGCGCCGATCCCGTGCAGGAAGACGTCGGTGCGCGCGTTGACGAAGAGCGGCACGCCGGCCACGTCCGCCGCCGCCCTGGCGGCCGCGATCCGCTCGGCGGCCTCCTCCAGCGGGCGGCCCTCGTCCTCCAGGTTCACCCCGACGGCGCCGGTGGCGAGCAGCGCGGCGATGGTCTCGCCGACCCCGGCGGCGGTGTCCGCGTAGCCGCCCTCCAGGTCCGCGGTGACCGGCAGGCCGACCGCGCGGACCACCTGGGCGGTCCTGGCCAGCACCTGCTCGGGGTCGGCGCCGCCGCCGTCCGCGCGGCCGCCCGGCTCGGTGCCGCCGACGCGCTCGGCGACACCCCGGCCACCGTCACCGAACTCGCCGCCACGCTCGACACCGAGCCCCGCCAGCTGCGCCGCCTGCTGCGCGCGCTCGCCTGCTACGGGATCTTCGCGGAGACCGGCGAGGACCGCTTCGAGCACACCGAGATGTCCCGCCTGCTGCGTGAGGACGCCCCCAACTCGCTGCGCTACATCTCCCTCTGGTGCACCGAGCCGTGGACCTGGGAGGCCTGGCCGCGGCTGGACGAGGCGGTCCGCTCCGGCCGCAACGTCTTCCCCGAGCTGTTCGGCAAGGAGTTCTTCGACTACCTGCACAGTGACGCGGGCGACTCGGCGAAGGTCTTCGACAAGGCGATGACCACCTCCAGCCGGCAGTCCGCCGTGGACTTCGCCGAGTACCTGGACCTCACCGGCATCGACTCGGTGGCGGACATCGGCGGCGGCCAGGGCCACGTCCTGGCCAGCCTGCTGGAGAAGCACCCGGCGCTGCACGGCACCCTGCTCGACCTGCCCAAGGTGGTGGCCGGCGCCGATCCCAGGCTCCGGGACGGCGGTGCCTTCTCCGCCCGGGCCCGTCTGGTGCCGGGCGACTGCCGGGTGGAGATCCCGGTCCGCGCCGACCTCTACATCATCAAGAACATCCTGGAGTGGGACGATGACAGCACCCGCCGCACCCTCGCCAACGTGGTGAAGGCGGCCGGCTCCGGCGCCCGCGTCGTGGTGGTGGAGAACCTGGTCGACAACAGCCCGTCGATGCGCTTCACCACCGCCATGGACCTGATGCTGATGCTCAACGTGGGCGGTGCCAAGCATTCCGAGGAGAGCATGGCCGGGCTGATGGCGGAGGCCGGGCTGACGGTCACCGCGGTCCGCCCGGTCAACCCGTACCTGCACGCCTTCGAGGCCATCGTGAGCGGCTGAGCCGCCGCCGTACCCACGGACGGCCGCCGGCCCCGGCGTACGGGGGCCGGCGGCCGCGCACGTCCGCACCGGGGGCGAGGCCGGATCAGCCCGGGTGCGAGGACTCCAGGTGGGCGAAGACCACCACGTTGTCCAGGTAGTCGCGCCGCTTCTTGTCGTACGTGCCGCCGCAGGTGATCAGCCGCAGCTGGGCGTCCGGCGTCCTGCCGTACACCTTCCTGTCGGGGAAGGCGTCCTTGGCGAAGGTCTCCACCGAGTCCACCGTGAACACCGCGACCGTGCCGTCCGCGCGGCTCACCTCGACCTTGTTGCCCGGCAGCAGCAGGCTCAGCAGCAGGAACACCGCCGGGCCCTTGCTGGTGTCCACGTGCCCGGCGACGACCGCGCTGCCGCGCTCGCCGGGGGTGACGCCGTCCCGGTACCAGCCGACCAGGTTCTTGTCGTCCGGCGGCGGCGCGTCGAGCTGTCCGGCCGGGCTGAGGGCCAGTTCGGTGAACGGCGCGTCCACGGCGATCTGCGGGATCCGCAGCCGGGTCGGCTTGGCCCGCCCGAGCGCCGGCGACTGCGGTGCGGCGGCCGGTGCCGGGCCCGCGTCGCCGGCACCCGAGGGCCCGGGGACGGCGGGTGCGGCGGCGGCCGGGGGAGCGGCCCGGTCCTGTGACCCGTCCGCGTCCGACCCGGTGTCCACCGAGTTGTAGATCAGCAGCAGCCCGACCGCTGCCGCGCCCATCCCCGCGCGCAGCAGCCGGGGCATTCCAGGGGCGGGACCGTCCGTCATTCCTGTCCTCCGCTCGACCGGTTCCACGACGGCCCGCCGCCCCCGG
>NZ_MSJQ01000417.1 GCF_014596515.1 Streptomyces sp. CBMA156
CCCCCCCCCCCCGCCCCCCCCCGCCCCCCCCCCCCCCCCCCCCCTTGCCCCACCCGCCCCCCCCCCGCCCCCGCCCCCCCCCCCCGCCGCCCCCGCCGGGGCGGGCCGGTTGCTGCTGGACCCGGACGGCGGCTGCGCCCGGGCCGCCGGGATCGCCGCCGCACAGGGTGCCGGGCTGGTGTCCTGCGCGGTGGACCGGTCGGCGGACGCGGTCGAGGTGGTGGCCGAGGTCGGGGTCCGCGGGCTTCCGGCGCGCCTACCGGTCGGCCCGGCGCGGGCGAGGGCCAGGGCCGGTCCGGTACGGGCCCCGGTCACCGACCCCGAGGACGTCCCGGCTGACCGGCGGGGTGGCGACCCGCCGGGCGGTGTCCAGGACAGGGCACGGAACGGCGAGCCGAGCAGTGGGGCGGTGGCCTCATGAACCGACCGGTGCTCCACCGTCCGGCCCCGCGGCCGCCCCTGGCCCCTCAGGTCCTTCAGGCCCGTCCGAGCGGCCCGGCTCGTCCGGCTCGTCCGTGGCTTCGGGCGCGCCGGCCAGCAGGACGTCCAGGAGCCGGACGGCCGCGGCCTTGTCCAGCGGGTCGTTCCCGTTGCCGCACTTGGGTGACTGGACGCAGGACGGGCAGCCGCGCTCGCACTCGCAGGAGGCGATCGCCGTCCGGGTGGCCGTCAGCCACTGGACCGCCCGCTGGAAGCCGCGCTCGGCGAAGCCGGCCCCGCCCGGGTGGCCGTCGTAGACGAAGACGGTCGGCAGGCCCGTGTCCGGGTGCAACGGGACGGAGACGCCGCCGATGTCCCACCGGTCGCAGGTGGCGAACAGCGGCAGCAGGCCGATCGAGGCGTGCTCGGCGGCGTGGGCGGCGCCGGGTAGCTGGTCGGGCGGGATGTCCGCGTCGAGCAGCTGGTCCTCGGTGACGGTCCACCAGACCGCGCGGGTGCGCAGCGTGCGGGGCGGCAGGTCGAGCTTGGTCTCGCCCATGATCTCCCCGGTGGAGATCCGCTTGCGGAGGTAGCCGACCACCTGGTTGACCACCTCCACCGAGCCGAAGCTGAGCCGGCCCTCGCCCCAGTCCACGGTGGTGTCGGTGTCGAGGACGGAGATGGAGGTGATGTCACGGGCGGCCGTGGTGTACGGCGGGTCGGCCGGTTCGACCAGGGCGACGGAGTTCTCCAGGTCGAACTCCCGGACCAGGTAGGTGCGGCCCTGGTGCAGGTGGACGGCGCCGGTGTGGACGGTGGTGTGCGCGGCCGCGGCGTCCACCGTGCCCAGCAGCCGACCGGTGTCGGCCTCGACGATCTGGACCGGGTTACCGCCGCTGCCGCGCAGGTCCACCGCGTCGGCCGCCCGTTCGCGACGGGTCCAGTACCAGGAGCCGTCGCTGCGCCGGCGCAGTAGGCCACGTCGCTCCAGGACCGGCAGCAGTGGCGCGGTGGAGGGCCCGAAGAGTTCCAGATCGTCCTCGGTGAGGGGGAGTTCGGCGGCGGCCGCGCACAGGTGCGGGGCGAGCACGTGCGGGTTGTCGGGGTCGAGCACGGTGGCCTCGACGGGGGCCGCGAACAGCGCCTCCGGGTGGTGCACCAGGTAGGTGTCCAGCGGGTCGTCCCGGGCGATCAGGACGGCCAGCGCGCCCTGGGCCTCCCGCCCGGCCCGGCCGGCCTGCTGCCAGAGCGAGGCCCGGGTACCGGGGTAGCCGGCCATCAGGACGGCGTCGAGGCCGGAGATGTCGACGCCGAGTTCGAGAGCGGAGGTGGAAGCGAGGCCGAGCAGCCGGCCGGAGTGCAAGTCGCGCTCCAGGGCCCGGCGTTCGTCGGCGAGGTAGCCGCCGCGGTAGGCGGCCACCCGTCCGGCGAGCGGGCGGCCGAGCTGGTCCTGGGTCTGGAGCGCGACGAGCTCGGCGGCACGGCGGGAGCGGACGAAGACCACGGTGCGGGTCTCCCGCTCGACCAGGTCGGTCAGCAGGTGCGCGGCCTCGGCGGTCGCGGTACGGCGCACGGGCGCGCCGTGCTCGCCGACGTTCTCGGTCAGCGGCGGCTCCCAGAGGCCGAAGACCATCGGTCCGCGCGGCGAGGCGTCCTCGGTGACGGCCACGGCGGGCAGGCCGGTCAGACGCCGGGCGGTCGCGGCCGGGTCGGCGGTGGTCGCGGAGGCCAGCAGGAAGGCGGGTGACGAACCGTAACGGGCGCAGACGCGGCGCAGCCGTCGCAGCACCTGGGCGACGTGCGAGCCGAACACGCCCCGGTAGCTGTGGCACTCGTCGACGACCACGTAGCGCAGTGCCTTCAGGAAGGAGGACCAACGGGCGTGGCCGGGCAGGATGCCCCGGTGCAGCATGTCCGGGTTGGTGAGCACGTAGGAGGCGTACTGGCGGACCCACTCGCGCTCCTCGGGCGGGGTGTCCCCGTCGTACAGGGCGGCGCGGACCCGCGGCGGGGCGAGTTCGGCGGCCCGACGGCGCTGGTCGGCGGCGAGTGCCTTGGTCGGGGCCAGGTAGAGCGCGGTGGCGCCACGGCCGTTGCGGGCCTCGGTGCCGTCCAGCAGATCGCTGAGCACCGGGGCCAGGTATCCCAGCGACTTGCCCGAGGCGGTGCCTGTGGCGATCACCACAGTCTGGCCGCTTTTGGCCAGGTTCATCGCTTCTGCCTGGTGCGCCCACGGCTGTTCCACACCGGCGCTGAGCGCCGCGGCCACGACCTCGGGACGGATCGAGTCGGGCCACGGTGAATAACGTGCAGGTCGGGCGGGAAGGTGCTCCGTATGGGTGAGCCGGTCGGACCGCCCCCGGCTGGTGGCCAGGGTCGTGAGCAGTGCCTCGGGCGGGCTGTGTCGGGGCGGCATGGGGACCCAGTGTGTCACCGGCGTGACGGAGAATCGTCGTAAGCCATCGTGCGGGCATGGTCGCAGGTGGTTGAATGTGGCGGTGACGGCCGTATGGCCGTGGGTCGCAGCGCTGAGGCTTGCCACGCGTTGGCTGGGCGCGCCCGGGCTCGCGACCATGCGGTGGCGGCCGTCCGGCCGAGGATCGCACATGACGTAGCAAGGCAAGGTGCTGGAGGTTCCGTGGACCTGTCCCTGTCGACCCGTTCAGTCGGCGATCGTACGGTCGTCGAGGTTGGCGGCGAGATCGATGTGTACACCGCCCCGAAGCTGCGGGAGCAGCTGGTCGAGCTCGTCAACGACGGCAAGTACCACCTCGTCGTCGACATGGAAGGCGTTGACTTCCTCGACTCGACCGGCCTCGGTGTGCTGGTGGGCGGTCTGAAGCGGGTGCGCGCTCACGAGGGCTCGCTGCGCCTCGTCTGCAACCAGGAGCGCATCCTGAAGATCTTCCGCATCACCGGCCTGACCAAGGTCTTCCCGATTCACACCTCGGTGGACGACGCGGTCGCCGCGACCGACTGACGCGGCCGGGCCGGCCCGTGTGGTCGGCCCTGCCCGTTCCTCGCGTTCCGGGTGCCCGGGCCCGTGTGGCCCGGTGCTTCCCCGGGCGCATCAGGGCCGGTTCCGCCGGCCCGCAGGGGCCGGACCTCCGGCCCCGGTCGGAGCACCCCGAGGGGGAGAGATGGCAACCGTCGAACTTCGATTCAGCGCGCTTCCCGAGCACGTGCGGACGGCTCGGTTGGTCGCCGCGGCCGTCGCCAGACGGGCCGGGGTCGACGAGTCGGTGCTCGACGAGGTACGGCTCGCGGTCGGCGAGGCGTGCTCCCGTGCGGTCGGACTGCACCAGCGCGGTGGCATCGGCGGCACGGTCCGGGTCGCGCTGACCGACCAGGAGAAGCGTTTCCTCATCGAGGTCGAGGACGAGGCCGGCCCTGCCGCCGTCCCGGCCTCGGGTGCCGCCGAGGGCGGCGAGCCGGACGAGGACACCCTGGGCCTCGCCGTGATCACCGGCCTGGTCGAGGACCTGGAGGTCACCAGCGGCGCCGATGGTGGCCTGATCCGGATGAGTTGGCCGGTTTCGGTCGCCTCCGTCGCGGTCTGAGACGCCGCTTGCACTTCCACGCACGACCGGGGGCAGGGAGTCCTGCCCCCGGTCGTGCGTGGGCGCATTGTCGATTCCGGCTTGTCGGCCCAGGCCCTTCGCCGCTTCCGGCGCGAGCGGTCCGATTGCCGCACAGGGCTGATTGCCGGCCGGACCGCCCGCCGATCGGCCCCTCGTCGCACAGGCGGGCGGGCACGCGGCTCCGCATCCTGCGGCCGGTCGGCCGGCCCACGGCCCGGCCATGGCCAAGCCGTAGCGCGCTGCCGGGCCGCCGAACCGGGCCGCCGAGCCGGGGCGGCAGCGACGCAGCACGGCGGCGGTACGGCCGGCGGGTCAGCTGTGAGGGGGCGGACAGCGGAGGCAGGAACCGGGAAGCGGGGAACGGGCACCGGCCGTGTAGGTTCGACGACCGATGACGACCGAAACCGAAAGGCCTCTCCCGGTGAACAAGCGACTGCTGGCCGTACCCGCCCTCGGCGTGCTGCTCGCGTTCGGTGCCGTCGGCTGCGGCGGCGACGACAACAGCAAGCAGCTGGAGTCCTGGGCGTCGACCGTCTGCGGCGCGGCCAAGGACCCGATCGCCCAGGCGCAGACCGCGCTCGCCGACACCGGCCAGGTGAAGACCGGCGAGGCTCCTGCCGACCTCCAGAAGCGGCTCTCCACGGACATCGGGCGGCTGGCCAAGACCAATCAGGACATAGCCTCCGCCATCGACGGGGCCGGGGCGCCGAAGGTGAAGGACGGCGCGACCCTCCAGAAGGACACCGTCGACGAGCTGAAGAAGGCGGCCGACGGCTACGTGGAGGTCCAGAAGAAGCTGGACGCGCTGCCCAACAACGATCAGGCGAAGTTCGCCGACGGGCTGCGCAGCGTCGCCGACCAGGTGCAGCAGCTGGCCTCGCTCTCCACTCAGGCGCAGAGCAAGCTCCAGCACGGCGACCTCGGCGCGGCGATGGCCAAGCAGGAGGGCTGCAAGCCGTCCCCGACCACCGCCCCGACCACGGCCCCGACCGGCGGCGCGACAAGCGCCCCGGCCGCCGGCGCCACCGACACCCCGGGCGCCCCGGCCTCCACACCCGCGCCCGGCGCGACCGACGGCGCCGGCGCGACCACCGCCCCGGCCGCCCCGCCCGCCACCCCGGAGAGCCCCGCTCCCAGCACGAGCTGAGCCGGGCGGACCGCACGAATCCGGGGGGACCGCGCACGATCCCGTGAGCCCGGCCCTGACGCCGCCGTCGGCCAAGACCGATGGCGGCGTCAGGGCCGGGCTGCGCGTTGTCCGGGAAGGCCCGCCTCGGCCGGGAGGGCCCGCGAGGCACCCCGACAAGCCCTCGTCGAAGCCCTCGTCGAAGCCCTCGCGAATGACTCGGCGCCCGCGCCTGGACGGCGCGTGGAGGCGTCCGGGGGCGCGCGGGGTGGTGAAGGCTTCCGCCCGGTGAGTGCGGGGCGCAGCGGCAGCCGGGGGCCGGTCGGCGGGGGACAATGGCGGGGTGATCAGTAGCCCCGTTCTCGACCCGACCCGCCTCGCCAAGTTCCGCGAGGCGCTGCTCGCCGCCTCGTTCACCGCCGACGGGTGCCTGGACCTGCTCGGGCCCACCGGCTATTCGGCGTTGGCCCGCAGCGAGGCGGTCCCGGCACTGCGGGCGACCCGCGGTGGCAGCCCGCTGGAGACGCTGGTGCGGCTGTTCCTGCTCCAGCAGCCGGTCCCGTACCGGGCGGCCGCCGCCGCGCTGCCGGTGGAGGACTGCCTGGCGGACGGCTGGCTGCGTTCCGACGGCGATCTGGTGCGCGCCACCGTCGACGTCCGGCCGTACGCCAACGAGGTGGCCGGGATGCCCAGTTCGGATGCCTGGGTGGTCTCCGACCTGGGCTGCGCGGTGGGTGGCGCGGGTGGCATCGGCTCCGGCGAGACCGCGCACGGGGTGGCCCGCAAGGACCTGGTGCTGGGCGTCGGCGGTGCCTCCACCACGCTGGCCAACATCACCGTGCGCCGTCCCGTCCGGGCCGCGCTGGACCTCGGTTCGGGCTCCGGGGTGCAGGCGCTGCACGCGGCTCGGCACGCCGGGTCCGTCACCGCCACCGACCTCAACCCGCGCGCGCTGCGTTTCAGCGAGCTGACGGTGGCGCTGTCCGGTTTCGACAACGTGGAGGCGTCCGCCGGAAGCCTCTTCGAGCCGGTCGGGGAACGGAAGTTCGACCTGATCGTCTCCAACCCGCCGTTCGTCATCTCGCCGGCCGGCCGGTTCACCTACCGCGACGGCGGCATGGCCGGTGACGACCTGTGCCGCAGCCTGGTCCGTTCGGCCGCCGATCACCTGGAGCCCGGTGGCTACTGCCAGTTGCTCGCCAACTGGCAGCACGTCAGGGGCGAGGACTGGCACGAGCGGCTGGCCGGCTGGGTCGCGGGCACCGGGCTGGACGCCTGGATCGTCCAGCGCGAGGTCCAGGACGTGGCCCAGTACGCGGAGTTGTGGCTGCGCGACGGCGGTGACCACCGCGGCCCCGGCGGCGACTACCAGGCCCGGTACGGCGAGTGGCTGGACGCCTTCGAGGCGGGCCGGGTCGAGGGCATCGGCATGGGCTGGATCACCCTGCGGGCGAGTGGCGCCGAGCATCCGACTGTCCGGGTGGAGGAGTGGCCGCACCCGGTGGAGCAGCCGCTCGGCCCGCACATCGAGGCCTGGTTCGACCGGCAGGACTTCCTGCGCTCGAACGACGACGCGGGCCTGCTCGCGGCCCGTTACGTGCTGGCCGACGAGGTGGTCCAGGAGCAGCTCGGCGCGCCGGGGGCGGAGGACCCGGAGCACGTGGTCCTGCGCCACAACCGCGGCATGCGGCGGGCCACCAAGGTGGACACGGTGGGCGCGGGCTTCGTCGGGGTCTGCGACGGGACGCTGTCGGCGGGCGAGATCGTGGACGCCATCGCCCAACTGCTCGGCGAGGACCGGGTGGTCCTGCGGGACCGGGTGCCGGAGTCGCTGCGGCTGCTGACCGAGCAGGGGTTCATCGACCCGGTCCGCTGAGAGCCGGCCTGCCGAGAACCGGCCAACCGGCCGACTGCGAACCGGCCAACCGAGAACCAGGTCGGCCCCGGCGGGTCCGGTTCATTCGCCCGTACCCCCTGATTCGTCCCACCGCCGCCGGGCGGCCGCCTCCCGTTGGCCCTCCGCTGTGAAGCTCTGTCCACAGGCTGTGGACAGAGCTGAGGAGCCGGGGGCCAGGGGTGGACACGACGACGGCGATGGTGGGCGGGCTGGTGCTCGCCTTCTTCGGTGGCGTGCTGCTGCTCTGGTGCGCCGCCGAAGTGCGCCTGCGCCTGCGAGTGCGCCGCCGGGGACTGTCGGCGGTGGCCACCGTCATCGCCGAGGACGACGTGCACGGCCGGCTGGACAGCGCGCCGCTGCTCTCCTTCTCGGTGCCGCCCGCGGTGGGCGGCACCGGCGCGTGCGGGATCGCGGGCCTCGTGGTCGCCCGCCCGCGCGGACACACCCCGCTGCGCCGTCCGGATCGTTTCGCGCCAGGCGCCTCGGTGCGGATCTGTTACGACCCCCAGCGCCCGAGCCGGGTGGTGCTGGCGGCCGGGGAGATCAGCCGGGCGGCCCTCGTCGACCTGCTGTGGAGCGTCCTGGGCGCGGGCTGTCTGGCGGCGGGCGCCGGCCTCCTGGCCGCGGCCGGCGGCTGAGCCCCACGACCCGCGGGGACGTGCCGTCGGCGGAAATCGCGCCATCCTGTGCCCACCCGTCGATTTTCCGTTGACAGATCTCGAAATCCGTCATTCCATCCTCCGGAACCTGTCGAAGGCCCCCCTCCGCGGGGCACGAACCTCCGTCATCGGGTTACCGTTCGAGTGGCGTCGGTGAGCCCGGCAAGTGAAAAAGCGGGATCCGTCCGTTTGACAAGGGTGGCCGGGGTACGGTCACACTCCGCTGGTGGGGGTGTCGTGCCGCGACAGCCCTGGGACGGTGGAGGGGTCGGGCGGAGCGCAGCCCGTGCTGCCGGCGCCGACCAGCCACATAAGGACCGGGAGAGAAGAGCGAAGGTGTCCCCGAGCAGCGAGACCGCGCACGGACAGCGACTCGTCATTGTCGAGTCGCCGGCCAAGGCGAAGACGATCAAGGGCTACCTGGGCCCCGGCTACATCGTCGAGGCGAGCGTCGGGCACATCCGCGACCTGCCCAGCACCGCGGCCGAGGTGCCGGAGAAGTACACGGGCGAGGTGCGCCGTCTCGGGGTCGACGTCGACCACGACTTCGCGCCCATCTACGTGGTCAACGCGGACAAGAAGTCCCAGGTCAGCAAGCTGAAGTCGCTGCTCGCGGAGTCCGACGAGCTCTTCCTCGCCACCGATGAGGACCGCGAGGGCGAGGCCATCGCGTGGCACCTCCAGCAGGTGCTCAAGCCCAAGGTGCCGGTGCACCGGATGGTGTTCCACGAGATCACCAAGTCGGCGATCCAGGAGGCCGTGGCCAACCCGCGCGAGCTCAACCAGCGCCTGGTCGACGCCCAGGAGACCCGCCGGATCCTCGACCGCCTCTACGGCTTCGAGGTCTCGCCGGTGCTGTGGAAGAAGGTCATGCCGAAGCTGTCGGCGGGCCGCGTGCAGTCCGTCGCCACCCGCCTGGTGGTCGAGCGGGAGCGCGAGCGGATGGCCTTCCGCACCGCCTCGTACTGGGACCTGGTCGGGACCTTCGGCACCGGCAGGACCGCGGCCGACGCCGCCAGCCCGGAGACCTTCGGTGCCCGGCTGTTCTCCGTCGACGGCAAGCGGATCGCCAGTGGCCGTGACTTCGGCTCCGACGGCCGCCTGAAGGCGGGCAGCGCCAACACCCTGCACCTGGACGAGCAGGCGGTCCGTCAGCTGGCCGCCGCCCTGGAGCAGACGGCGTTCGGCGTCCGCAGCGTCGAGTCCAAGCCCTACCGCCGCTCGCCGTACGCGCCGTTCCGCACCACCACGCTCCAGCAGGAGGCCAGCCGCAAGCTGGGCTTCGGTGCCAAGCGGACCATGCAGGTGGCCCAGAAGCTGTACGAGAACGGCTTCATCACCTATATGCGTACCGACTCCACCACCCTGTCGGACACCGCGATCACCGCTGCCCGGGCCCAGGTCACCCAGCTGTACGGCGCCGACTACCTGCCGGCCGCCCCGCGCACCTACGCGAGCAAGGTCAAGAACGCGCAGGAGGCGCACGAGGCCGTCCGCCCGTCCGGCGACCGCTTCCGCACCCCCGCCGAGACCGGTCTGACCGGCGACGACTTCAAGCTGTACGAGCTGATCTGGATGCGCACCGTCGCCTCCCAGATGAAGGACGCGGTCGGCCAGTCCGTCACCGTCAAGGTCGGCGGCACCTCCGCCGACGGCCGGGACGTGGAGTTCTCGGCCTCCGGCAAGATCATCACCTTCCACGGCTTCCTCAAGGCCTACGTCGAGGGCGCCGACGACCCGAACGCGGAGCTCGACGACCGCGAGCGCCGGCTGCCGCAGGTCGCCCAGGGCGACCCGCTGGCCGCCGAGCGGATCACCCCGGAGGGCCACGCCACCAAGCCGCCGGCCCGCTACACCGAGGCCTCGCTGGTCAAGGAGCTGGAGGACCGGGAGATCGGCCGCCCCTCCACCTACGCGTCGATCATCGACACGATCATCCAGCGCCGCTACGTCTTCAAGAAGGGGACGGCACTCGTCCCGTCCTTCCTCTCCTTCGCCGTGGTCAACCTGCTGGAGAAGCACTTCGGCCGGCTGGTCGACTACGACTTCACCGCCAAGATGGAGGACGACCTCGACCGGATCGCCGCCGGTGAGGCGAAGTCCGTGCCGTGGCTGAAGCGCTTCTACTTCGGCGAGGGCGAGGGCCACGTCGCGGGCGGCGCCGCCGAGGCCGGCAACGGCGACGGCGACCACCTGGGCGGTCTGAAGGAGCTGGTCACCGACCTCGGCGCGATCGACGCCCGGGAGATCAGCTCGTTCAAGGTCAGCGACGACATCACCCTGCGGGTCGGCCGCTACGGCCCGTACGTCGAGCGCGCCTCGACCGTCGAGGGCGAGCCCGGTCAGCGTGCCGACATCCCGGACGAGCTGCCGCCGGACGAGCTGACCGTCGAGCTGGCGGAGGAACTGCTGGCCAAGCCCAGCGGTGACTTCGAACTCGGCCCCGACCCGGTCAGCGGCAACATGCTGGTCGCCAAGGACGGCCGCTACGGCCCGTACGTGACCGAGATCCTGCCCGAGGGCACGCCGAAGACCGGCAAGAACGCGGTCAAGCCGCGTACCGCCTCGCTGTTCAAGACCATGTCGCTGGACACCGTCACGCTGGAGGACGCGCTGCGGCTGCTCTCGCTGCCGCGGGTGGTCGGCGCCGACGCCGAGGGCGCGGAGATCACCGCGCAGAACGGCCGCTACGGCCCGTACCTCAAGCGCGGCACCGACTCCCGTTCGCTCACCAGCGAGGACCAGCTCTTCACGATCACCCTCGACGAGGCGCTGGCGATCTACGCCCAGCCCAAGCAGCGCGGCCGGGCCGCCGCCGCCCCGCCGCTCAAGGAGCTGGGCAACGACCCGGTCAGCGAACGTCCCGTGGTGGTCAAGGACGGCCGCTTCGGCCCGTACGTGACCGACGGCGAGACCAACGCCACGCTGCGCAAGGACGACGAGGTCGAGACGATCACGCCGGAGCGCGGCTACGAGCTGCTCGCCGAGAAGCGGGCGCGCGGACCGGTGAAGAAGGTGGCGAAGAAGGCCCCGGCGAAGAAGGCCGCGGCCAAGAAGACCACCACCACCACCACCAAGACCGCGGCGACCAAGACCGCGGCCGCGAAGAAGACCGCCGCCAAGAAGACCACCACCACCAAGACGGCGGCGGCCAAGAAGACGGCGGCCAAGAAGACCGCCGCGAGCAAGACGACGGCGACCGACGAGGGCTGATCCCAGGTCATCGCCGACGGGCCCGTGCCCCCGATCCCCGGGGGCGCGGGCCCGAAGTCCGTCGGGGGTGTGCGGGGAACGTCACAACCCGGTGATGAGCGCGATCCGGAAGCCCGTTCGCCTCAATCCGGCCAACCCCAGCCCGCTACGCTGACCGTATGACGAGCGAGGAGCAGCCCAACCCCAGCGCCGCCCCGGCCGCCAGAGCCCGGGCGTCCGACCTGCCCGAGGTCTCGCCCGCCGGCACGCCGGCGGACCGGGCCAGGGCGCTGCTGCGGACACGCCCCTACCGGCGCCTGTGGACCACCCAGCTGATCGGCGGCACCGCCGACCGGCTCGGCCTGCTGGTGCTGCTCGCGCTCACCGTGATCGCCGCCGCGCAGGGCGACCGGTTCGGCAGCCTGCCGCGCAGCCTCGCCTTCGCCCTCGCCGCGGTCCTCGCCGTCCGGGTGCTGGCCACCGGGCTGGTCGGGGTCGCGCTGCTCGGTCCGGTGCACCAACTGGTCGCCGGCCGGCTGGACCGGCGCTGGACGCTGTTCGGTGCCGACGTGCTGCGCGCCCTGCTGATCGGCCTCGCGCCCTGGTGGAGCGTCTGGCTGGGTTCCGCGGCGAAGCCCTCGGGGGCCGCCACCTACGCCCTGCTCGCCACCGTGTTCGTGACCGGCGCCGCCGAACGGGTCTGGGAGATCACCAAGACGGCCGCCGTTCCCGGCCTGCTGCCGTCGGCCGATCCGTACCTGCCGGCCGCCGAGCAGCGTCCCGCCGCCGCCAACCTGGAGAGCGTCCGGGGCATCGACCGCTTCACCGGCTGGGTGACCGTGCCGCTCGGCGCCGTCGGCCTGGTGATCCTCACCCTGCTCAACAACATCGGCGCGGCGCTCGGCTCCGACTGGCTGCGCTCTCACCAGCTCACCTTCGCGGCGCTCGGCGCGGCCGGGCTGTTCGCCGCCTCGGCGGTCCGCGGCTACTTCCAGCAGCTGCCCGGCGGGCCGGTGAAGGTCGCCCCGGTCTCTCCGCTCCAGGGCCTGCGCGCCCCGACCGACGCCGCCCCCGGCCCCGCGCTGAGCAAGGGCCGCACCGGCAGCGCCCCGTACTTCACCTTCGCCGTCGCGGCCGGCTACGCCGCGATGGCGGGCGTCGCCGCGCTCGCGCTGCTCACCGCCGCCGAGCACCGCGCCGGGCCGATCGGCTTCGGCCTGCTGGTGCTCGCCGCCGCCGGGGCGCCGGCCCTGGGCGCCCGGCTCACCAGGGCCACGCTGCCCTCGCTGTCCCGTCGCCGGCTGCTCGCGCTGGCGCTGCTCACCCAGGGCGTCGCGCTGATCCTGGCCGGGCTGGTGCTGGACTTCGTGCTGGTCCTGCTGCTCACCGTGCTGGCCGCGCTGGCCGCCGGGATCGTCGTCTCGGCCGGGCGCACCCTGCTCGCCCAGGAGGTCGAGGAGGCCCGGCTGCCGAAGGTCACCGAGCACCTGTTCGCGGTGCTGCGGGTCGTGGTCGCCGCCGCGCTGGTCGCCGTCCCGCTGATCGCCGCCGGGTACGGGGACGTCGAGTACGGCACCGTCGAGCCCGGTTCCTTCACCTTCATCCACGGCGGCGCGGCCCTGGCCGTCGTCACCTCAGGACTGCTCACGCTGGTGCTCGCCGCCGTCGTGCTGCTGCGCACCGACGACCGGCGCGGCACCTCGCCGTTCGTCCGGGACCTGGTCGACGCGGTGCGCGGCCCGGGCGGCCCGGTGCCGCATCGCGGCACGGGCACCGGCTTCTTCATCGCCCTGGAGGGCGGCGACGGCGCCGGCAAGTCGACCCAGGCCCAGGCGCTCGCCGAGTGGATCCGCGGCAAGGGGCACGAGGTGGTGCTCACCCGCGAGCCCGGCGGCAGCCCGGTCGGCCAGCGGCTGCGCGGCCTGGTCCTGGACGTCGGCAACACCGGCCTGTCGCACCGGGCCGAGGCGCTGATCTACGCCGCCGACCGTGCCGAGCACGTCGAGAACGTCATCCGTCCCGCCCTCGCCCGCGGCGCCGTGGTGATCACCGACCGGTACATGGACTCCTCCATCGCCTACCAGGGCGCCGGGCGCGACCTGGCCGCGACCGAGGTCGCCCGGATCTCCCGCTGGGCCACCGGCGGACTGCTGCCCGACCTGACCGTCGTCCTGGACGTCGATCCGACCAGGGCCCGGGAGCGCTTCACCGAGGCGCTGGACCGGCTGGAGTCCGAGCCCACCGAGTTCCACCAGCGGGTCCGGGCGGGCTTCCTCGCCCTCGCCGCCGCAGACCCGGAGCGCTACCTGGTCGTGGACGGCAGCCAGGCCCCCGGCTTCGTCACCACCGCCATCCGGCACCGGCTCGACCGCGAGCTGCCGCTCTCCGAGCAGGAGCGGGCTGCCCGCGCCGAGCAGGAGCGGCTGGCCAAGGAGGAGGCCGAGCGCCGCGCCGCCGAAGCGGCCCGCAAGAAGGCCGAGGAGGAGGCCGCCGAGCGCAAGCGGCAGGAGGTGCTCGCGCAGCTGCGGGCCGAGCAGGCGGAGAAGGAGCGGCTGGCCGAGGAGGAGGCCGAGCGGGCCGCCGCCGAGGCCCGGCGCAAGGCCGAGGAGGAGGCGCGCCGCCGGGCGGAGGAGGAGGCCAGGCGCCGCGCCGAGGAAGAGGCCAAGCTCCGCGCGGCGGAGGAGGCCAGGCTGGCGGCGGAGGCCGCGGAGCGCAAGCGGATCGCGGACGAGGCGGCCGCCCAGGC
>NZ_MSJQ01000418.1 GCF_014596515.1 Streptomyces sp. CBMA156
GCGGCCGCGAGGAGCAGCGCCGCCGGGCGGCGGAGGGTGCGGCGGGGTCCGGTGCTGCGGGTTCCGGTGCTGCGGGGTCCGGTGCTGCGGTTCGTCATGGCCCTTCGACGTGCCGCCCCGTCGACCGGTTCCACCCGGCCCGCACCCGCCGCCTCCCGCCGCCTCCCCGGCAGGCCGCGCTTCCCCGTCAGACCTCGACCAGCAGTTCCCTGAGCCCGCGGATCACGTAGCCCGGGTTCCACTCGGGCTCGCGGACCAGCCGCAGGCCCGGCGCCCGGCGCAGCAGGGTGCCGTAGGACTCGGTGAGCTCCAGCCGGGCGAGCGGGGCACCGAGGCAGAAGTGGATTCCGGCGCCGAAGGTGATGTGCGGGTTGTCGGTGCGGCCGAGGTCGAGGCGGTCCGGGTCGGCGAAGCGCTCGGGGTCGCGGTTGGCGGAGCCGAACAGCAGGGCGATCTCGGCGCCGCGCGGGATGGTGACGCCGCCGACCTCGATGTCCTCCAGCACCCAACGCTCGAACATCTGCAACGGGGTGTCCCAGCGCATCAGTTCCTCGACGGCGGTGGGCAGCAGCTCGTCCACCGAGCCGCGCAGCCGGGCGAGTTCGCCGGGGTTGCGGAACAGCGCCCACCAGCCGTTGCCGGTGGTGTTGACGGTCGCCTCGTGGCCGGCGTTGAGCAGCAGCACGCAGGTGGAGATCATCTCCTGCTCGCTGAGCGCGTCGGAGCCCTCCTGGGCCTGGATCAGTGCGCTGATCAGGTCGCCGCCGGGGGCGGTGCGGCGCTCGCGGATCAGGGCGCGCAGGTAGTCGGAGAACTCGACGCTCGCGGTGACGGCCCGGCGGGCGGCCTCCTCGCTCGGGTTGAGCTCGAACATCCCGGTGATGTCGGAGGACCACGGCCGCAGCAGGTGCCGGTCGGCCTCCGGCACGCCGAGCATCTCGGCGATCACGGCGACCGGCAGCGGCTCGGCGACGGTGGCGATCAGGTCGCCGCCGCCGGCCGCGAGCAGCTCGTCGACCAGATCCCCGGCCAGCCGCCGCACGGTGGGGCGCAGGCCCTCGACCATGCGCGGGGTGAAGGCCTTGGAGACCAGCCGGCGGATCCGGGTGTGGTCGGGCGCCTCCAGGTCGAGCAGCCCGTTGTCGTTCAGGGTGTGGAAGGGCTCGTGCGCCGGGTCGGGCTCGGGGCGGCCGAACTCGGCGTGGCTGAAGCGGTGGGTGTAGGTGCGGCCCAGCCGCCGGTCGCGCAGCAGGGCGCTGACGTCCTCGTGGCGCGAGACGAGCCACTGGTTCGTCGGCTCGAAGTACGTCACCGGCGCGTGCTCGCGCAGTTCGGCGTACGCGTCGTACGGGTGGGCCACGAACGCCGCCGACCAGGGGTCGAACGTCACCGTCGTCGTCATCGGTCGATCACTCCAGGCCAGGAGGGGGGAAGCCGGAAGGATCATCGTACGCACGCGGTACGTCCGGGAATATGACCCTTCCGGCTCCCGATCAGGCCCGCTCCAGGACAAGTCGGCGCACCAGCTTCGGCAGCGCCTGGGAGATCGGCTCGCGGATCACCTCGTCCGCCGCCTCGTCGTACGGCGTCGGCTCGGCGTTCAGGATGATCAGCTTCGCCCCGGTCTTCACCGCGTTGTACGGCAGCGCCGCCACCGGGAACACCTGGAGGCTGGTGCCGACCGCGACGAACAGGTCGCA
Organism: Streptomyces sp. CBMA156; assembly: GCF_014596515.1. Taxonomy (GTDB): domain Bacteria; phylum Actinomycetota; class Actinomycetes; order Streptomycetales; family Streptomycetaceae; genus Kitasatospora. Next base: position 1,701 of record NZ_MSJQ01000418.1, read on the forward strand.
GGCACGGGAAACCGCGTCGGCCTGCCCGAGCACCTCCGGGTCCAGGTTCTCGCCGAACATCACCGTGCGCGGCTTGAGGATCCCCCCGCAGGCCCGGCAGTCCGGGTCCGGCTCCCCCGCCTCGACCCTCGTCAGCGCCTCCGCCATCGGCCCCACCACCCGGCAGCGCAGACACTGCACCTCCCGCGCGGTGCCGTGCAGTTCGAGCACCTTGCGGGCGGTCAGCCCGGCCGCCTGGTGCAGCCCGTCCACGTTCTGGGTGAGCACCCGCACCGGCAGGCCGGAGCGCTCCAGATCGACCAGCGCGCGGTGCCCGGCGTTCGGCTCGGCCAGCAGCGCGCCGGTCTCCAGCCGCATCCGCCAGGCCCGCCGGCGCACCTCGGGGTCGTCCCGGTACGGCCCGATGGTGACCAGCTCCTGGGCCGACGGGTCCTTCTGCCAGAGGCCCTGCGGGCCGCGGTAGTCGGGGATGCCCGAGTCGGTCGAGATGCCCGCGCCGGTGAGCACGGCGATCAGGGGACGCTTCGCGTTCATGCCCCGGACGGTACGGCCGGGAGCCCGCTCCCGGCCACCGAAAATCCGGGTGCGCCCGCCCGGCTCCCGCCGCACACTGGGCCGGTCGCACCGCCGTACCCGAAGGAGCCCCGTGCAGGGAGCAGTCAGCGTCTCGCCCGTCCAGGTCCCCGAGCTGCTGCTCGGGCTGGCCACCGTCCGCCCGGTGTTCCTCTGGGGCGCCCCGGGGATCGGGAAGTCCTCCCTGGTCAGGGAGTTCGCGGAGTCGCTCGGCCTGGAGTGCGTCAGCCTGGTCGGCACCCAGCTCGCCCCGGAGGACCTGATCGGCGTCCCGCAGCTCACGCCCGAGGGCCGCTCCCGGTTCTGCCCGCCCGAGCAGATCGCCCGCGACGAGCCGTACTGCCTGTTCCTGGACGAGCTCAACGCGGCCTCGCCGGACGTCCAGAAGGCCTTCTACTCGCTGATCCTGGACCGCCGGATCGGCTCGTACGAGCTGCCGCCCGGCTCGATCGTGATCGGCGCCGGGAACCGCGCCACCGACGGCGCGCTCGCCCGCCCGATGGCGTCCGCGCTCGTCAACCGCATGGTCCACGTCCACCTGCGGGCCAGCGCCGGGGACTGGCTGCGCTGGGCGGCCGGCGCCGGGATCCACCCCTGGGTCGTCGACTACCTCACCGACCGGCCCGACCACCTGTGGACCGCCCCGCCGAAGACCGAGGAACCGTTCTCCACCCCGCGCGCCTGGCACATGCTCTCCGACGCGCTGCACTCCTTCGGCCCGACCGTGGACGAGGAGACCCTCAAGGTCCTCGCGCACGGCCTGCTCACCGCGCAGCACGCGGTCGCCTTCGGCGGCTACGCGAAGATCGTCCGCAACTCCTACGGCCTGGCGGCGATCCTCAGGGGCGACGCCCGGTGGCCGCACCGGCCGGAGGACCGCGACCTGCTCTACTACCTGGCCGACTCCTTCCGCGGCCGCCTGGCCAAGGAGCTGCCCGCGAGCAAGGAGCACGCCTCCGGGGCACAGCGGCAGACCGCCTTCCGGGCCAAGTCGCTGCTGGTGCAGCTGGCCGAGATCTCGGTGGAGGTCGCCCAGACGGTGATCGCCGACGGTCCGGACGGCAACCCGGTGCTGCCCTCCTGGTTCCTGATCGAGGCGGCCCGGGACATGCCCCGGCTGGTCGAGGCCCGCCGGTGAAGCCCTCCGCCGCTCCCAAGGACCCGGGCGCCGAGGCCTTCGCGGCGGGCGTCCGGCTGCTCCACCGCAACCCGGCCCTCGCCGCCCTGCGCGCCGGCTTCTGCCGCAGCGAGGCCTGTACCAGGGCCCCCGTCGACGGCTGGGCGGTGGTCGACTCGGCCGGCACCGTGCACGTCGACCCGCGCCGCCGGGCCGAGCCCGAGGAGTGGGCCTGGGCGCTGGCCCACTGCCTGCTGCACCTCGGCTTCGGGCACGTCCCGGCCGCCCGCGG
>NZ_MSJQ01000419.1 GCF_014596515.1 Streptomyces sp. CBMA156
ATCCGGCGGCTGCACGACGCGCCGCTGCCGCCCCGGCCCGGACGGGCCGGCCGGAGCATCGCCGCGCTGGCGGCGGAACTCGACGAGGAGTGCGGGTCGCTCGTGACGGACGGCGTCCTGCCCGCCGGCCTGGTCGCCCGCAACCGCCGGGTCGCCGAGGCCGCACTCCGGCCGTGGACTCCGGCGTTCACGCACGGCGACCTCCAGATCGAGCACGTCTTCGTCGACGGCGACGAGGTCACGGGCATCATCGACTGGTCCGAGGCGGGCCGGGGTGATGCCCTGTACGACCTCGCCACGTTCACGCTCGGACACGAGGAGCGCCTCGACGACGTCATCGCCGGCTACGGCGCCGACGTCGACCTGGACGTGATCCGCGCGTGGTGGTCGTTGCGGAGCCTGCTGGTGGTCCGCTGGCTGGCCGGGCACGGCTTCGACCCGTTCGCACCGGGCTGCGAGGTCGACGTGCTGAGATCCCGGATGTGAGGCCCCTCGCGCCGGCCCCTCGCGCCAGAACGGCGGCGGGACCGCCGTGTTCACCGCCGCCGACTCGAACCACCGCAACCACACCGTCCGGACCAGGGCCCCGCACGCCTATCTGCGCCCTCGCCACCTGACCAGGCAATCCGTGAACCCATGTGCTCACAGCACGAGGAGGAGCTGGTCCTTGGCGAGGTCGTAGGCGGCGAACAGGTGCCGGACTCCGTGCGGGCGGGTGTAGGTCGCTCGTCGGCGGGGCCGGGTCTCACGGTCGGGGTCCTTGTGCCTGCCGCCGCGTTCGGCCCACCGGCGTCCGGGGCGGGGCTGGAGGTCGAGCGGCCCGAATTCGTCCATGCAGAAGACGACTTCGGGTTCTCCCTGCTCGGGTATGACCTCGCCGCCGGCGATCGCGTAGAGGTGCTCGGCCCTTGCCTTCTTCGCGGCGTAGTCCGGGTCGCGGGAGGTCTTCCAGGTCTTCACGCGTTGAAAGGAGACGTCCTCCTCGCGGAGCAGGACCCGCAGGCCCTCGTGGCTGATGTCGTCGACCACCCCCTCGGCGACCAGGAAGTCGGCCAGCTTGGCCAGGCTCCAGGTCGAGAACGGCAGGCCGTGCCCGGCCGGCCTGGACTTGGCGGTCTTCTTGATCTCACGGTGCTCGGACAGCGTGAAGGTCCTCGGCCGCCCGCCCTTGTACTTCGGGTAGAGCGACTCGAAGCCGTCGGCGTTGAAGTTGTGGATCACGTCCCGGACCCGGTCCGCGCTGGTGAACGTCACCTCGGCGAACTTCGCCACCGTCATGCCCTGCGCGGACAGCAGCACCATCTGGGACCGCCCCGCCGCCAGGTCACCACCGACCCGGTGCCTCTGCGAACGATCCGCAGCAGGCGCCTGCCCTCGTCATCATCGATGTCCCGCACTCTCACGCGTTTAGCCACGTGATCATTCCGGCCGCTCGGTTGCCACCTGGCGGCAACCGAGCGGTGCGTCACAACGGGGCGAACGCAGTCTGATGCGGCACTAGTTCTTGATGTTGATGTGCATGTTGAACGTGGCGCCACCGAGATTGACCAGGAGGTTTCCCTGCCATGTGCGCGAGTCCAGGGTGGCTCCGACGTTGCCCTTGCCTGCGGCCTGCTTGTTCTGCGCCGGAGAGGAATGGAAGTTGGTGAAGAACGGGTTCACGGCCCCGGCCGCCATGGCGTCGTTGCAGATGTCCTGCGCCGCCGCCCAGAGGGTGCGCAGGGTCTCGTAGTCGGCACCGTTGTACTCGACCGCGAGCGTCGGGTTGCGCTCACCCGCGGCGACATAGGAGTGGCAGAACTGGTTGAGGATGTCCTCCACGTGCGAGCCGTTGAACTGGCCGTCCGCCTGGATCTGGTCGAGGAGATCGGCGGAGTCGGCGTCCAGCCTCGCCTGGCGCACGGCCTGCGCCGCTCCGCGCAACTCCTGGATCTTGTCGTCGGAGAGGATGTGTCGGGCCGGGTCGAGGCCCTCAAGAGGGTCGCAGGCGACCCTGACCACGGCGGCCCAGTCCTTGTCGCTGAGGCCCTCCGGGTCGAACGAGATGGACTGGCAGTGGTTCCGAAGGATCGATTTCGCTTCGGCTGGGCTTTCGGCGTACTCGCCCTTAGGGCCCTTCTTTGGCATGTATACCCCCCATTTGGTCGTGTCCCGGCCAGCTTGTCACTTCGCAGGGGGTGTCGTCACCATGTACCGCCGATTCCGCTCGTGCGACCCCAGGTCGCCGCCACCCCGGCCACCGTCCGCCAACTGCTGGGCCTCGGCTGCCAGGTGGTGGAGTGTACGAGAGGGCGAACGTTGCTTGATGCGGCACTGGGAAGTGTCGGGGACGTCCCGCCACGGGGATCCGGTCCTGGCCCGCCACCAGATCCCGTCGAAGACCTGCCGCCGGTCCCACGGTGGCCGCCGGCGTCAGCAGACCGTGCCCGGCCGTGCCGCAGTTGCTCGCAACAGGTCCCGCAGCAGACCGAAGTCGATCGCTTGCGGCTTGCGGAACCGCAGACACCCCTTGCCCATGTCCTGCCCCGCCAACCGTTCGGCGAACGCCTCACGTACATCACTGCGCATCAGATAGAAGGAGATGTACTGCTTCTGGCCGGCGAAGGCGATCTCAACGACACCGTCCCGCTCATAAGCGGGCATGCCGTAGGCCATGAGCTCCGTGAAACCCGCCAGTTCCTGTCGGCACAGCTGTCGCAGCTCGACCAGCACGTCTCTGCGCTCGTCGGGCACCTCTGCCAGGTAGCCGTCTACATCCTTCGCGGAACTCTGCACCATCCCAAGACGATATGTCGCATTCTTGGCCTCTGGCCGGGTTCCAAGCGCTCCCTAGGTGCAATGTCACTGACTCAACAGCGATCGCGAGCCACTGACCTGCTGCGATGCCGTGGCCAGAGGGCTGCGGAAGGTGGCAAAGCCAGTGAGCTCTTTCAGAGTGGCCACTGATCGGGTGACGGGCCGGCGTCCCGCAACGCACGAGATTCCCGTGCCGTCGAGGGAGGTGTCCGGTCTCAACTCTTCAGCGCAGGAGCCTCGTTGGTTCCCTGTCCTGCTGCACTCGACCTGCCGCACGCCCTGGTCGAGTGGGTATCCATGCTCATCGTCACCCGTGAGGGTGACCGACGCTGCAAGCCCCCACCCCACCAGCGTGCCCTCGTCGGCCTGGTCTACCTACGCCGGCACGACACGCTCGCACAGATCGCCGCCGGCCCCCGGGTGACCACGCCCGACAGACGGCTTCCCGGCCAGGACCTCACCGCAACCCGGCAGACATCCTCACCCTGGAACGTCAGCGCTGATGAATCTCATCGCCGTTCCAGGGCGAGGACGGATGGGTCATGGCCGTCATCCAGCCGGGAACCGTCTCACGACCAGGCAAGTCGACCTTCGGTGATCCGACAGACCGGGAAGCTTCCATCGGCGATCCTCGTCAGCGTCTCCGCTACGGAGTCGAAATACCGGGCCATCGATTCGTACTCGCCCGTGATCGTGGGGCCACCCACGAACCACCTGCCGACGCGTCCGTCCCGCACATCGATGAACTTTCCCGTCCAGCCGTCCTGGTCCGACAGGAACGGGATCCACTCGTTACGCCAGAACGGATCGTCCGGCTGGTCCGGAGGGTCGAATCCGCAGGGCCTGGAGTGGTTCGCGTAGAGCCTCTCCATCGCCCGGATGCCCAGAAAGAAGCTTCCCTCGTCGGGGAACCCGTCGAAGCCGCAGCACATGGCGTCGACGTCTTCCTCCGGCAGATCCAGATTGTTCTGCAACAGCCAGGTCCGCAGGTCCCCGTGCAGGGAGATCCCCATCCGTTCCTCGGCTGCCGCGAGCATCTGCTCCGTAGCGGGCCCTGGCAGCTCCGCGTGATCGGCCGGCGCGTGCTCCCGAAGAAGAGTCATCACACGCGACCAACTCTCAGCCACACTCATCGCCCTCTGCCCTCTGACTTCTCTACAGGGATGTCTCCGTCCGACTGCGCCACCGCGGAGGTTGGGAAGTACCGGCCGGAGAACCTTGCAGGGATGGTACTTCGAGCATGCGTTGCCCCCGGGCGCGAGCGAGGGCCACGGCGTCACCCTGGAGTGGCGGAGCTGAAAACGCTCAGTGGCATTGTCCCTAGGTGTGGAAGGTGGTGGTCGCCTCCAGGGCCGCCCGGCCTGTCGCGACCCGGTTCACCGGCGCGTTCTCGTCGGCGTAGCCGAAGGAGACACCCACGAGCAGCTTCCCCTCGTCCACCCCGAGGTGGTCGCGGACGGTGTCGGCGTAGAGGCTGAGCAGGCCCTGCGGGCAACTGGCCACGCCGTGGGCGGTCATGGCCAGCAGCAGCGTCTGGAGGTAGGCGCCGGCGTCGGCGGCCAGGCGCGGCCCGCCGTCGCCGGTGACGAACAGGAACGCGGCGTGGGGCGCCCCGTAGAAGCCCAGGCTCTGCGCGTCGTAGGCCGCGCGGGCCGGGTGGTCCCCGGGGCCGATGCCCAGCGCTCCGTACAGGCCGGCACCGAAGGCGGCCCGCCGTTCCCGGTGGACGGGGGCGTACATGTCCTCGGAGTACGGGTAGTCGGCCGTGACGCGTCGCTCGGCGTGCGCCGTCCGCAGGGCGTCGGCCAGACGGTCCCGCCGTGCGCCGCCGACCACTTCGACCCGCCACGGTTGCGCGTTGGAGTTGGACGGCGCGGCGCCGGCCAGGGAGAAGACCGCGCGCAGGATGTCCCCGGGCACCGGGTCGGGACGGAACGCGCGGGTCGCGTGGCGCCCGCGGATCATCTGCTCGGCGTACTCCCGCGCTCGTGTCCGGGTGAAGACCGGCCCGCTCATGGGACTCTCCTCCGCAGCACTTAAGTAAACGAAATCGTTTACATGAGTGGCACTGTAGCCGGGCACCCCCTCTGAAGTAAACGGGAACGTATACTTGCGTCATGAGCACGGTGACGACGGCGTCTCGACGGCAGGGGCGCGGAGGGCGGGAGCGCATCCTGGCCGCCGCGGCCGGGCTGTTCGCGGCCCAGGGGATCAACGCGACCGGCATGGAGCAGATCGCGGAGCGGGCGCCGGTGTCCAAGCGCACCCTCTACGCGCACTTCCGGACCAAGGACGAGCTGGTCCTCGCCCACCTCCAGGACCTCGCCTCGACGGGGCACACCCTGGAGGGCGCGCTGACACGCGAGGGCGTCCCCGCCAGGGAGCGGATCCTCGCGCTGTTCGACCCGCCCCCGGCCGGCACGGACCCCGTGCGCGGATGCCCGTTCATCGACGCCGCCGTGGAGTTCCCCGACCCGCGGAACGCGGTCCACTCCTACGCCCGCGAGCGGAAACTGCTGATGGTGCGGCTGGTGGCCGACCTGGTCACGGAACTGGGCTGCCACGAGCCCGCCGTCCTCGCCGAGCAGCTCGTGACCCTCGCGGACGGCGCGGCCAGCCGCGCCATGGTGCTGGGCGAGCCGGACTACGGCCGGCACGCGCGGACGGCGGCCGAGATCCTCCTGGACAACGCGCTGCCGGCCACGGCCTGACCGGCCCCGCCGGGTCGCCCGTTGCCCGGTGTGCCTGCCGCCCGACCGAGAGGGGCGGGACTCTCACAACAGGCCCTCGTCGGTCTCTCGCGCCGGAACGGTGGCGGGGTTGTTGTGCGCCGCCGCCCCGGGGGAGGGGCGGCGGCGTGTGAAGTCGGGCTACCGGGCGTCGAATTCGCCGGTGCGGACGGCGGTGATGAAGGCCTGCCAGGCGGGGGCGGGGAAGGCGAGGGCCGGGCCGCTGGGGTCCTTGGAGTCGCGCACGGGCATGAGGCCGGGGATGCCGTCGGCGACCTCGATGCAGGTGCCGCCGCTGCCGCTGTAGGTGCTCTTGCGCCAGGTGGTGATGCGGGCGGGGTCCATGGGGTTCCCTCCTGAATGGGCCTTGTGGAGTGGGAAGTCGATGGGGTCGACTTCCCACTCCGAGGCGAAGTAGGCCTACCGGGCGTCGAATTCGCCGGCCCGGACGGCGGTGATGAAGGCCTGCCAGGCGGGGGTGGGGAAGGCGAGGGCCGGGCCGCTGGGGTCCTTGGAGTCGCGCACGGGCATCACGTTCGGAAATCCGGGAGCCACCTCGACGCACTGACCCCCGTCGGTGCTGTGGGAGGACTTGACCCAGTGGGCAGAGGACAGGTCGAGGCTGGAGCTCATGGTGCCAGTTCCTTCCGGATGGTTCTGATCATGGCCAGGGACTCGGCCCTGGGCGGCGCGTCTACTTGGAGCCGATCGTATCTCCTGCGCCACATCACGACAGTGGCCCGATCGCGTTCGAGGAAGCCTCGGTGCAGTGTCTCGGTGTATCCGAGTTGGGTGCTGTCTCCGACGGTCAGCAGCGTGACGGCTGACCGGAACGATCGGTGGACCCCCATGGTGAAGGGGACGACCTGGATCAGGACGTTCGGGAGCCCTTCGGCCAGGTCTTCGAGTCGCTGGAGCTGTTCCGCCATGACGGCGGCACCGCCGAGTCGCCATCGAAGAGCGCTTTCGTCGAGTGCGACGAAGACCAGGGGCGGGGGTGTGCGTTCCAGGAACTTCTGCCTGGTCATCCGGAAGTTGAGACGTTCTTCGGCCTGGTCGGTGGTGACCTCGCCCAGGTCCACAGCGCCTGCCAACTCGGCCTCGGCGTAGGCGCGAGTCTGGAACAAGCCCGGGATGGCGCCGATCTCGAACAGCCTTATCTCCGTGGCCTGGACCTCGTGCTTGGTGAACTCGGCGAAGCCTTCGGCGAGGCCGGCACTGTTGGAGGCCTGCAACCACATCAGCGTCAGAGAGCCGTTGGTCCCGAGGACTTCGTCCGCCTTCTCGGCAAATCGCCTCGACACCTGTTTCGTGGCAGTTTCAGCGACGGACACCGTGGACGGGTGGCATCCGATGCGCTTTGCGAGCTGTCCCTGGGTGAGGCCCTTTGCCAGGCGTGACCTGCGAAGTAGTACTCCGAAGGGACCCCAGCGGCTCGACTCCGGGTCAATTTCCTTGATGTTCACCATGGGTGCTCCAACTTGGATGCCATGAAAGACAAGTCCAATTTCGCTTCCGATGCTAGGTGTCGCGGGGCCACCATGTACACAGAACGTGAAACTCCGATCGCAGAGGGTGTCATCCCATGCCCCAAGACCAAGCCCCGCGCCTCCTCGGCTACGGCGTCCGCTTCGATGTCGAGGCCGACCGCTACCGGGTCCGTAACGAGCTCACCGGCGAGTGGCTGCGCCGGCCCGACGGCGAACTCGCCACCTTCGTCTTCTTCGGTGACGCCTACAGCGCCTGGCGCGGCTTCGAGGTCCACAAGCGCCCCGGGGAGAAGTGAAGATGTCCTCCGCCCTCTCCCGCGCCACCGCCGAGCAGCGCCGTCAGGCGGCCGACGTGCTGGACGACCTCACCACCGTCCTCGCCCTCGGCGGCGTCCGGCCCCCCACCCTCGAAGTCGACTGGCACACCGGCCGCCTGACGTGCAGCTACCTGCTCCACCTCACCGCCCGCCCCGCCGACCTCCTGCGCGTGGTCGACCTGCTGCGCAAGGGCCTGCGCCACGAGCGCCTCACGCACGACGACTGAAAGCGGCCGCCCCCATGCAAGACCCCCGACTCCTGGCCAAGCCCCCCGTCTGCCGGCTCGGCTGCCTCGTCCTGATCCGCAACCCCCGCGGCGATGTCCTGCTCGTCGACCCGGACTACATGGACGGCATGATCCTGCCCGGCGGCTCCGCCCGCCCCAACGAGCCCCCGCACCTCGCCGCCGCCCGCCACCTGCACGCCGAGACCGGGCTGATCGCCCGTCTCACCGACATCCTCGCCGTCGACTTCACCCCCGCCGACCGCTACCTGGAACGCCTCAACCTCGTCTTCGACGGCGGCACCGTCCCCGACACCGCCCGGATCACCGTCCCACCCCGGCACCGCAGCGGACTGCTCGGCGCCCGCTTCGTCCCCGCCCCGGACCTGCCGGACTTCATGGCCCCCTCCCAGGCCGCCCGCGCCGCCGAAGCCCTCGCCGGCCGCACCCTCCCCGTCCTCCTCCACGGCCAACGCGCCGCCTGAACACCGCACTTCGGACCGGCGGGCCGCGGATCGGAACGTCCTGACTGATCGTCATACGACTCACTCGGATGCGCTATCCCGCTACTCCGGACGGGTGAGAGCCGGCAACAGTATGTATCCGGCCTCGATCACCGGCGGCCAGGATGTGGCGCGACCGGCAAGTCCGCCGAACGGGCGTACCGCCGTGCCGCCACACCTCCCTGACCTGTTCTGAGGACACCTCCATGTCTGTGCTCCGCCTCCCGCGCCGCCTGGGCGCCTTCGCCGGTGCGACCGCGATGCTCGCCCTCGCCGCCGCCGCCACGCCCGCCACCGCCGCCGCGCCGCAGCCGCGTGTGCCCTCCGCCCCGGGCCAGATCGTCAACGTGGCCACCGGCTACGTCCTGGACAGCGGTGGCGACAAGAGTGCCACCCGCGTCCCCGCCTATCTCTACAAGGACGCCGCGAACCCGTCCGACAACCTCAAGTTCACGTACGACCCGGACAGCAAGAAGATCCGCAACGTCGCGACCGGCTACGTCCTGGACAGCGGCGGCGACCAGAGCGCGGCCCGCGTGCCCGCGTACCTCTTCAAGGACAACAACAACGACCCGTCGGCCAACCTGAAGTGGGACTACAACCCCGCCACCAAGCAGATCAGGAACGTCGCGACCGGCTACGTCCTGGACAGCGGCGGCGACCAGAGCGCCGCCCGCGTCCCCGCCTATCTCTACAAGGACGCCGCGAACCCCTCCGACAACCTCCGGTGGAACTCGCCGGTCTTCGCGCCCACGGCCCAGGACACCCGGGGCGTCTGCCTGGACGCCGGGAACACCCGCACCAACGGCGACCAGGTCCGCGTCTGGCAGTGTCTCGCCCACACCAACCAGCGGTTCACGGTCGACGACAACCACGTGAAGGTCGACGACACGATCGGCTCGGGCGCCCCGGTGTGCCTGGACACGGGCAACGGCCGCAACAACGGCGACAAGGTCCGCCTCTGGGGCTGCCTCGACCACCCCAACCAGCGGTGGATCGTGCGCGACGGGCAGTTCGTCGTCAAGGACACCGTCGGCACCGGCCGGGAGATGTGCCTGGACTCCGGCAGCTACCGCAACAACGGCGACGCCGCGATCATCTACCAGTGCTCCGCCACCAACCCCAACCAGAAGTGGATCGTCCAGCGCGGCTACCTCAAGCTCGCCGACACCCTCTCCTGACGCCGTACCCCGCACCCCGCACGCCGGAAGCGCACCGGGCCCGCTCGCCGACACCGCCGGCGAGCGGGCCCGTCGGTCACCTGGCCGCGACGGGCGGGGCGGCGAGAGCGGGCACGGCCATGGTGGCCTGGCTGACGGAACTTCCGTGGCCATGCCATGAACTTGGCCGGAAAGCCTCCGTGACACCCGGTCAGGCCGGATCAGGCCCGGGTGGCCTCGAAGGTCCACACGTCGTCCGCGGCCGTCGGCGCGCTGCCCGCCCGGTAGCCGCCGTGGACGGTGACGCCGGTGAAGCCCGCCCGGTGCAGCATGGCGGTGAACTCGGCGAGCCCGAACCACAGCAGCGAGAAGATCTGGAGCTCGGTGCGCGTCAGGGCGCCGTCCTTCCAGAGTTCGTAGCGCATCCAGCGGGTGGTGCGCTGGGCCACCGGGTCCACGTGCGTGCGCCAGGTGGTGAGGGTGAGCAGTTCGCCGCCGTTCCACTGGTGGGGGACCGGTCCGCTGTCGGGCTCCGTGCTCAGGGACGGCGGTTCGACGTCGACGATCAGCCGCCCCGCCGGGGCCAGGCTGTCGTGCATCGCGTCCAGCGCCCGCTGCGCGCTGTCCCGGTCGGGGAGCAGCGCGAAGGAGCCGGTGGGGATCACGATCGCCTCGAAGGCACCGGGCTCGCGGTGCGTGGTCATGTCGCTCTCGAAGACGTCGGCCTCCACGCCCCGCCGGGTGCAGTTGGCGCGGCACTGCTCCAGCATCGCGGCCGAGGTGTCGTAGCCGCGCACGGCCAGTCCCTGTTCGAGCAGGGGGATCAGGATCCGGCCGGTGCCCACGGCGGGCTCCAGGACGGGGCCGGACACGTCCCGCAGACGGTCGGCGTAGAACTCGACGTCTCCGAACGAGGTGCCGACCGGCTTGTCGAGTTCGTAGAACAGCGTTGCCAGCGGGCCGTAGCGCCAGGCGGTGTCGTCGAATCCGGTGTCCATGGGTTCCTTCGGTGGCGCTTCGGGAAGATAAGAGTGCTTTGTCCTGATCTTGTGGACATCCTGCTACGGTGCCGCCCCCGAAGCCAGCGAGTATCCGGGCAGGGCCGGCCGGGAGCCGCCGCCCGGGACCCGCCGCCCGGAAACCCGCCGGTGCCACACACCCCCCCCGCACCGCGAATCCCCGTGACACCCCGGTGCCGTCAGGGGAGACTGCCCACCGGAACACGGGCACGTCGAAGAGCCGCAGACCGGAAGGGGGCCGCCACCGTGGCACTGGCGAGGAAGGGGTCCCGGCGCATCGTCGTCGACGGCACGGAGTACCGCTGGCGGGTGCGCAGGCAGCACTGGTGCTGCGACTACGAGGGCACCACCCTGGGCTACGCCGTGCAGGACGCGCGGCGCCCCGGGACGAAGCTCGTCGTGGACACCGGCCGGCCGACCCTGCGCGACCCGGCCGCGGTGCCGGCGCAGGTGGTCATGCCGCGGGAGGTCGCCGCGGGCATCCGGGCCGCGCGGGCGCAGGGCTGGACGTCCCGCTCGGACGGCTCGCCCCTCACGCTGCGCCTGTCCGCGCTCTGACGCCCGGCTCAACCGGCGTGGCGGCGGCGCCGGTTGCGCAGCACCAGCCACAGCCACAGCAGCAGGAGCGCCAGGCCGCCGGCGGCGATCGCCGTGCCCCGCTGCCAGGCGCCGCCCCCGCCGGGCGGGTACACCTTGCCGTCGTAGCCCAGGCCGCGGGCCTGCTCGCCCAGCAGCCGCGCCGGGAGGCGGCCCATCACGCCCGCGCCGGTCAGTGCGGGCTGCACGGGGTCGTCCGGGGTGAAGGTGCCCTCGACCACGCACC
>NZ_MSJQ01000042.1 GCF_014596515.1 Streptomyces sp. CBMA156
GCGCCGGAGGGGGCGGGCGGGCGACGCTGGGCGCGGCGCTCGGTGGCGCGGTGGGCGAGGTCGGCGCGGTAGGCGACGGGGCCGCCGTTGCGCATCACCTCGCGGGTGACGGTCGAGGTGGGACGTTCCAGGCGCCGGGCGATCTCGGCGTAGGGCAGGCCGTCGGCCAGCCCCAGCGCGATCTGCTGGCGTTCCTGCTGGGTGAGCCTGCCTCCCGGCATCGCGCTTCTCCTCGGTTCTCGCGGGTTCTCACCGGAGCGTGCCGCCCGGCCGCCCCCACCATAGCGTTCACCCTCCATCCATTGCAATGATCACGGCGACCACCGTTGCATTACCCGACACACCTGTTGCAACAGTTTCCCATCATTCACCTGCAATGACGCCGATCTGACGCAACGAAGTAGTTGCCGACCCATTGAAAGCAACGTAGCGTTTCCAATGTCGGAAACACCGACGGGGCGGATCCGAACCGGGTCCCGGCCCCACCCGCACCCGTACAGGGAGACCACCGTGCAGACGTTCGACACCCCCGCCGCGATCACCGCCGTCCTGGACGTCCCCGGCGGCCGCGTCCAGCTCATCGCCGCCGAGCGCACCGACACCACCGTCGAGGTCCGGCCCGCCGACCCCGGCAAGAACCGGGACGTCCAGGCCGCCGAACGGACCACCGTCTCCTACGCCGACGGCGTCCTGCGGATCGTCACCCCCGCCGGCCACCAGCTCCTCGGCCCCACCGGCTCCCTGGAGGTCACCGTCCGGCTGCCGGCCGACTCCGCCGTCGAGGGCAGGGCGGCCGCCGCCGAGCTGCGCGCCGTCGGCCGCCTGGGCGAGATCGCCTTCGAGGGCGCGTACCGCCAGACCAAGATCGACGAGGCCGCGGGCCTGCACCTGACCGCCGTCGACGGCGACGTCGAGGTCGGCCGGCTCGCCGGCCCCGCCCGGATCAGCACCACCCGCGGCGACATCCGCATCACCGAGGCCCACCGCGGCACCGTCGAACTGGCCACCCAGTCCGGGAACATCACGGTCGGCGCCGCCGCCGGCGTCTCCGCCGCCCTGGACGCCGGCACCGGCCACGGCCGCATCGGCAACGCCCTGCGCAACGACGGCACCGCCGTGCTCGACATCCGCGCCACCACCAGCCACGGCGACATCACCGCCCACAGCCTCTGACCCCGGCCCGGGGCCCCGACACCCTCCAGGGGGACGACATGACGAACACCGCCCCACCCCCGGCTCACCCGACCGCCTGGACCGGCATGGTGCCGGTCGACGACACCGCCCTGGCCGCCACCGACACCGGCGGCCCCGGCCTGCCCGTGCTCTACCTCAACGGCCAGTTCGCCACCCAGGGCTACTGGCGCCGCGTCATCGCCGAACTCGGCCCCCGGTGGCGGCACATCACCTACGACGAGCGAGCCCGCGGCCGCAGGTCGAAGCGCTCCGCGGACTACTCCTTCGAAGCCGCCGTCCGGGACGTCGACGCCGTCCTCGCCGCCCGCGGCGTGGACCGGGCGCTGCTCGTCGGCTGGTCCTACGGCGCGTTCGTCGCCGCACACCGGGCCTCCCGCCACCCCGGCCGCACCGTCGGCACCGTCCTCGTCGAGGGCGCCCAGCCCTACGACTGGCTCACCGACGACCTGGAACGGCGCATCCGCCGCCAGTTCCGGCTGTGGGGCCCGGTCATGGCCCTGCTGCGCCCCACCGGCCTGACCCCGCGGATGACCCCCGGGCAGATGGCCGACTGCAACGTCGAACTCGGCCTGGTCGCCCGCGAACTGGGCCCGGTCCTGGACGCCCTCACCGTCCCGACCCGGTACGTGGTCGCCTCGGGAACGTCGCTGGGCAGCCGCGGCGACGAACAGGAGGTCATCCGCGCGAGCCTGCCGGCACTGGCCGAGCGCAACCCGTACGTCGAGGTCGGCGCGAAGGTCGCCGCCAACCACGACACGATCCTGAAGAAGGACTTCCGCGCCGTCGCCGACGCCGTACGCGCGGTCGCCGCCCTCGACCGCCCCGGGACCGGCCACTGACGGCCCCAACCACCGGGCGCCCGCCCCGCCGACGCGGCCGGGCACTGCGATCATGGAACGCATGACCGAGGAACCGGACCCGCTCGCGGACCTGTGGCCGCCCGCCCCGCCCACCGCCGCCGGCTGGCTGCCGGAGCTGTGCGGCGACGGCCTGACCGGGTTCATGCCGCCCGCGATGCCCGACGCGGCCTGGGTGCTCAACGCCATGTACGAGCACGAGCGGGGGCCGACCGCACTCTCCCACCACGAGGAGCGCCAGGCACGCCTGGCCGACGGGAGCGCCGAGCCCCAACTCATCGCGCCGAGCCCCAACTCATCGCGCCGGGCGTCGACTTCGACGCGGCGGGCGTCGTCACGGGCGGCGACCTGGGCCGCGCCGGGCACCCCGGCGCCGGCTGGCGGCGGCTGCGCTGGGCGGAACTCGCCGAACGCACCGGCGACCCGGCCGTGCCCGACGGGGCGGCGCCGTCCCGCGCCTGCTTCCCCTCCGTCAGGAAGCGGGGCAGCTGGCCGCTCGGCATCCTCCCGCCCACCGAGGGCAGCCTGGACCGCGAGAGCTGGAACCGGCTGACGGCCGTCCTCGCCGCCCACAGCCCGGCCGGCCCGGACACCCACTGCCTGGCCTACTACAGCCCGCTGACCCTCGGAGCGGACGCCGACTACCACCACGCCCACGTCCGCACGGGCCGCCTCGGCGACGCCGGGGTCCTGTACGACAACCCGCGGACCCACTTCAGCCCGTCCAACCTCTGGGCCGAGGACCGCTCCTGGCTCCTGGGCACCGACTACGACCTGTGGGCCACCAAGGTCGCCGGGCCCCCGGCCCTGATCGAAGCACTGCTGGACGACGCCGGGCTCGAAGCCGTCCGGCTGCCCTGACCACCACCACCGCGCGCGGCGCCGGGCAGCACGTTCGACTGCCCGACGGCGCGCGCGGCGGACCGTGCCGCCCGGTACTCCGGCCGCGTCACAGGTCCCGGAAGGTGCCGAAGGCGCTCGCCACCCTGCTCTGGAAGGCGTGGCTGACGGCGCCGGAGGCCGTCTTGCCGAAGACCTCCAGCCGGCCGTCCTCGTTCTCCCCCACCACCGGGTCCGTCACCAGCGCGCCACCGAGCCGGCTCCAGCCCGACCAGGTGCTGTTCGGCGCCACCTGGTGGATGTTCAGCACGGCGCCGGCGGCGTCGCGCACGAACAGCTCCATGCTGCCGTTGCGGCAGAGCACCACCGCGGGGTTGCCGACCAGGCCCGCGCCCTCGAAGGTGTGCCAGTCGTGCCAGGTCCCGTTGGGCCGCAGCTGCCACGTGGTGGCGATCCGCCCGTCCGCGGTCCGGGCGAACACCTCCTGGGCGCCGTTCTCGTTCACCCCGACCACCGGGTCGGAGACGACGTCACCGCGCAGGTCCACCCAGCCCGACCAGGTGCTGTTCGGCGCCACCTGGTGCGCGGCCATGATCCGCCCGTCCGCGGTCCGGGCGAACACCTCCAGGGTGCCGTCGGCGTTGTGGCACACGGCGGGGTCGCCGACGAAGCCCGCGCCCTCGAAGGTGTGCCAGTCGTGCCAGGTGCCGTTGGGCCGCAGCTGCCACGTGGTGGCGATCCGCCCGTCCGCGGTCCGGGCGAAGACCTCCTGGGCGCCGTTCTCGTTGGCCCCGACCGCCGGGTCGGAGACGACGTCACCGCGCAGGTCCACCCAGTCCGACCAGGTGCTGTTCGGCGCCACCTGGTGCGCGGCCATGATCCGCCCGTCCGTGCTGCGGACGAAGATCTCCTGGGTGCCGTTG
Organism: Streptomyces sp. CBMA156; assembly: GCF_014596515.1. GTDB lineage: Bacteria > Actinomycetota > Actinomycetes > Streptomycetales > Streptomycetaceae > Kitasatospora. Next base: position 3,815 of record NZ_MSJQ01000042.1, read on the forward strand.
GCGTTGCGGCCCAGCACCGGGACGCCCTCCAGCCCCGCGCCCCCGAGCGAGGTCCAGCCGGCCCAGGTGCTGTTGGGCGCCGTCTGGTACTTGGTCCGCACCCCGCCCTTGCCGTCGTTGTCGACGAACTCCAGGGCACGGCTGGCGCTCGTGCCCAGGTGACGCCGGGCGATCATCTGCCCGCCGCCCGCCGGGCTGTCCTCGACGATCCTGCTGTAGCGGCGGGCGACGTAGTTGCCGTTGGGGTGGTCGTCGATCGTGGAGTCCTTGATCGAGGCCCGCGGGACCTTCTTCACCGGGGTGGCGCCGAAGGAGTAGTAGGAGAAGTGAACGTGGTCCGCCTCCCAGGCGTTGAAGAGGATCACGTGGTTCACCGCGTCGAGGAGGATGTCACCGGCCCGCAGGTCGGCGCGGGCGATCTCGTGGGACACGTTCCCCAGGTTCCCGGTCCAGTGGTCGCTCCCGGTGTGCCAGGCCATGTCGACGTAACCGGAACAGTCCCGGCGGTACTTGCGGTCGCCGGTCGGGCCGGGCGAGAAGGCGTTCTGGCTGTACGGGCCCGGCTGGTGGTCGACCCAGTACTGCGCCCGCTCGATCACCTCGGAACGGGTGAGGGGTCCGTCGATGCGGGAGGCGAGCGAGGCCTGGACGGGCGCGGCCTGGACGGGCGCGGAGACGCGCTGGAACGGCGTGGTCATGAGGAAGGGTTCTCCCGTTTCTCCGGGGACGGAGGCCTCGCGGAACCGAGGCCGTACGGAACAGCGGCGGAGCGGAGGTGGAGCGGGACGGGCGGGCGCACGGGACGGCGGCGCGGCTGCCCGCGGCTACTCGGCGAGGCGCCAGTCGCGCAGCTCGTAGGCCTCGCCGAGTGCCCTGGTGCAGAGGAACCGTGCGGTCCGGCGGGCCCCGGCCTCGTCGGCGGCCAGGAGGAACAGGGCCACACCGATCCGGCCGGGTGTGACGCGCACCCGCACGTGCTCCAGGCGGTCACCCGCCCGGGCCTGGCGCCACAGGTGCCCCGTCAGCCACTGCGGGGCGACCGCGGCGGCGGCCGGGCCGACGAGCTGGGTCAGCGTCAGGCGCAGGACCGGCGCGCCCAACGTCAGCCCCAGCCGAAGCCGTCACCGTCACCGTCGCCGTCGCAACGGACCGGCGCGGTGGTGGCGAGGGGACAACCCGGCGATCCTGGGCATGGACGGACTCCGTTCGATGCGCGGTGGACCGGATGCCGGACGACCGCGCCTCCCGGCCCCGGGCACCGGGACGGCGCTTCCGACCTGCCTCAGCCTGCCGAACCGGCGCCGCCCTGTCAGCGGGCAGCGCCTGGCCCCAACGTGCCTGGCCCCAACGGGACATGCCGCACCCGTCTTGCCCGGGACACCGCCGCTGGGCACACTGGTCCGACGACTGACACACGGCACCTACCGCGGGGGGCGGCAGAATGCTTCAGTTACTCGGTCTATCCACCCTGTCCGAACGCCTCTATCAGGCGGTCCTCGCCGATCCGGCGAGCAGCGTGGCCACCCTGGCCCGGGACACCGGAATGACTGATCATCAGATACGTTCTGCTCTGGACGAGTTGGCGGACCTGGCCCTGCTCAGACCTTCGGTCCACGCGGACGGGACGCTGTGGCCGGTCAGCCCGGCGGTCGGCCTGTCGGCGCTGCTGGCCGCCGCCGAGGACGAGGCCGCCGCCAGGCAGCGCCAGATCGAGGCGACCCGGACGGCGATCGCCACGCTCGCGGCCGAGCACGACGAACACCGCCACCACCGTGCGGAGACCGCGGTCCTGCTCGACGGGCTCGACTCCGTGCGGGGCCGGCTGGAGGAGCTCGCCGCGAACGCCACCGCGGAGTGCCTCTCGCTCGACCCGGGTGGCGCGCACCGGCCCGACGCACGGGCGGCCTCCTCGCGGCTCGACGAGCAGGCGCTGCGCCGGGGTGTCGCCGTCAAGACGATCTGCCGGGAGAGCTTCCGCAACGACCCGGGCACCCTGGCCCATGCGCACCGGCTCACGGAGCTGGGCGGGCAGCTGCGCACGGTCCCGATCGTGCCGGCCGCACTGGTGATCGTCGACCGCAGGGTCGTCATCCTCCCGCTGGACCCGACCGACCCGCGGTGCGGCGCCCTGGAGGTGGACAGCCCCGGCATGCTGTCCGTCGCCTGCGCCCTGTTCGACCAACTCTGGTCCGTGGCCGACCCGTTCGGCGCCTGTGTCCCGGTGGACGGGCAGGGCCTCACCGCGGCCGAACGCACCCTGCTGGAGCTGGCCGCGGCCGGGCACACCGACGAGGCGGCGGGCCGCAGGCTCGGCGTCTCCGCCCGCACCGTCAAACGCCAGATGGCCGACCTGATGGACCGGCTGGGCGCCGCCAGCCGCTTCCAGGCCGGGGCGCGGGCCGCCCACCGCGGCTGGCTCTGAGCCTGCCGCAGGCCCGGCGCCCGGGAGCGGGACGCCGGGGCCCGCGGCCGTCAGCCGCCAGCCGTCAGCCGTCAGCCGCCCAGGTGGCGGGCGAAGAAGCGCAGGGCGCTGTCGAGTTCGAAGGCGGGGACGTCGCCGTGGCCGCCGGGGTTGGCGTGCAGGGTCTTGTCCGGGGAGCCGAGGGTGTCGAACAGGGCCAGGGCGGCTTCGCGCGGGACGCGTTCGTCGTCCCACTGCACCAGGAACTCCACCGGGACGGTGATCCGGGCGGCGGCCTCGGCGGAGGTCTCGGCGCCGTTGAGGCCGAGGACGGCGGCGCGCACCCGCGGTTCGGCGGCGACGAAGGGCACGCCGAGGCCGCAGCCGAGTGAGACGCCCCAGTAGCCGGCCGGGCGCTCGCCGACGTCCGGGAGCCGGTGCAGCGCGTCCAGGGCGGTGCGCCACTCGGGCACGCTCTGGCCGGCGAGCAGTTCGTGCAGGGCGGCGACGGCGGCGCTGACGTCCCCGCCGCTCTGCATGCGGTTGCGCAACTCGCCGACGGCGGCGTCGAGTTGCGGGCTGCGCGGGCGGTCCCCGTGGCCGGGGGCGTCGAGCGCGGCGACCGCGTAGCCGCCCTCGCGGGCGAAGCGGTGGGCGCGGGCCACGACACCGGGGGCCTTCTTGTGCCGGCCGCCGCCGTGGCCGACGAGGATCAGCGGGCGCGGGCCGGTGGCGCCCTCGGGGGTCCACAGGACGCCGGGGACGCCGCCGCCGTCGGTGCCGGAAACACCGGGGAGGGTGAAGAGCCGCTCGGTGACGCCGTCGGTGGACGTACGGGAGGTGAACTGCATGGCGTGGTCACGCCTTTCGGGATTGCCGTCCGCGGGCGCTCCCTAGCCTCCGTACGGGAGGGAGCCCCGACCTGTCACTGCGTTGATCGGTCTCACCTCCTCGGTCCGTGGCCGCGGTTCGTCGCGGTCGCACTCGGCGACGCAGAACGTACCACAGGGCTTGGCCTGGCGAAACGTCAGCGCGGGGCACCCGGGCGGGCCCCACCGGCCCCGGTCCCCACCCGGTCCCGGTCCCCACCGGCGCTGGGCCCCACCCGGTCCCGGGCCTCACCCCCGGGCGACCCTCGCCCGGCACGCCGCGCAGGCGTGGACGCCGCGGCCGCCGTAGCGGTGGATCGGGGATCCGCAGCCGGCGCACGGGCCGATCTGCCAGGGCTCGCAGCCGTGCGCGAGGGCCGCGGTGCCGCGCTGGGCGGCGGTGACGTCGAGCCCGCGGCCCTGCGGCGGCACCCTGAACAGCCGCGCGGGCACCTCGTCGAAGGTGTGCAGGCCGGTGCCGGCGGAGTTGCCGCGCCGGGGGCGGTGGTCGTCGAAGGTGAGGGTCTCCTCCCCGTAGCGGCAGGACGCGTCGGGTCCCCGGCGGGTGCAGGCGGTCCCGGCGCCCCCGGGTACGGGCCCGGGCGGGGGGTTCTCGTCGCCGGCGGGGCCGAACATGTCGTGCCAGCGGTCCCGGTCGGCGGCGGGCACCCACATCCGGGAGACGGCCCGCGGGTCGCGCTGGCCGGGGATGCGCATCGGCACGAACTCGCCGTCCGCGCTGGCGACGACGAGCCGGTCGACCTCGGTGGGCGGCTTGGCCGGCAGGCACAGCGCGGGCAGGAACCACCCGGCGTGGAACCGGCCGCAGGAGCCTCCGTTGTCCGGGCAGGTCCGCTCGCTGCTCGGCAGGCACTTCCACTGCTGGAGGTGGCGCACCCCGGCACGCACCATCATGGCGAGCGGGGAGGCGATCTCCTTCCAGCCGAAGCCGTCGACCCTGGCCCACGGTGCCCGCCCGATGACCGGGGACCGGTCGGTGTCGGTCACCCACAGCGGGACGATCCCCTGCTCGGCGGCCGCCCGGGAACGGCGGCGGACGGTGTCGGCGCTGATCGGCGCGTACTGGGCCTCCCAGCCGATCCGCCGGCCGTGGTCGCCGGTGACGAGGACGTCGGTGCGCACCCGCCCGTCGGTCGCACGCGCCTCGACCTCCGCGCGCAGACCGTGCCGCTCGGCGACCCGCGCGATCCGCTCCTTCATCGCCTTGTGCTTCGCGCTCTCCTCGGGCGTGGGGGTGTGACGCACCGGCAGGTGGGCGGCCACCCACCCGGTGCGGCCGCCGGCCGTGCGGCGACGGATCGTCATCCACGGGGACCGGCCGTGCTCCTCGGCCCGGCAGGAGCCGGAACGGTGGTCCAGGCACTCCAGGAGTTCGCGCTCGCGCCGCTCGATCGGGGTGGTGATCTCGTCCAGCAGACCGGGACGGTCCGGGTCGCCGAGGTCGGGCAGGGTCAGGTCGATCTCGATGCCGTACACGGTGTGGAACACGCCGTTAGCCATGACCGGAGAATAGGAACAGGAACCGGCGATTTGAACACCGCTGCGCATGTTTGGAATCGCCGGAAGGGCTTCTTCGACAACGCGCGGACGGGCACGCCGCGGGACCGGCCACCTGGTGCGCGACCGCCCTCGCCGCCCCGGAGGAGGACCGCGCCCGATCCACCCGGCGCCTCCCCTCCGGCGCGCGCCCCCGAAATGGCGGTGCGCGCCGCCCCGTCCGCTGGGCACACTGGCCCGATGATCGCCGACCACTGGCCCCTGTACGGGCTGCGCGTGACCTCGCCCCGCCTGGAACTGCGCCTGCCCACCGAGGACGAACTCGCCGAGGTCGCCGGCGTCGCCGCGCGCGGCGTCCACCTGCCCCGGGACCGCCCGTTCCTGACGCCGTGGGGCGAACTGCCCCCCGCCGAACGGGCCCGGCACGTGGCGCAGTCGCACTGGCTGCGGCTGGGCCGCTGGAGCCCGCAGGACTGGGCGCTGAACCTGGTCGCCTTCCACGAGGGGCGCCCGGTGGGCATCCAGGACATGCGCGCCAAGGAGTTCGGCGTGCGGCGCGAGATCGTCTCCGGTTCCTGGCTCGGCCTGGCGCACCAGGGCCGGGGGCTGGGCACCGAGATGCGCGCCGCGATGCTCCACCTGGCCTTCGCCGAGCTCGGCACCCAGTCGGCGACCTCGCTCTCCTTCGCCGACAACCACGCCTCCCTGGCCGTCTCCCGCCGGCTCGGCTACCGCGGCGACGGCATCGACCGCGACGTCCTGGACGGGCGGGTGGTCGTCTCCGAGCGCCTGCGCCTGACCCCCGAGGCGTGGGCCGAGCACGCCCGCACCCCGGTCACCGTCACCGGCCTGACCGACGCCTCCCGCGCCCTGTTCGGCGCCACCGCCTGACCGGAGCACCGCTCCCGGTCCCGCGGCACCGGTGGTGCGGGAGGCCCGCCTCCCGCACCACCGGCCTGTCCCGTCCCTGACACGCCTCGGCCCCGCCTCCGGAGGGCTCCGGCCCAGGCCGGGAGGCGAAGCGGACAAAGTAGGATGACTCAATCCCCGCGCTACGCGCGAAGAGTTCCATAAATGTTCCATTTGCCCGTTTCATCGCCGCTTCACACGCACGGAGCCACCCTCATGGACAACCCGTCCACCGCCGAAACCGGCGGCGCGATAGAGACCCGCGGTATCGAACCCGTCCCGGACCACGAACGCCGGGGCAGAGTCCGCGAGCTCTTCCCGACCTGGGTCGCGGCGAACATCAGCGTCCTGCTCCTCACCATGGGCGCGGCCCTGGTGGTGTTCAACCAGCTGAACTTCTGGCAGGTCCTGATCGTCGCCGCGTGCGCCGCGCTCGCCTCCTTCGGCATGGTCGGCGTGCTGTCGGTCTCCGGGAAGTGGGGCGGGGCCCCGGGTGCCACGCTCTCCCGGGCCACCTTCGGCGTGCGCGGCAACCTCTTCCCCGGCGCGATCCTGTGGGTCGCCCGGTTCGGCTGGGAGACGATCAACGCCGTCACCGGCGCCTACGCGGTGCTGACCGTCCTCGACCTGCTCTTCGGCGTCAGGAGCAACACCGCGCTGATCGTCATCACGCTGTTCGCCTTCGTCGCCTGCACCTTCCTGGTCTCCGGCCTCGGACGCAAGGCGCTGAACGTCTGCAACACCTGGTCGACGTACCTGTTCGGCGTCTTCAGCGTCCTGGTGCTGGGCTACCTGGTCGCGACCATGCACTGGAGCGAGGTCTTCTCCAAGCCCGCGGGCACCACCGCGATGATGATCGCCGGCATCGGGACCATCGCCGCCGGCGGCATCAGCTGGGTCCCCACCGGCCCGGACTTCGCCCGCTACCTGCCGCACGCCGCCTCCGGCCGGAAGATCGTCGGCGTGACGGTCTCCGGCGCCGGCCTGGTGATGGTGCCGATGGTGCTGATGGGCGCCGTGATGGCGGTGGCCTCCCCCGGCCTGGCGCAGGCCGCGGACCCGGTCTCCTTCCTCGGTGACCTGCTGCCGACCTGGCTGGCCGTGCCCTACCTGCTGACCGCGATCGTGGGCATGCTGCTGATCAACAGCCTCTCCATGTACTCGGCCGGCTTCACCGCGCAGACCATGGGCGTGAAGCTGCCGCGCGCCATGGCCGTCAGCATCAACGCCGTGATCTCGCTGGTCGGCGGCCTGCTGCTGATGCTGGTCGCCAAGAGCTTCCTGGGCTCCTTCATCACCTTCCTGATCCTGCTCGCCGTCTCCTTCTCGGCCTGGATCGGCGTCTACGCGGTGGACATGTTCCGGCGCCGCTCGCGCGCGGTGCGCTACGACGCCGCCGCGCTGATGGACACCAGCAGGAACAGCCGGTACTGGTACAAGGGCGGCTTCTGCTGGCAGGCGATGGTCTCCTGGGTGCTCGCGCTGCTGATCGGGCTCGCCTTCACCAAGTGCGACTGGTTCGCCGGCCCGTTCTCCGACACCCCCGTCGGCCGGTACGGGCTCGCCTGGGCGGCGACCATCGTGATCTCCGCCGTGATCATGGCCGTGCTCCCCACGCCCCGGGAGAACACCCCCGCCGACGTCCCGGCGCAGCGCGCCGAACGGGTCACCGTCTGACCGCACGCCCCCGGACCGCCCGGTCGCCCGCTCCATCGAGCCGGCCACCGGGCGGTCCGCTTTCCCGGCCGCGCCTGCCCCCGCCGACGCCGCCCGGCCCGTACGGGAGCAAGCCCGGCGCCCAGCGAGGAGGCCACCCGCGCACGAGAAGTCGGCCGGGCCGACTTCTCACGCGGGGCGGGGGCCGGCCCACGATGGAAGGCGGAGCCGGGGAGCCGGTCGAGCCCGGTGATCTTCGGTGTGTCGCCGGGCGGGAGGCCTTCGCGCCGCTCGCGGTGTCGACGTGGATGTTGTGGCGGTCCGCCCCGGCCCGCGGTAGTGCGTCGATCCGGTGATCGGAATTCGGGTCTGCGGTCGAGAGCCGACGGGCCGTTCCCCGACGTTGGATGTCGGGGGTGCAGGGGGTCAGCGGGTTTCGAGGATGTCTTTCAGGACGTCGAGGTTCTTCGCGACCGCGCGCTTGATCCGGGGGCCGGCGACCGCGGCGACGGCCTTGAGGGCTCCGGAGGCGGTGAGGTGGACGGTGTTGAGCAGCCGGGTGGTGTGCCGGTCGAGTGGGGTCAGCCGGTAGGTGGTGGTTCCGGTGAGCGGGCCGAAGTCGCCTTCCGCGGTCAGCAGGTTCGGGGGGTCGTACTCGGTGATGCGGAAGTGCTCCTCGGCCGGGCGCGGGAGTGTGCGGGTCTGGCGGTAGGTCGATCCGACGCCGATCGGTCCCGGGGAGGTCTGCTCGGTGCGGTCGAGCGCGTGGTTCCAGCGTGGGAGGTTCTCGGGCCGCGCGAGGTGGGCGAAGACCTCGTCGGCGGGCGCGTGGATGGTCAGGGTGTTCTCGAACCGCATGGTCGCTCCTTCGCCGGGCGCGCGGCCGGCGGGTCCCGTGGGGGCGTGGCGTCAGTCGAGGCCGAGGCGTTTGTTGAGGGCCTGGCCCGAGGGCAGGGGGTCGATGAAGTTGTGCAGGAAGGCGAGCATCGCGTCGGTGTCCAGGCCCTCGCAGGCGGCGTCCATCGAGGCGTAGAGGTACTCCTCGATGCCGGCCACCTCGGTGGCCAGGCGTTGGCCTTCGGCGGTGAGGCTGAGGTGGAGGTAGCGGCGGTCGTCGGTGTCGGTGCGGCGCTCGACCAGTCCGGCCGCGACGACGCGGTCGACCAGCCGGCTGGGGTTGGTGCCGCTCTCGCACACCAGGAGCTGTCCGAGCCCGCTCAGGCTCAGGGTGCCGTGCTGCTGGAGCAGGCGCAGCACCTCGGCCTGTGACGGGGTGATGCCGTGGGGTTTGAGGGCCTGGATCAGCAGCCGGTTGCCTTCGCGCTGGGCCGCCAGGATCGCGAACCGCAGGTGTTCGGCCTCACGCACCGGTGCCCGCCCGGGATCCCGGCAGGGCGGCGGTGAGGAAGTCCTGGACCGCGGCGGCGTAGGTGGCGGGGTGGGAGAAGCGGAACATGTGGCCGGTGCGCGGCAGTACGACCTCCCGGGCGTCGGGGATGCCCGCGAGCATGATCCTGGAGGCGTCCTCGCCGATCAGCACGTCGTGCGAGGGGGACAGGATCAGGGTCGGGACCCGGACCCGGCCGAGCGCGTCGGTGTAGTCGGCGGTGAGGCCGGCCCGCACGCGCGCGCCGAAGGAGGCGGCCGGGGTGTTGGCGAGGAACAGTTCGCGGCTGCGCGCCTCGCTCCAGGGCACCTGTCCCTCGCCGTCGAACGGGGAGGCGAGGCGGTGGGCGTGGGCTCGCAGTGTCAGCTGCGTGTAGAGCGGGCCGCGGGCCTTGCCGATCACCCGCATCAGGGCCTTCCACGGCCTGGAGTCGACCGGGTTGGCCGCGAATCCGCCGGACAGGACCAGAGCGCGCAGGCCCTGCGGGCGGCGGGTGGCGAGCGCGAGCGCGATGTTCGCGCCGAACGAGTCGCCGACGAGCACGTAGTCGTCGAGGTCGGCGACGGCGTCCTGGACGTGGTCGGCGTAGCGCTCGATGTCGTCGGCGCCTTCGGGCAGGCGCAGTGTGCGCCGGGGGGCCTGGCCGTAGGGGGCGAGCTGTTCGGCGCTCCACGGAGCGCCGGAGAAGCAGGGGATGAAGACCAGGGTCGGGGTTTTCCCTGAAGTACTCATATCGGACATGTTACACAACACATGTGTCGTGACATATGTACTGGGGGCGTCGAGCTGTCCGGACCGGACGGGTGGGTACGGGCTCAGGCCCGCAGGGCGGGGAGCAGGTCGGCCAGGGAGTGCAGGACGTGGATGCCGTCGCCGGCCGGGGCGGTGGCGGGGCGGGAGGCGGTGCGGTCGAGCCAGAAGGGGTGGAGGCCGGCGTCGCGGGCGCCGAGGGCGTCGAGGTCGTAGTTGTCGCCGACGTGGGCGACCCGGTGCGGGGGCAGGCCGAGGCGGGCGCAGGCGGCCAGGAAGATGCCGGGGGCTGGCTTGGCCTCGCCGTGTTCGTCGGAGCAGACGATGGCGGTGTCGTCGAAGTGGTGCAGCAGGCCGGTGGCGTGGAGTTTGCGGCGCTGGTGGGCGGTGGAGGAGTTGGAGACGATGCCGAGCCGGTGGGTGGGGGCGAGGGCGGCGAGGACGGGGCCGGCGTCGGGGAAGGCGGCCTGGGCGGCGTCGCGGTGGGCGGTGTAGCCGGCGAACCAGGCGGCGGCCGTCTCGTCGGGCATGGCGGCGGTGTCCTCGCCGAGGCGGGCGAGGAAGCGGCGGGTGCGTTCGCGCTGCTGTCCGGCGAAGGTGAGTTCGCCGGACAGGAAGCGCGCGTACTGCTCCTCCATGACCTCGCGCCACAGCGCCACCGCCGCCTGCGGGCCGGGGAAGCGGCGCAGCAGGTCGAGGTGGTGGAGGTGGGCGAGGATGCCGGCCCGTTCGGAGCCGGTGTAGTCGTACAGGGTGTCGTCGACGTCGAAGAGCACGCCGGTGATCGGCCCGGTCGGCACGTGGGGGTCCTTCCGTTCCCGGTTCCGTACGGCGCTACGCGGGTGCCTGGCCGTTGTCCGCGCGGGCGGTGGTCAGGCGGTGGCGGGCGGCGGTCAGGAGTTCCGCGGACAGGGTGTCGTCGTCGCTGGCGCGGGCGAGGAGCAGTGCGCCGACCATGGTGGACAGGTCGGCGAGGGTGTCCTGTCGGGCGGCACCGTCGGGCAGGGCGGGGCCGTCCGGCAGTGCGGCGCCGTCGGTCAGGGCGGCGAGGGTGTCGAGGAGTTCGCGCAGTCCGGCGGTGTAGGCGGTGCGCAGGGGGGATCCGGGTTCGGTGCGGGCGGCGTCGGCGGCCAGGGCGGCGGCGGCGCAGCCGTGGCCGGGGTGGTCGCGGTGGAGCGGGGAGAGGTAGCGGTCGAGGAACTCGTCGCGGGGGGTGTGTCCGGCGGGGGGCTGGTCGGCGAGTTGTTCCATGGCTTCGCGGCGTTCGGTGAAGGCGGCGGCGAGGGCCTGGGCGAGGAGGTCGTCCTTGGAGGTGAAGTGGCGGTAGAAGCCGCCGTGGGTGAGGCCGGCGGCGGCCATCGCCTCGGGGACGCTGACCTGGCCGGTGCCCTTCTCCCGGATCAGGCGGGCGGTGTGGTCGATGACGCGGCTGCGGCTGCGTTCGGCCTCGGCGCGTGACACGCGGGGCATGCCGTGGCTCCTTTCCTCCGGCGGTCGGCGGTGTGGTGTGCCGGTGTGGTGTGCCTACTTTCCCATCCGGTTTAGATGATGGTAATAATCTAAATGCTGCGGCGCCCGCCAGGCAACGGCCGGCGCCGCCCAAAGAGCAAGGAGACGCACATGACCGTGATCGAAGGCTCCACCGTCCTGGTGACCGGAGGCCTGCGCGGCCTGGGCCGGGCGTTCGTCGGGGAACTGCTGGCCCGCGGCGCGGGGAAGGTCTACGCCACCGCCCGCACCCCCTCCCCCGGCGCCGGCCAGGACCTGCGGGTGGAGGTCCTCGCCCTGGACGTCACCGACGACGCCTCGGTGGCCGCCGCGGCCGCCCTCGCCGGCGACGTCGACATCGTCTTCAACAACGCCGGCGTCCTGTACCCGGCGCCGCTGCTGACCGGTGACCTGGACGGGATCCGGGCCACCTTCGAGACCAACGTCCTCGGCCCGCTGCGCATCGCCCGGGCGTTCGCGCCGGTGCTGGCCGCGCGCGGCGGCGGCGCGCTGGTGGACATCCACTCGCTGCTGTCCTGGGGTTCGGGCTCCGGGGCCTACGGGGCGTCCAAGGCAGCGCTGTGGTCGCTGACCAACTCGCTGCGCCTGGAGCTCGCCGCCCAGCGCACCCAGGTCCTCGGCGTGCACCTGGGCTTCGCGGACACCGAGATGGTCGCGGCCGTCCCGGTCGAGAAGATCCCGCCGGCCGAGGTCGCGCGGGCCGTCCTGGACGCCCTCGCGCGCGGCGACAGCGAGGTGCTCGTCGACGACGCCACCCGGGCCCTCAAGGCCGCCCTGTCCGGGCCCGTGGAGGGCCTGGCCGTACGCATCGGCCGCTGACCGCCGCACCCCGAACGGCACCACACCGCACCGCACCGCACCCACGAGCACACCGACACCCAGGAGCGCATCCCATGCCGCTGTGGCACGTCTACCACCCTCCCGGCGCCTACACCCCCGAGCAGAAACGCCGGCTCTCCGGCGACATCACCGGGTTCTACACCCGCGTCGGGCTGCCGGAGTTCTACGTCATGACCCTCTTCCACGAGGTCGCCGCCGACTCCTTCCACGTCGGCGGCGAACCCACCGGCACCGCGGTGCGCATCACGGTCGAGCACATCGCCCGCCACAACGCGGACCCGCAGGCGCGCCGCCACACCCGCGAGGCGCTCGCCGCCCTCCTCGCGCCCCACACCACCGGGCGCGGCCTGTACTGCGAGTTCCACATCGACGAGACGCCCCAGGACCTGTGGATGACGGACGGCATCGCCCCGCCCCCGTCCGGCAGCGAGGCCGAACGGCTGTGGGTCCGCGAGAACCGGCCCGTGCCGTACTGATCCCCCGCCTCCGGGACGGATCCGGGAGCGGGAGGCCCGTCACCACGGGCCTCCCGCTCCGCCGTGCGCGGGCATGCGACGGCCCTTGCACGGCCGTATCAGACCCCCCGCCTCGACTCCGTCGACCATCAGGTCCTGGAGCAGGTCGACTCCATGCGCGACCGGCTGCGGCACGCGGTGCAGCAGGCCCCGATGAAGTGGACGTCCGACCTGCGCAAGGCCCTTACGGCCAGTGCCATCGCCGCCTCGAACACCATCGAGGGCTACCGGGTCGATGCGAGGGACGTCGCCGACCTGATGGACGGCGAGCGCGAGGTCGAGGCCAGTGACGAGAACAAGAAGGAGACCCTGGCCTACCAGCAGGCCATGACCTACATCCAGTCCCTCCACGACGCCGCCGACTTCCGCCACAGCAAGGAACTCCTCAACGCCCTGCACTGGATGTTCCAGGGCCACCACCACCCGCTCAAGACCGCCGGGCAGTGGCGCAGGACGGCCATCCGGATCGCCGCCCCCGGTGATGAGCTCGCCACGGACTACGAGGGACCGGACCACGAACTGCTGCCCGGCCTGACGGGCGAACTCGTCGACTGGCTCAACGAGGGCGACCTCGACAGCCACGTCCTCGTACGGGCCGCGATGGCCCACCTCAACCTGGTGAAGATCCACCCCTGGTCGGACGGCAACGGCCGGATGTCCCGCTCCTTGCAGACCCTCCTGATCGCCCGGGGCGGAGTCCTCGCCCCCGAGTTCTCCTCGATCGAGGAGTGGCTGGGGATGCCCGGCAACACCTGGGAGTACTACAAGGTGCTGCGCGAGGTCGGCGGTCCCGTCTGGTCACCCCAGCGGGACACCCTGCCGTGGATCAGGTTCAACCTCCTCGCGTACCACCAGCAGACGCAGCGGGTCCAGCGCCGCGTCGACCGGTCCAACGGCTGCTGGACCCAGCTCATCGAGGCGGCCGACCGGTACGGGATCACCGAGCGGCAGACGACCGCTCTGCACGAAGTGGCAATGGTGGGGAGGGTGCGCCGCTCGCGCTACGAGAAGGCCGAAGCGATCAACACCCAGCAGGCGACGCGGGACCTGCAGGCCCTGACCAAGGCGGAACTGCTGACGGCGGTGGGGCAGACCAAGGGCCGTCACTACATCGCCGGGCCCCGGTTTCCGCAGGAGGTCCTGGCGACCGCCCACCGGCACCACACCATCGTCAACCCGTATACCGCCGGGTAGCAGGTGGCCCCCGCGCGGGAGGCCGGCGCGGCGGGTTCAGGCGTCGAAGCGGATCTCGGGCCAGCGGGGTGTGGGCGCGTCCAGCAGGGGGGCGGGGATGCCGCGCAGGTGGAGGCCGAAGTAGGCGGTGAGGAAGGCGCGTTGGGCGTCGACGGCGCGCTGGGGGTCGCCGGTGCCCAGGAAGTGCTCCAGCTGGTCGGCGGGCCAGGCGAAGACGGACTGGCCCTGGGGGACGAGGAGTTGGAGGTCGCAGTAGGAGAGGTGGCCCGAGCGGGTGAGGGTCAGGCGGCGGCGCCAGCCGGTCAGGTGGGGCCACAGGGTGTCCCACATGGCGTCGCGGGCCGGGCTGTCCCAGGCGGAGGCCATCAGCAGCAGGGGGCGGTCCAGGCCGGCGGTGGCGGCGGTGCCGAACAGGGGGCCGTCCAGGACGGCTCCGGCGCGGATGCGCGGGTCGTCGTGCAGGGCCTGGAGGGTGGTGGCGCCGCCCATGGAGTGGCCGAACATGCCGACGGCGTCGAGGTCGAGGGCGGTGTCGAGGCCGGCGGGCAGCGGGCCGCGTTCGAGGCGGTCGAGCAGGAGGCGTACGTCGGCGGCGCGGTAGGCGACGATCCCGGCGTCGGTCATGGCCTGGACCCGGGCCTTGTCGCGCACTTCGAGGCGGTGGCCGGGGAATTCGACCTCACCGGCGTCGAAGGTGTGGTCGACGGCGGCGACGACGTGGCCGTGGGAGGCGAGTTCCTCCGCGAGGACGGTATTGAAGGAGCTGTCGGCGCCGGAGCCGTGGGAGTTGAGGACCACGGGGTGGCGGCGGCCGCGGTCCACCGGCGCGCAGGGGCGGGCGTGGGTGGCGGGCCAGGTGAGGCGGGCACCGGGGACGGCGAAGTAGGCGGCTTGCAGGTGGGCGGTCTCGGCGGGGCTCATCCACGGCGCGCACGGGCCGCGGGCGCCGGGGGCCGCCGGGTACCAGAGACGGGCGCGCAGCTCGCGCGGGCGCGGCGTGGGGGCCCAGGCGTCGGTGCGGGCGGGGTCGCTCAGGTACAGGTGGGCGGTGCCGACGGGGTGGGGGCCGGTGGGCGCGGGCAGGCTCAGGCGGGGCCCCGGCACGCCGTCGGCGCGTACGGGCCCGGCGCCGGAGGCGACGGCGGCGGCGCCCAGGGCGAGCGCCCCGAGGACACCGCGACGGCCGGGCAGACGGCCGGGCGGAGAGCCGGGCAGACGGCCGGGCAAGGG
>NZ_MSJQ01000420.1 GCF_014596515.1 Streptomyces sp. CBMA156
GCTGCGCGGGGGAGTGGTCGGCGTGGGCGGGCTCGGCGGTGCCGATCCGCAGCGCGATCCGCGCCAGCCGCTCGACCTCGGCGGCGAGTTCGCCGCCCGGGCCGGTCATGTCGGCCCGCCCCCGCCGGGCGGCGGCGATCGCGGGGTGCGGGTCCGCGCAGAGGTCACGGACCGGGCCACCGTGCCGGAAGGACTCGTACGCCCCGGCCAGCCGGCAGGCGCCCGCGTGGTCGGTGAGCACGCCGTCGATCCGGCGCAGCGCGTCGTAGCCGGTGGTGCCGGCCACCGGCCAGTCCCCGGGCAGCCGCTCGTCGCCGGTGAGGATCTTCTCGACCACGACGTACGCGCCGCCGGTCGCCCCGGCGAGGCGCCGCAGGTAGCCGCGCGGGTCGGCGAGCCCGTCCGGGTGGTCGATCCGGAAGCCGTCCAGGACGCCGTCGGCGTGCAGGGCGAGCAGCACGGCATGGGTGGCGGCGAACACCTCGGGGTCCTCGGCGCGCAGCGCGATCAGCTCGTTGACGGTGAAGAAGCGCCGGTAGTTGAGCTCGGTGCGGGCCAGCCGCCACCAGGCCGGCCGGTACCACTGGCGGGCGAGCAGCTCCGGCAGCGGCAGCTCCTCGGTGCCGGGGCGCAGCGGCAGCTCGTGCTCGTGGTAGCGCAGCACGCCGGCGTCCACGGTGAACTGGTGGAGCACGGCGCCGAGCCGGTCGCCGAGCAGCGGCAGCAGCACCCGGCCGCGCGCCGGGGCGTCGGCGGGGCCCGGCTGGGCGGTCCAGTCGATGTCGAACCAGCGTGCGTACGGCGAGTCGGGCCCGTCGCGCAGCACCTGCCACAGCGGCC
The DNA here is from genome assembly GCF_014596515.1 of Streptomyces sp. CBMA156. Taxonomy (GTDB): domain Bacteria; phylum Actinomycetota; class Actinomycetes; order Streptomycetales; family Streptomycetaceae; genus Kitasatospora. Next base: position 841 of record NZ_MSJQ01000420.1, read on the forward strand.
GGTTGAGCCGCTCGGGGGCGGGCACGGCCATGTGGTTGGGCACCACGTCGGCGATCAGCCGCAGTCCGTGGCGGTGCGCGGCGGCGGCCAGCTCGCGCAGGGCCGGCTCGCCGCCGAGCTGCTCGCTGATCCGGGTGTGGTCGACGGTGTCGTAGCCGTGGGTGGAGCCGGGGACGGCCTCCAGCAGCGGGGAGAGGTGCAGGTGGGAGACGCCGAGGGCGGCCAGGTACGGGACGGCGGCGGTGGCGTCGCGGAGGGTGAAGCCGGGCTGGAGCTGGAGGCGGTACGTGGCCGAGGGGACGGTGGCGGCCGGGCGGGGCTGCGCGGGCTCGGCGGCGGGGGTCATAGCTCCATAGGTACCCGGGGGAGCCCGGCGCCAAGACCCGCTGCTGATCCGAACAGGTGACCGCCCCCGGCCGTCCGGAGCCGCCGCGCCGCTCCGCGCGCGCCCGGCCGCGGGCCGTCGGGGCAGGTCAGGGCCCTGTGGTCTCCCCTAGGCGGGCCGTTGCAGCACCATCAGGGAGCGGTCGGTGAGCCACAGGCTGTCGCCGGCCTTGACCCGGGCCCCCGTTCCCGGGGCGGGCAGCCGGGGCTGGGTGGTGTCGACCACGACCTGCCACTCCTGCCCGTGTTCGGCGGGCACGGTGAACTCCAGCGGTTCGAAGTGCGCGTTGAACATCAGCAGGAAGGAGTCGTCGACGATCCGCCCGCCGCGCCGGTCGGGTTCGGAGATCGCGTAGCCGTTGAGGAAGACGGTCAGCGACTTGGCGTAGCTGGTGCCCCAGTTGCGCTTGGTCATCTCCTCCCCGGCCGGGGTGAACCAGGCGATGTCGGTCAGGTCGTCGAACCCGCCGGAGGCCGGCGCGCCCGGTCCGGGTGCTGTCGGACCGGGCGCCGTCGAGCCCTTCGCCGCCGGCCCCGGCGCCGTCGAGCCGGGCGCGCCCGGCCGCGGACGCCCGGACACCGGCCGGCCGTGGAAGAACCGCCGCCGCCGGAACACCGGGTGGTCGCGGCGCAGCCAGATCATCCCCTGGGTGAACTCCAGCAGCCTGGCCCGTGGCCCGTCCCCCTCGGGCCAGTGCACCCAGGTGAGTTCGTTGTCCTGGCAGTAGGCGTTGTTGTTGCCCAGCTGGGTGCGGCCGAGCTCGTCGCCGTGCGAGAGCATCGGCACGCCCTGGGAGAGCATCAGGGTGGCGATGAAGTTGCGCTGCTGGCGGGCCCGCAGCTCCTCGACGGCCGGGTCGACAGCCGGGTCGACGGCAGGGTCGACGGCAGGGTCGACGGCAGGGTCGACGGCGGGCCCCTCGACGCCGCAGTTCCAGGAGCGGTTGAAGGATTCGCCGTCCCGGTTGTCCTCGCCGTTGGCCTGGTTGTGCTTCTCGTTGTACGAGACCAGGTCGCGCAGGGTGAAGCCGTCGTGGCAGGTCACGAAGTTGATCGAGGCGATCGGGCGGCGGCCGTCGTCCTGGTAGAGGTCGGCGGAGCCGGTGAGCCGGGAGCCGAACTCGGCGAGGGCCGCGGTCTCGCCGCGCCACAGGTCGCGCACGGTGTCCCGGTACTTGCCGTTCCACTCCGTCCACAGCGGCGGGAAGTTGCCCACCTGGTAGCCGCCCTCGCCGAGGTCCCAGGGCTCGGCGATCAGCTTGGCCTGGGAGACCACCGGGTCCTGCTGGACCAGGTCGAAGAAGGAGGAGAGCCGGTCCACCTCGTGGAACTGCCGGGCCAGGGTGGCGGCGAGGTCGAAGCGGAAGCCGTCCACGTGCATCTCGGTGACCCAGTAGCGCAGCGAGTCCATGATCAGCTGGAGCACGTGCGGGCTGCGCATCAGCAGGCTGTTGCCGGTGCCCGTGGTGTCCTCGTAGAAGCGCTGGTCCTGGGCGAGGCGGTAGTAGGAGACGTTGTCCAGGCCGCGCAGCGACAGTGTCGGGCCCAGGTGGTTGCCCTCGGCGGTGTGGTTGTAGACGACGTCCAGGATCACCTCGATCCCGGCCGCGTGCAGCGCCTTGACCATGGACTTGAACTCCTGCACCTGCTGGCCGCGGTCGCCGGTGGAGGAGTACGAGGAGTGCGGGGCGAAGAAGCCGACGGTGTTGTAGCCCCAGTAGTTGGCCAGGCCGAGGTCCCGCAGCCGGTGGTCGCGGACGAACTGGTGCACCGGCATCAGTTCGATCGCGGTGACGCCGAGTTTGGCCAGGTGCTCGATCACCGCCGGGTGGGCGAGGCCCGCGTACGTGCCGCGGATCTCCTCGGGGATGCCGGGGTGCAGCCGGGTGAGCCCCTTGACGTGGGCCTCGTAGATGACGGTGCGGTGGTAGTCGGTGCGCGGCGGCCGGTCGGTGCCCCAGTCGAAGTACGGGTTGATCACCACCGAGTGCATGGTGTGCGGGGCGGAGTCCAGGTCGTTGCGGCGCTCGGGGGCGCCGAAGTGGTAGCCGTAGACCGACTCGTCCCAGTCGATGTGCCCGCTCATCGCCTTGGCGTACGGGTCCAGCAGCAGTTTGGCGCTGTTGTGCCGCTGGCCCAGGCCCGGGTTGTACGGGCCGTGCACGCGGAAGCCGTAGCGCTGGCCCGGCTGGATGCCCGGGAGGTAGGCGTGCCGGACGAAGGCGTCCGTCTCGCGCAGTTCGACGGCCGTCTCGGAGCCGTCCGCGCCGATCAGGCACAGCTCGATCCGGTCGGCGCTCTCGGAGAACACCGCGAAGTTGGTGCCGGCCCCGTCGTAGGTGGCGCCGAGCGGGTAGGGCGTACCGGGCCAGACCTGCATGACTCCTCAACTTCCTTGCTGCCGACGGAAACTGACGTGTGATCCGACAACGGGTGCGGGACCGTCCGGGCCGTCCGCCCGGCCCCGGACGCTCTCTTCCCGGCCGGACGGCCGGGCATGTGCGGACCCGTGCGCCGTGACGCACGGCACAGCGCATACTCCCCGAGCCCGTCCCCGACGGCCGGGAGATCCGGCCCGGGTTGGGCCGAACGAGCGCCCGCCGGGCAATCGTGTGAAGAACACGTCGGGGGTGCGGAAGGCCCCCGGCATCCGGCTGCGAGCGGCTCGCGGCGGGCAGTACCCTTGATCGTCCGGCCGCCCGGGGCGGGCCGACCGGGATTCGACGGTCCCCGCGTCTGCGGGGGTCAGCCGCAGCAACCAGATGAGGTGGCGCATGGTGTTCCCCGCCGGCGGCCGTGGCTCCGGGCCCGGCGGCCCCGACCGGGGCGCGGCCCGCAGCGAGGCGCCCACGGTGGTCATGCGCCCCACCCTGACCGGCCGGGCCCTGGTGCCCGCGCAGGGCGGCCCGGTCGAGATACCCGCACTGGCCTGGTCGACCGCCGAGTGGGAGGACGCCTACCAGCGGGTACGGCTGTCCGGCCGCGCCTACGTCTGGCTCAACCTGGTCGAGCAGCGGCTGCGCGCCCTCGTCGACGAGGTGCTGCACCCGATCTACGCCCCCGCCCACGGCGAGGACTGGGTCACCGCCGCCGCCGGTCCGGCCGGCGAGGAGTGGGCGCACCGGGCCGGGGCCGTACGGGAGATCAGCCGCCGCAAGGGCTACCTGCTCGACCCGGCCGACGACGACCCGCTGGTCTTCCTCACCATGCCCCAGCTGCGCGAGCTGATGGTCCAGCACTGGCCCTGCTTCGAGCCGTACCTGGCCGACCGGCGCGAGATCGAACTGGCGCTGGACGAGCTGGAGGTGGCCAGGCACGTGGTCTCCCGCAACCGGGTGCTCACCCAGACCGTGCTGGCCCAGACCGAGCGGGCCGCCGCCCGGCTGCTCGCCGTCCTCGACGGCGGCGCCGGCGGAGTGCCCGCCGACGTGGTCGAGTCCCTGGTGGCCGGCCGGTACGCCGACGTGGTCGCGGTGCACGCCGACCGGGTCCGGCTCCAGCGCGACCTGCCAGTCGAGGACCTGCTGGACGGCGCCAGGCGGCTCGACGCCCTCGGCATCGGCCTCGGCATGCTCTGCCAGAACTACACCGGCAAACGCCTGGTGCGGCTGGCCGGCGAGGGCTGCCGGGTGCGGCTGCTCTTCCTCAACCCGGCGAGCAGCGCGGTGCGCCGCCGCGAACGCGAACTCGGCCTCGGGCGCAGCGAGTTGTCACGATCGATCGAGATGAACATCATGCACGTGCGGCGGGTCAGGGCCCGGCTGCGGGACCAGGGCGGCTTCGAGATCAGGGTCTTCGACGAGACCCCGCGCTTCACCGCCTACCTGGTCGAGGGCCCCCGCACGGCCGGCCAGGCGGGCGGCCGCCGGCAGGGCCGCGACCTCGGCGTCATCCAGCCCTACCTGCGCCGCGCCCGCGGCATGGAGTCCCCGGCCCTGGTGCTGCGCGGCGGCGCCGGCCAGCAGCCGGGCGGCACCGAGTCCGGGCTGCTGGAGGTCTACCGCGAGGAGTTCGAGGGCATCTGGGCCGACTCCAGGCCGGTGTCCTGAGCCGTGCCGACCCAGGGGGCCGCCGGTCGGGGCGGCGACGAGGCTGTCAGGATGTGGGCCGTGAACAGTGACCCCCGGTGGAGCCTGCGCCCCGCCACGGCCGACGACCTCGAACCCGTCACCGCGCTCAAGGCCCGGGTCATGCGCGCCGACCTGGAACGCCTCGGCCGCTGGGACCAGGACCGCTCCAGGGAGCGGGTGCGGAAGTCCTTCTCCATCCGCCACACCTCCGTGCTCCTGGTCGACGGCGCCTTCGCGGGCTGCGTCACCGTCCGCCCCGAGGAGCAGGGCGGGCGCCACCTGGAGCTGTTCTACCTGGCCCCGCACCTCCAGGGCCGGGGCCTGGGCAGCGCCGTCCTGCGCCACCTCCTCGCCGACGCCGACGCCGCCGGGGACCCGGTCCGCCTTGTCGTCCTCCGTGGCAGCGCCGCCCAGCGGCTGTACGAACGGCACGGCTTCGCCGTCGTCCACGAGGACCCGGTCGACGTCGTCATGCTCCGTCCGTCCCGGGGGCCCGAACTGCCCACCGGCGTACGGTAGCCCGCTGCCCTGCCGCCGTCCCGCTCACCGGCTCCGGCTCCCCCCGGGGCCGGGTTGTCGGTGGGGCGGGTGATGATAGGGGCTGTTTCGGGAGACAGGACGGAAGGACACACCTGATGAGCTGGTGGCAGCAGCCACTGGTCGGCTTCGACCTGGAGACCACGGGCACCGACCCGGCCGTGGACCGCATCGTCACGGCCGCCCTCGTGGACACCGTCGGGGCCGCCCGGGTGGGCGCCGCGCACTGGCTGCTCGACCCGGGGGTGCCGATACCCGCCGAGGCGGAGGCGATCCACGGGATCGGGGACGAGGTGGCGCGCGGCAAGGGCAGACCGGCGAAGGAGGCGGTGGAGGAGATAGCCGCCGCGCTGTGCGAGCGGATGGCCGCCGGCCGGCCGGTGGTGGCGTTCAACGCGCCGTTCGACCTCTCGCTGCTCGACGCCGAGCTGAACCGGCACGGACTGGCCACGCTCGCCGAGCGCCTGGGCCGGCCGGTCGGGCCGGTGCTGGACGCGCTGGTGATCGACCGGGCCGTGGACAAGTACCGCAAGGGCTCCCGCACCCTGCAACGGGTCTGCGAGCTGTACGGGGTGGAGCTGACCGACGCCCACGAGGCGGGCAGTGACGCACTGGCCGCCGTCCGGGTCGCCGTCGCCCTGGCCGAGCGCTATCCGGCCGAGGTGGGCGCGGTGGCGCCCGCGGAACTGCACCGCCGGCAGGTCGACTGGTACCGGGAGTGGGCCGAGGGCCTCCAGGCCTGGCTGCGCCGCGGCAAGGACCCGCAGGCGGTGGTCGACCCGCGCTGGCCCGCCCGGTGACGGAGGTGCGCCAGGCCCGCCCCGCGGACCTGCCCGGCTTCCTCGACCTCGCCGCCGAGGTCGAGCACTGGTTCGGCCCGATGGTCGCCGAACCGGGCTTCCACCGCGCGGTGCGCGACAGCATCGACGCGGGCCTGGCGACCGTCGCCGAGGACGGCCGGGGGCTGCTCGGCGGCCTGCTCTTCGGCACCGGAGGCAGCGGGCTCCACCACCTGCACTGGCTCGTGGTCGCCGGGCGGGCCAGGGGCACCGGCGTCGGCCGGGAGCTGGTCGAGGACGTGCTGCGCCGGCACGTCCGCGGCCCGGCCACCGTCGAGGTGGTGACCTTCGGGCCGGACCACCCGGGCGCGGTGACGAGCGGGGCGCGGGTCTTCTACGAACGGCTGGGCTTCACGCCGGCCGAGGCGGCGGAGCCCGGCCCGGAGGGCGGCTCCCGGCAGGTCTACCGGCTGGGTGTCGACCGTTTGGGCGTCGACCGGCCGGGCGCCGACCGACCGTCGGCCGGCACCGGAACGGACCGGGCCGGAGGGCGGCCCACCGGGTGACCGAGGGGGAGGCGTTCCGGGGCGAGGGCCCCGACGGCGCTACCCGGCCGGGAAGTCGAAGTCGTACCCCTGGGCGACCAGCCAGGGCAGCAGCTGCCTGAGCGCGGCCACGGTCTGGCTGCGGTCGCCGCCGCCGTCGTGCATCAGGATCACCCCGCCGGGCTTGAGCTGCTTCTGCACGGCCGAGACGATCGCGGGCACCCCCGGCCGCGACCAGTCGCGCGGGTCGACGGACCAGCCGAGCGAGGACATCCCGAGGCCCGCGGTGATCCGCTCGTTGTCGGCGGTGAAGCCGCCGCCCGGGGCGCGGAACCAGCCGACCTCGGTGCCGGGGCCGCCCGCCTGGACGATCATGTTCCGGGCGGCGGTGATCTCGTACACCGCCTTGTCGTGCGGGAGCTTCGCGAACGGCTGCGGGTGGTGGACGCTGTGGTCGCACAGCCGGTGCCCGGCGGCCAGGACGCGCTTGACCATGGCCGGGTTGGCGGCGGCGTTCTGGCCGACCTGACAGAAGGTGGCCTTGACGTGGTACTGGGCCAGCAGGTCGAGGATCTGGCCGGTGGCCGGGCCCGGGCCGTCGTCGAAGGTGAGCGCGACGGTGCGGCCGCCGGAGGCGGTGGAGCCGATCACCGTGCCCGCCCCGGGGTGCGGGGGCGGTGCGGCGGGCGAGGACGGGCCGACGTCCGGCGCCGTCGGAGCGGCCGGGGCGGTGGGCGTGGTGGAGACGGGGGAGCCGGTGGCCGCGGGCGGGGCCGGCTTCGACGG
>NZ_MSJQ01000421.1 GCF_014596515.1 Streptomyces sp. CBMA156
ACCCAGGCGAGCTTCGCGCCGGTCGCGTGCGCCAGCCGCAGCACCGCCGTCAGCGCGCCGGGGACGGCGGCCAGCCGCTCGCCCGCCAGGATCACCGCGCCCGGCGTGCGCAGCAGTTCGGCCGCGCGGCCCGCCTCGTCGTCCAGCGGCTCGTCCGCCGCCAGCGCCGCGAACCACTCCGGCTCGGTGCCGGGAGCGGCCGGCAGCAGCGCGCCGTGCAGCTTGGCCAGGCCCCGGGAGCCGAACGCGGCCACCGAGAACACCTTCAGGCCCGCGGCGCGCGTCGCCTTGCGCAGCCGCAGGAAGACGACCGGCGACTCCTCCTCCGGCTCGAAGCCCGCCAGCAGCACCGCCGGCGCCCGGTCGAGGTCCTGGTACGCCACCCCGGTGCCGTCCACGTCGACGCCCCGCCCGGCCACCGCAGCGGCCAGGAAGTCCGCCTCCTCGGCGCTGTGCGGGCGGGCCCGGAAGTCCACGTCGTTGGTGCCCAGCACCACCCGCGCGAACTTCCCGTACGCGTAGGCGTCCTCGACCGTCACCCGGCCGCCGGCCAGCACCCCGGTCCTGACCCCGCGCAGCCCCTCGGCCGCCCTGGCCAGCGCCTCCGGCCAGGAGGCCGGCACCAGCTCGCCGTCCACCCGCACCAGCGGGGTGGTCAGCCGGTCGCGCTGCTGGGCGTAGCGGAAGGCGAAGCGGCCCTTGTCGCAGTTCCACTCCTCGTTCACCGCCGGGTCCTCGCCCGCCAGCCGGCGCAGCACCTTGCCGCGCCGGTGGTCGGTGCGCTGCGCGCAGCCCGAGGCGCAGTGCTCGCACACGCTCGGCGAGGAGACCAGGTCGAAGGGGCGCGAGCGGAACCGGTACGCCGCCGAGGTCAGCGCGCCCACCGGACAGATCTGGATGGTGTTCCCGGAGAAGTACGACTCGAAGTCGTCCCCCTCCCCGGTGCCGACCTGCTGCAGCGCCCCGCGCTCCACCAGGTCGATGAACGGGTCCCCGGCGATCTGCTGCGAGAAGCGGGTGCAGCGCGCGCACAGGACGCAGCGCTCGCGGTCCAGCAGCACCTGGCTGCTGATCGGCACCGGCTTCTCGTAGGTGCGCTTCATGCCCTCGAAGCGGGAGTCGGCGGCGCCGCTGGTCATCGCCTGGTTCTGCAACGGGCACTCGCCGCCCTTGTCGCAGACCGGGCAGTCCAGCGGGTGGTTGATCAGCAGCAGCTCCATCACGCCGCGCTGCGCCTTCTCCGCCACCGGCGAGCTGAGCTGGGTGCGCACCACCATGCCCTCGGCCACCGGGATGGTGCAGGAGGCGACCGGCTTGCGCTGGCCCTCGATCTCGACGATGCACTGGCGGCAGGCGCCGGCCGGGTCGAGCAGCGGGTGGTCGCAGAAGCGCGGGATCTGGGTGCCGACGGTCTCGGCGGCCCGGATCACCAGCGTTCCCTTGGGGACCCGGACTTCGACGCCGTCGATGGTGAGCGTGACCAGTTCGACCGCGGTCTCGGAGGCTGTCGGCTCAGTGATCGTCACGCGTGCACCTCCCTTTCGGTGGCGGACTGGTGGCCGGGGCGGGGGCCGTCGGCCCAGACGGTGGAGGCGGCCGGGTCGAACGGGCAGCGGCGCTCGGCCAGGTGCTGCTCGTACTCGGCCCTGAAGTGCTGGAGCGAGGAGACGATCGGGCTGGCCGCGCCGTCTCCCAGGGCGCAGAAGGACTTGCCGTTGATGTTGTCGGCGATGTCGAGGAGCTTCTCCAGGTCCCCGTCGACGCCCTCGCCGGCCTCGATCCGCTTGAGCAGCTGGACCAGCCAGTAGGTGCCCTCGCGGCAGGGGGTGCACTTGCCGCAGGACTCGTGGGCGTAGAACTCCGTCCAGCGGGTGACCGCGCGCACCACGCAGGTGGTCTCGTCGAAGACCTGGAGCGCCTTGGTGCCGAGCATCGAGCCGGCCGCGCCGACGCCCTCGTAGTCCAGCGGGACGTCGAGGTGCTCGTCGGTGAACATCGGGGTGGAGGAGCCGCCCGGGGTCCAGAACTTGAGCCGGTGCCCGGCGCGGACGCCGCCGCTGAGGTCGAGCAGCTGGCGCAGCGTGACGCCGAGCGGGGCCTCGTACTGGCCGGGGTTGGTGACGTGGCCGGAGAGCGAGTAGAGCGTGAAGCCGGGGGACTTCTCGGTGCCCAGGCCCTTGAACCACTCCTTGCCGCGGGCCAGGATCGGCGGCACCGAGGCGATCGACTCGACGTTGTTGACCACCGTCGGGCAGGCGTACAGGCCGGCGATCGCCGGGAACGGCGGGCGCAGCCTGGGCTGGCCGCGGCGGCCCTCCAGCGAGTCCAGCAGCGCCGTCTCCTCGCCGCAGATGTAGGCGCCGGCACCGGCGTGCACGGTGATGTCCAGGTCGATGCCCGAGCCGAGGACGTTCCGGCCGAGCAGCCCCGCCGCGTACGCCTCGGCGACCGCCGCGTGCAGCCGGCGCAGCACCGGGACGACCTCGCCGCGCAGGTAGATGAAGGCGTGGTCGCAGCGGATCGCGTAGGAGGCGATGATCATGCCCTCGATCAGCGCGTGCGGGTTGGCGAACAGCAGCGGGATGTCCTTGCAGGTACCCGGCTCGGACTCGTCGGCGTTGACCACCAGGTAGTGCGGCTTGCCGTCGTTCTGCGGGATGAACTGCCACTTCATGCCGGTCGGGAAGCCGGCACCGCCGCGGCCGCGCAGGCCGGCGTCCTTGACCAGGGCGATCACGTCGTCCGGCGGCATGGCGAGGGCCGCCTTGAGGCCCTCGTAGCCGTGGTGGCGGCGGTAGGTGTCGAGCGTCCAGGGGCGGCTGTCGTCCCAGGAGTCGGACAGGACCGGGGTGAGCAGCTTCTCGGCCGGTTCGGCGGAGGTCATCACGCTTCGCTCCCTTCCTGGCCGTTGCCCGCCGGGCCGTTGCCCTCGTTGCGGGGGGAGACCACCTTGGTGCCGGGGGCGCCGGGCAGGGCCTCGCCGCGGGCCAGCCGCAGGCCGGCCAGGGAGGGCGCGCCGCCGGCACCGGACTCGTCGTTGGCGCCGGGGCGCTCGTCGGGGAAGCCGGCCAGGATCCGGGCCGTCTCCTTGAAGCCGCACAGCTTGGCGCCGCGGGTGGGCCTGACCTCGCGGCCGGACCGCAGGTCGTCGACCAGCTGCCGGGCGCTCTCCGGGGTCTGGTTGTCGAAGAACTCCCAGTTGACCATCACCACGGGCGCGTAGTCGCAGGCCGCGTTGCACTCGATGTGCTCGATCGAGACCTCGCCGTCCCCGGTGGTCTCGTTGTTGCCGATGCCCAGGTGCTCCTGGAGCTCGGCGAAGATCTGGTCGCCGCCGAGCACCGCGCACAGGGTGTTGGTGCAGACCCCGACGTGGTACTTCCCGGCCGGGCGGCGCCGGTACATGGTGTAGAAGGTGGCGACCGCGGTGACCTCGGCGGTGGTGAGGTCCAACTGCTCGGCGCAGAAGCGGATCCCGGTCGGGCTGACGAAGCCCTCCTCCGCCTGCACCAGGTGCAGCAGCGGCAGCAGCGCCGAGCGGGGCTGCGGGTAGCGGGCGATCAGCTCCGCGGCGTCGGCGGCCAGCCGGGCGCGCACCTCCTCGGGGTACGGTGCGGCCGGCAGTGCCGGCAGTCCGAGTTCGACGTTGGTCACCGGTCCACGCCTCCCATCACCGGGTCGATCCCGGCCACCGCGACGATGACGTCGGCCACCTGGCCGCCCTCGCACATCGCCGCCATCGTCTGCAGATTGGTGAACGACGGGTCCCGGAAGTGGACCCGGTACGGGCGCGTACCGCCGTCGCTGACCACGTGCACGCCCAGCTCGCCCTTGGGCGACTCGACCGCCGCGTACGCCTGGCCGACCGGGACCCGGAAGCCCTCGGTGACCAGCTTGAAGTGGTGGATCAGGGCCTCCATCGAGGTGCCCATGATCTTGCGGATGTGGTCGAGTGAATTGCCCATCCCGTCCGGGCCCACGGCCAGTTGGGCGGGCCAGGCGATCTTCTTGTCGGCCACCATGACCGGGCCAGGGCGCAGCCGGTCCAGGCACTGTTCGACGATCCGCAGGGACTGCTTCATCTCCTCCAGCCGGATCAGGAAGCGGCCGTAGGAGTCGGCGCTCTCGGCGATCGCGACCTCGAAGTCGTAGTCCTCGTAACCGCAGTACGGGTCGGTCTTGCGCAGGTCGTGCGGCAGGCCGGTGGCGCGCAGGATCGGGCCGGTGGCGCCGAGGGCCAGGCAGCCGGGCAGGTCGAGGAAGCCGACGTCGACCAGGCGGGCCTTGAACACCGGGTTGCCGGTGGCGAGTTTGTCGTACTCGTGCATCCGGGAGCGGAAGACCTTGACCGCCTCGCGGATCTGGTCGACGGCGCCGGGCGGCAGGTCCTGGGCGAGGCCGCCGGGGCGCACGTACGCGTGGTTCATGCGCAGGCCGGTGACCAGCTCGAAGACGTCCAGGATCAGTTCGCGGTCCCGGAAGCCGTAGATCATCAGGGTGGTGGAGCCGATCTCCATGCCGCCGGTGGCCAGGCAGACCAGGTGCGAGGCGATCCGGTTGAGCTCCATCATCATCACGCGGATGACGGTGGCGCGGTCCGGGACGTCACCGGTGATGCCGAGCAGCTTCTCGACTGCCAGGCAGTAGGCGGTCTCGTTGAACAGCGGCGTCAGGTAGTCCATGCGGGTCACGAAGGTGGTGCCCTGGACCCAGTTGCGGAACTCCATGTTCTTCTCGATGCCGGTGTGGAGGTAGCCGATGCCGCAGCGGGCCTCCTTCACCGTCTCGCCGTCGATCTCCAGGATCAGCCGCAGCACGCCGTGGGTGGACGGGTGCTGGGGGCCCATGTTGACGATGATGCGTTCGTCGTCGGCCCGGCCGACCGCCTCGACCACCTCGCCCCAGTCGCCACCGGTGACGGTGAAGACCCTGCCCTCGGTGGTCTCCCGGGCATCCGCTTCCTCGGTCTCTCCATGGTGCTGGGTGTTCATCAGCTGTACGACCTCCGCTGGTCGGGAGCCGGGATCTGGGCGCCCTTGTACTCGACGGGGATGCCGCCGAGCGGGTAGTCCTTGCGCTGCGGGTGGCCCAGCCAGTCGTCCGGCATCATGATCCGGGTGAGCGCCGGGTGGTCCTCGAAGACGATGCCGAAGAAGTCGTAGGCCTCGCGCTCGTGCCAGTCGTTGGTCGGGTAGACGCTCACCACGGAGGGGATCCGCGGGTCGGCGTCGGGCGTGGTGACCTCCACCCGGATCAGCCGGCCGTGGGTGATCGAGCGCAGGTGGTAGACCGCGTGCAGCTCGCGGCCCTTGTCGCCGGGGTAGTGCACGCCGCTCACGCCCAGGCACAGTTCGAAACGCAGCGCCGGGTCGTCGCGCAGGATGCGGACCGTCCTCAGCAGGTGGGCGCGGTCGATGTGGAAGGTGAGCTCGCCGCGGTCGACCACGGTCTTCTCGATCACCTCGGCCGGGTCCAAGCCCTGCTCCTCCAGGGCGCCTTCGAGCTCGTCGGCGATCTCGTCGAAGATCCCGTGTCCTGCGGCCGTGCCGCTCTGGCCGGTCTGGTCGCCTGGGCCCCTCTGGCCCCCTGTGCCCCCTGTGCCGCTCGGGCCGCCGTACGGGCGCTCGCTCGGGCCGGGCAGCGCGATCGGGGCGGCCAGGCCGCCGAAGCCGGAGGTGTCGCCGCTGTCCTTGGCGCCGAACATGCCCTGGCGGCGGCCGACCACCTCGACCGGGATCTCGCGGACCGGCTGTTCGCGGCGGGTCTCGGGTACCTGGTCGTTCATCGCAGCTGCCCCCGCATCTCGCTGATCGGGGTGGCCTGGAGGGCGAGTGCCTCGCCGAGCTCCTCGGCCCGGCGCTTGTTCACGCCCAGCGGCTCGTGCTGGATCTTGTCGTGCAGCTTCAGGATGGCGTCCATCAGCATCTCCGGACGGGGCGGACACCCGGGCAGGTAGATGTCCACCGGGACGATGTGATCGACGCCCTGGACGATCGCGTAGTTGTTGAACATCCCGCCGGAGGAGGCACAGACGCCCATCGAGATGACCCACTTGGGGTTGGGCATCTGGTCGTACACCTGGCGCAGCACCGGGGCCATCTTCTGGCTCACCCGGCCCGCCACGATCATCAGGTCGGCCTGCCGGGGGGAGCCCCGGAAGACCTCCATGCCGAACCGGGCCAGGTCGTAACGGCCGGCTCCGGTGGTCATCATCTCGATCGCGCAGCAGGCCAGACCGAAGGTCGCCGGAAAGAGTGACGCCTTGCGCACCCAGCCGGCGGCCGTCTCCACGGTCGTGAGCAGAAAGCCGCTCGGCAGCTTCTCCTCGATTCCCATCAGATCCCTCTCAATGCCCTCGAGTCCGCTGATACGTGGGCCGGTTCTGGCTTGTCCGCTCGTTCACAAGCGGTCGCGCAGCCGGCGGACGGGTGGGGTCGCCACCCCGCGCTCGGACCACCCCGCGCTCAGTCCCACTCCAGGCCGCCGCGGCGCCACACGTAGGCGTACGCGACGAAGACGGTGGCGATGAACAGGAGCATCTCGACCAGCCCGAAGATCCCCAGGGCGTCGAAGGTCACCGCCCAGGGGTAGAGGAAGACGATCTCGATGTCGAAGACGATGAAGAGCATCGCCGTCAGGTAGTACTTGATCGGGAACCGACCACCGCCCACAGGCTGCGGGGTCGGTTCGATACCGCACTCGTACGCCTCCAACTTGGCCCGGTTGTAGCGCTTGGGGCCGGTGAGTGAGGCCATCACGACGGAGCCGACCGCGAACGCCGCCGCGATGGCACCGAGTACGAGGATCGGCGCGTAGGCATTCATAGCCCCCGCTCCCTCCGTCCAGTCGTCCTTGACTGCAGATCGGAACCGGCGGGTCACCGTGAGGTGAACCCGCGTTCCAGTTCCCGAGATCCACCCCATGTGAGGCAGTTCACAAAGCCTGGAACGAGCGCATCCTATGCCCGTCAGCTTGTGATCTGCGACACGCAGTTCACCGTCTTCTTTGTGATCTACGACACCTCGTGAATGGTGGCGAATGTGAACATGCCCAGATCTGTCGACGCAAAGCAGTCAAATGATCACAAGCAGTCGCATTTACTTGTGAAGAGGCTGGTCAGAGGCATATTCCTATATCAATCATGCGTCGGCCGAAGCAAATTTTCGGGCGTCATGTTGACGTGTTATAGCGGCTCACTCGGAGGGGTGGCGGGGGCCGAACGCTCGCTTGACCCTTCGTTCACAAGCGCGCGAGCTTGTCGTCGGGTGGGGCCTCTCCCCCGCCGTCGACCCCGCGATGGGCAGCGCCCACCGGGCCGGGGCCCGGTACGGCGGCGGATCGCCGTTCCCCGAACCACCCTTCCCCGGACCGAGCTTGCCCGGCCCCCGCCTTCGGTTCAGGGACCGGCCTACTGGCGGCCGGCCGCCTGCTCCCAGATCCAGGCCGCGATGCCCACCCGGTTGCGGGCACTGATCTTGCGCTGAACGTTGGCGAGGTGGTTCTTCACCGTCCCCGGTGAGATGAACAGCCCCGCGCCGATCTCGGCGTTGGTCGCACCGTCCGCCACCAGCTCGGCGATCTCCCTTTCCCTCGCGGTCAGTTCCTCCGCCGGCCCGGCCGACGGCTGCGGCGCCGCGGCCTCCTCCGCGCCCGGCCCGGGCTTCGGCTCCGCGCCCGGAAGCGCCATGTGCCGCAGGAGCCGGACGGTGACCTGCGGACTGATCAACGCGTCCCCTGCCATCGCCGCCCGGACCGCCTCGATCAGCAGCACCGGCCCGGAGCGCTTCAGCAGAAACCCGGCCGCTCCGTGCCGCAGCGCCGTGTGCACGTATTCGTCCAGGTCGAAGGTGGTCACCACGATCACCTTGTACTGGTCGGCCAACTGCCGCGTGACCTCCAGGCCGTCGAGCTTCGGCATCCGGATGTCCGCGAGCACCACGTCCGGCCGCAGCCTCCTTGCCTCCGCCACCGCCGCGGCGCCGTCCGCCGCCTCCGCCACCACGACCATGTCCGGCTGGGCGTCCAGGATCATCCGGAACGCGCTGCGGACGTCCGCCTGGTCGTCCGCGACCAGGATCCGAACCGGTCTCGTGCCACTGCCCATATCCGTACCTCCCCGTTGCCGAACTCCGTCGGCTTCTACGCCTGCGCCGGCCCTGCGCCGACGTCCTCCAGAGGCAGCACCGCCGTCACCCGCCAGGCGTCCCGCTGGTACGGGCCGGCTTCCAGCGAACCGTCGAGGGCCTCCACCCGGGCCACCAGCCCCGGCAGTCCGCTGCCGCCGCCCCGCCGCGGCCGCCCCGACGGAGCCGGCGCCCGACCGTCGTTGGTCACCGTCAGCTCCAGCCGTCCGCCGCCGCGACGGGCCCGGACCTCGACCGTCCGCGCGGCCGGAGCGTGCCGCCTGACGTTGGTCAGGGACTCGACCACGATCCGGTGGACGGTGCTCTCCACCTCGCGCGGCACCGGCCCCTCCGGCAACTCCAGCCGGACCTCGGCACCGCCCGTCGCGGTGAACCTCTCTGCCACCTCGGCCAGGGCGGCGAGGCCGGGTTGCGGCCCGCGCCCGGCGCCCTCCTCACTGCGCAGCAGCTGCACCGTCCGGTCCAGCGAGGCCAGCGCCCGCTGCCCGGCCTGCTCTATTCGCTGGAACATCTCGGCCGCCCCGGCCGGGTCGATCCCGGCCAGATAGGCACCGGCCTGGGCCTGGGCGACCATGCCGCTGACGTCGTGCGCCACGAAGTCGTGCAGGTCGTGGGCCAGTTCCAGCCGCTGCGCCCGCTTGGCCTCGGCCACCGCTTTCCGGCGTCCTTCGTCCAGCCCCCGCAGGTAGAGCCCGGTCAGCACGGCCGGCAGGGAGAGCGTCGATCCGAACCCGAAGAGCGTGAGCGTGTCCGCGGGCCCCTCGACGAACGCGAACCTGGTCAGCCAGAGGGCGACCGCTCCGCACGCCGTCCAGGCCGCGGCCGCGCACCGCGGGCCGTCCTCGGCGCGCAGGCTGACGACCACCGACAGCAGCAGGACGGCCAGCTCGACCAGCCCCAGCAGCCCTGGCCAGCGCTCCCCCTCCACCCAGCGGCCGAGGAACCAGACGGCGACCGTGACCACGACCGACGCCACCCCGAGCACCGTGGTCACGGCCACCGCCCCGTACCGGACCCGCACCGCCCAGGCCGCGGGCGCCAGGACCGGGACCACCCCGGACAGGATCTGATTCATCGTCACCACCTCTCCCCGACTCTTCGACTGCCGTCACACTACGACGCCGCCCGGGCCGCGCACCTGTGCCGATCGGCATATTTCAAAGGGCGATTGAGCAGGGCGAACAGCCCGATCGGCATCTGCCGCGAACCCCCGGTGGGCCTCCAGTCTTGAGTCATCGCACCGGCCACGGAGGCCGGAGCCGGAAGGAGTCCAGCACCATGTCGAAGCTCGCGACCAACGCCCGCGGCACCACCCACCGGGCCGGGGCATCCGTCCCCAGCGTCCCGGCCGCCCCGCGCTGGGCCCGGTTCGCCGCCGGCGCCGCCGCCCTCACCGCCGTCCCGTCGGGGCTGTGGCGGATCGCCTTCGGCTTCGGTGTCCCGGTCGGCTTCACCGGCGCGACGGCCGCGGCGTACGGCGCGCACCAGCCGGGCTGGGGCACGGTCTACTGCGTGGTGCTGAGCGCCCTGGCCGAGACGCTGGCCTTCCTGACCCTGGGCCTGGTCCGGCCCTGGGGGCTGGTGGTGCCCCGGTGGATCCCACTGATCGGTGGCCGCCGGGTCCGGCCGCTCGCCGCGATCGTCCCGGCCCTGCTGGGCGCGGCGATACTCACGGCCCTCGGCCTGGAGGGGCTGTCCGGCCGCTGGGCCGACAACCTGGCCGAGCCCGATTCTCCGCACGGCTTCGCCGCCGTGGTGATGACGCTCGCCTACCTGCCCCTGGTCGCCTGGGGCCCGCTGCTCGGCGCGGTCGCCATCGACTACGCCCGCCGGACGCTGCGGCGGCGCCGGTGACGAGCGTGGCGGATCACACCGGGGTCGGCTCCTGGCTCGGCCCCACCACAGCAGGCGCGTTCTCGCCCTCGCTCCCGTCCCCGGCCGGGCGCGGCACGGGGGCGGTGCGCCGGCCCCACTCGGTCGCGACCAGCACGAGGGCTCCGCCGAGCAGGGCGAGCGGTCCCATCCGGTTCCCGGCCAGGGTGATGCCGAAGACGGCGGCCCAGAGCGGTTCGGTGCCCAGCAGCAGGCTCACCCGCGAGGGAGATGTGGCCCGCACGGCCCACATCTGGACGAAGAAGGCGAACAGCGTGCAGAACAAGGACAGATGCAGCAGCCAGGCCCACTGGGCGGGCCCGTACGAGCGTGCGACCGTCCAGGGCGCCGGCCCGACCGACAGTGCGACGACGGCGAACACCCCGGTGGCCACCGCGAGTTGGACCCAGGTGACGGCGAGCATGTCGGTGTCGCGGACGGCCCGGGTCCGGGCCATCGCGAGGACGTACGCCGACCGGACCAGGGCGGCGCCCAGCACCAGCAGATCACCGAGCGAGGGAGGGCGCAGCCCGCCGTCGCCGGTGAGCAGGGCGACGCCGAGGACGGCCAGCCCGGCAGCCGCGAGGAAGGCCTTCGGCGGTGCGGTCCGGCCGAGGGCGCTCTCACCGAGTGGGGTGAGCACCATCGCGAGGCTGATGATCAGCCCGGCGTTGGTCGCGGAGGTGTGCACGGCGCCGTAGGTCTCCAGCAGGAAGATCCCGCTGAGCACCAGCCCCAGTGCGGTGCCGCCGAGCCATTCGGCACGACTCAGCCTCCGCAGGGCGCGCCAGGCGACCACCCCGAGCAACGGCAGCACCAGCCCGAATCGCAGCACCAGCATCGCCACGACCGTCCCGGGCTCGGCCACCCGCTGGACGGCGAGGAAGCTCGACCCCCACACCACGGCCACGAGCAGGACCGGAAGATCACGAAGGGCCGACGAGGGTGATCCCTCGGGCAGGCCGGACAAGGAGGCTGACATGCGGAAGATCCCTCCGAACGAACGGAACCGGCGGGCGCGAGTACCGTACGGCGGCGGACGGACCCAGGAGCTGGACGGAAGGCCCAGCAGTGGACGGAGTGGGGCGTGGAGCGGCGGCGCGCCATCTTCGCGCACCGGGCCACCGGTGATCAATGCCCGGCCCGGAAACGGGTGGGTCAGACGGCGAGCAGACCGTTCGCCGCGGCGATCGCCTCGATGTCGGCCGGGGTCCCGGACATGATGGCGCGGACGTGCTCGGTGACCAGCTCGGCCGGCCAGTCCCACCAGGCCGCGCGGAGCAGGCGTTCGATGTCGGTGTCGTCGAAGCGGCGGCGGATCGGACGGGCGGGGTTGCCGCCGACGACGGCGTAGGGCTCGACGTCGGTGGTGACCATCGCTCCGGCCGCGATGATCGCGCCGTCGCCGATCCGGACACCGGGCAGGACGGTGGCCCCGTGGCCGAACCAGACGTCGTTGCCCACCACCGTGTCGCCCCGGCTGGGCAGGCCCGTGACGATGTCGAGGGTCCGCTCGGTCCAGCTTCCGCCGAACATCGTGAAGGGAAAGGTGGAGACGCCGACGGTCGGGTGGGCGGCGCCGGCCATCAGGAAGCGGGTGCCGGTGGCGATCGCGCAGTACTTGCCGATCACCAGCCGCTCGGGGCCGTACGCATAGAGGACGTTGCGCTCCTCGAAGCGGGTGGCTCCGTCGGGGTCGTCGAAGTAGGTGTACTCGCCGACCTCGATCCGGGGGTCGGTGACGAGCGGGCGCAGCAGGACGACCCGGTCGTGGCCGGCGAGCGGGTGGAGGGCGGTGGGGTCGGGGATGGCGGTGTCGGGCACACAGGCTCCTCTCGTAATGCGACTTGAGTCGCATTACGATGAGCATGGCATGGCCGCCACCCACCAGCAAGCCTTAATGCGACTGGAGTCGACTTTGACCGGAGCCACCCACCCCACGCCGGAGCCCCGCACCCCCACTTCGCGCCCGGGCGGCCGCAGCGCCCGGGTCCGGGCGGACGTGGTCGCCGCCACGCTGGCCGAGGTCACCGAGAAGGGGTACGACGGCCTCACCGTCGAAGCGGTCGCGACCCGCTCCGGCGTCCACAAGGCGACCCTCTACCGGCGATGGGGCGGGGTGGACGGTCTGATCGCCGACGCCCTGACCGCCTCCGCCGACCAGCCCTGGCCCCTGCCCGACACCGGAGACCTCCAGCAGGACCTCCGCCGCATCACCCAGGAGGTGTTCAGCGTCTTCACCGATCCAGAACTCGGCTCCACGCCCACCGCGCTGATCTCCGCCGCCCAGCGCTCGGACGCCGGCGCGGCCGCCCTGCGCGCCTTCTTCGCGGCCCGTCACCACCAGGCCGCCGAGGTGGCCGAACGGGCCGTCGCCCGCGGCGAGTTGCCCGCAGGCACCGAAGGCGCCGAGGTGGTCAGGGCCGCCACCGCGCCGCTCTACTTCCGCCTGCTCGTCTCCGGCGAACCGCTGGACGCCCGCACCGCCGAGCGGGCCGCCGACGCCGCCGCCCTGGCCGCTCGCGCCGGACTCTTCACCTCCACCCCGGCCGCCCCGGAGCAGAACTGACTAAGCATCACCACCCTGCCGCCAGAGGAGCCCCAGCCGCCCCGACCCCCTACCGCATCCCCACCCGGCCGTGGATGATGCCCACATGACAATCCAGCCGTCCACCACCCCCCGGAAGGCCCGTCACGTGAAGCGCAAGCACTGGGCGCTGGTCGCCGCCGCCACCATCCTCCCGCTCGTGGCGAGCACCGGCACCGCCATCGCGGACGCCCCCGCGGCCGGCGCCCCCGCCGCCGGCTGCACCTACACACCGGCCGTCCCGGCCGACAACTTCAAGGGCATCCCGGTGTTCGACGCCAAGAAGGCGGCGAAGCCCTACCGCGCCACCCTGCGGACCACCCAGGGCCAGATCACCTTCGAGGCACTGACCGACAAGGCGCCCTGCACCACCTTCTCGTTCCGCTTCCTGGCCGAACGCGACTACTTCGACCGCAGCCACTGCCACCGCCTCACCACCCAGCGGATCTACGTCCTCCAGTGCGGCGACCCGACGGGCACGGGCAGCGGCGGGCCCGGCTACTCGTTCCCGGACGAGAACCTGACCGGCGCCACCTACCCGGCCGGCACCGTGGCCATGGCCAACGCCGGCCCGAACACCAACGGCAGTCAGTTCTTCTTCGTCTGGAAGGACACCAAGCTCTCCCCCGCCTACACCCCGTTCGGCCGGATCACCGCGGGCCTGGACGTCCTCCAGAAGATCGCCGCCGGCGGCGAGGACGACCAGAACAACCCGGGCGAC
This sequence comes from Streptomyces sp. CBMA156, assembly GCF_014596515.1. Classification (GTDB taxonomy): domain Bacteria; phylum Actinomycetota; class Actinomycetes; order Streptomycetales; family Streptomycetaceae; genus Kitasatospora. The sequence continues at coordinate 13,325 of NZ_MSJQ01000421.1, forward strand.
GGCTTCCCCACCCTCCCGGTGAACATCCGCAACGTGAAGATCAGCACCCGCTGACCCGGCGGGCCGGACAGCCCCGGCCCGCCCCGCCCGCCACCCGGCGCCCACCACCGCCCGCAACCGCCCGCAACCGCCCGCAACCGCCGACCACCCACCGCCACTCCCGTACGGTGGCACCACCGACCACACCGCACGGAAGCAGGAGCAACGCCGCATGGACAGCCGGATCTGGGAGAGCGTCGACCACCTGGTGGCCTGGCTGGACGAGCAGGGCACCCAGTCGCCCCAGGAGGAACGCCTGCTGCGGATCCTCAAGCTCTCCGAGGAGATCGGCGAGGTCGGCGCGGCGGTGATCGGCGCCACCGGTCAGAACCCGCGCAAGGGGGTCACCCACTCCTGGGAGGACGTCCAGCACGAACTCTGCGACGTCGTCTTCGCCGCCCTCGTCGCCCTGAGGACGCTCACCCCCGACGCGGCCCGCGTCTTCGCCGAGCGCCTCGCCTACGTCGAGCAGCGCTCCGCCGCCTCCCGCCGGGCCCCCGACGGTCGGCAGCAGGAGACGGCGGCGGCGCCCGAGCCCGACTAGGCGTTCGGCGCGACCTTGGCGAGGCCGTTGATCAGGCGGTCCATCGCGTCGCCGCCCTGCGGGTCGGTGAGGTTGGCGAGCAGCTTGAGGGTGAAGCGCATCAGCATCGGGTGGGTGAGGCCGCGCTGGGTGGCGATCTGCATCACCTTCGGGTTGCCGATGAGCTTCACGAAGGCGCGACCCAGCGTGTAGTAGCCGCCGTACACGTCCTTGAGGATGCGCGGGTAGGCCTGGAGGGCGCGCTCGCGGCCGCCGTCGGTGACCCGGGCGAGGGCCTGCACGATGACCCCGGCGGCGATCTGGCCGGATTCCATCGCGTAGGCGATGCCCTCACCGTTGAACGGGTTGACCATGCCGCCGGCGTCACCGACGAGCAGCAGACCGCGGGTGTAGTGCGGCTGCCGGTTGAAGGCCATCGGCAGCGCGGCGCCGCGGATCGGCTCGGTCATGTTCTCGGGGGTGTAGCCCCACTCCTCCGGCATGCTCGCGCACCAGGCCTTGAGCACCTCGCGCCAGTCCAGTTCGCCGAACGCGGGCGAGGAGTTGAGGATGCCGAGGCCGACGTTGGAGGTGCCGTCGCCCATGCCGAAGACCCAGCCGTACCCGGGCAGCAGCTTGCGCTGGCCTTCGCGGGTGTCCCACAGCTCCAGCCAGGACTCCAGGTAGTCGTCGTCGTGGCGCGGCGAGGTGAAGTAGGTCCGGTAGGCGACGCCCATCGGACGGTCCTCGCGCCGGTGCAGGCCCATGGCGAGCGAGAGCCGGGTGGAGTTGCCGTCGGCGGCGACCACCAGCGGGGCCCGGAAGGTGACCGGCCGCTTCTCGTCGCCGAGCTTGGCGGTGACGCCGACGATCCGCCCGGTGCGCTCGTCCAGGACCGGCCCGCTGACGTTGCAGCGCTCGTAGAGCCGCGCGCCCGCCTTCTCGGCCTGGCGGGCCAGCAGCTCGTCGAAGTCGGCGCGCTTGCGGACCAGTCCGTAGTCGGGGAAGGAGGACAGCTCGGGCCAGTCCAGCTCCAGCCGGACGCCGCCGCCGATGATGCGCAGACCCTTGTTGTGCAGCCAGCCGTTCTCGGTGGAGACGTCGATGCCCATGTCCACCAGCTGCTTGGTGGCGCGCGGAGTCAGGCCGTCGCCGCACACCTTCTCGCGCGGGAAGGCGGTCTTCTCCAGCAGCAGGACGTCCAGTCCGGCCTGGGCCAGGTAGTACGCGGTGGCGGAGCCGGCCGGGCCCGCGCCGACCACGATGACGTCGGCCGTGCTCTCCACGGGGCTGTCCGGCTTCGTCAGATCGGCTGCGGTCTCGGACACGTGGACACACTCCTGGAACTGCGGCTGGGGGACGGCGGCTTTGCCTCCGGCAGTCTAGTTCCGCTCACGCCACCGGCTGCGCCCCCGCCCGCCCCGACCACGGACATCCCGGCCACGGGCTCTCAGAGCCACTGGCCGCGCCTCCCTGCCACGCCCCCCAGCCCCACGCCCCCCGGCCCCACAACCCCAAGGCCCCTCAGGCCCGCGGGCCCCGCCCCGGCCACACGCCCCGAGGCGTGCGACCGGAACCGGCCGGGCCCGACTACGCGATCTTGTACGCCCGGTGCAGCGACACGATCCCACCGGTCAGGTTCCGCCAGGCGACCTTCGACCAGCCGTTGTCCTGGAGCTTGGCGGCCAGCCCGGGCTGGTCCGGCCAGGCCCGGATGGACTCGGCGAGGTAGACGTACGCCTCCGGGTTGCTGCTGACGGCGGTGGCCACCGGCGGCAGCGCGCGCATCAGGTACTCGGTGTAGACCGTCCGGAACGGCGTCCAGGTCGGGGTGGAGAACTCGCAGATCACCAGCTTGCCGCCGGGCTTGGTGACCCGCAACATCTCGCTCAGCGCCTCGTCGGTGTCCTGGACGTTGCGCAGCGCGAAGGAGATCGTCACCGAGTCGAAGGTGTCGTCCGCGAACGGCAGCCGGGTGGCGTCGCCGGCGGTGAGCGCCAGCTCGGGGTGACGGTGCTTGCCCTCGGTCAGCATGCCGACCGAGAAGTCGCACGGGACGACCTGCGCCCCGGCCTCGGCGAAGGGCAGCGACGAGGTGCCGGTGCCGGCCCCGAGGTCGAGCACCAGGTCCCCCGGCCCGGCGGCCACCGTCTCGGCCACCGCCCGGCGCCAGGCGCGGGCCTGGCCGAGGGAGAGCACGTCGTTGGTGCGGTCGTACTTGGCCGCGACGTCGTCGAACATGGCGGCGACTTCGTGCGGCTGCTTGTCCAGAGAGGCTCGGGTCACTCCCCCATTGTTCACCCTCGCACGGACACCCCGGCCAACGGGGCACACCGACCCATGACCGCACGCCCGGTCCACGCCCCCGGACCGCGCCCGCAGGCCACGTCCCGGGCAGCAGCCGCAGGCCCCGTCAGTGCTGGGCGCGCCGTCCACCCGCACGGCGGCGTCGCCGGGACCGCTTGCCCTGCGTTATCGCGGGCATCCCGTCCGCCAGCGCCCCCGTCGCCAGCGCCAGGTTGGCGGCCAGCTTCCCCTGTCCGCTGCGGACCGCGACGGCCTTGTGGTGCCGCCGGATGCGCAGTACGCAGATCACGAAGAACGCGATGGCCACCGGCACGCTGAACCGGGCCAGGCCGACACCGACCGGCTGCGGGTAGGTGTCGCCGCAGATCCGCACCGCGCCCGGGTCGTCGGCGGCGTGCTCCAGGCAGATCGTGTCGCCGAGCCTGGCACCGTCCGCGAGCGGCAGCGCGGCCGCGGTGTGCGGCTGTCCGCCCGCCCGGTAACTGACGGCGCTGTAGGTGCCGCCTCCGGTGGGGAGCTGGGTGACGACCCCCTCGACTCTCACCGGGTGCGCTTCGATCCGGTCGGCCTGGTCGGCCTGACGCCATCCGAGCAGGCACATGCCGACGGCCAGCACGGCGCTGAGCACGGCGGCGAGGTACCAACCACGGCCCAACCGCGGGATGCGCGGCGGGGGAACGGTCGCGGTCTGCATGGTTCCTGTCCTGGCTTGCCTTCGGGGCCGGGGACACGGCCCTGCCGCCCGCGGGCACGGGCGGTGGTGTGGTGAGGGTACGGAGTGAGCTGTCCGGGATCGTATCCGCTGGCGGGCCCTCAGGTCACGGCGAAGGGGCAATCACTCTCCGGTACCAGCAGCCGAGTTCGGGTGCACACGAAGGAAGTCCCGTACGCCACAGGGAAATCCGCCTACCGGCGAGTACGCCATGCGCGACGTGACGGCCGTCTCATCGACGGCGGTACACCAACCGTCCGCCCAGCACCGTGGCCAGGCACCCGCCCGCCATCGGTTCGGCGCTCCCGTCCCCCGCGACCGCGAACACCGCGAAGTCGGCCCGGCCCCCGGCCGCCACCCGCCCGTACGAGGCCTCTTCGAACGACAGTACGGCCAGCGGATCCAGCGGCCCGGCACCCCCGCCGCCCCACCAACCGGACACCCCGGACACCCCGGACGCGTCAGGCACATCAGACGCATCAGAGGAAACGGAAGAACCGGGCAGCCCCACGACCCCCGACCGCGCCACCGCCGTCCGCACCGAGGCCCGCTCGAAGGGGCCGGCCACCGCCGTCACCCCGTACCCGAGCATCCGCTGCAGCCCGCGCCGCGCACTGGCCCCGCACCGCGTCTCGTCCGTGCACCCGGCCAGCCCGTCCGCGACCGGCTCGACGCCGACCTCCTCCCGCGGGTCCGGGTGGTACGCGCGCTCCAACAGCCAGTGCCCGTACGGATTGCGCAGCCCCGGGGCGAGCACGGCGGCACCCCAGTCCCGTACCCGCGCGCCGGGGTGCGCGACCGCCAGCTCCCCGTACGGCCCGACCGCCTCGACCAGCCCGCCACGCACCACCACCGCCCCGTCGGCGATGGACGGGGCGGTGGGATCGGCCGGGTCGGGCAGCACGAACGCCGCCCGGTGCAGAGTCAGCACAACAGCACCTTCGCCTTCGACGGCAGCACCGGGCTAGACGCCACCAGCGCCGGCACCGGCACCGGCACCGGCAGGAGAGGAGACGGGAAAAGGAGAGGGAGAGGGAGAACCGGACTCAGTTGTCCAGGATCTTCAGCTCCGGGTGCGCCGTGCCCCCCGCCAGCGCCGTGGAGGCGATGTGCGAGGCGACCCGCGGGTCGACCGGGTCGTTGGCCGGGTCGTCCAGCACCCGCAGGTGCTCGTACGTGGTGGAGCGCTGCGCCGGGACGCGGTCGGCGGCCCGGATCAGGTGGATCAGCTCGGTGAGGTTGGAGCGGTGCTTGGCGCCCGCCGCCGAGACCACGTTCTCCTCCAGCATCACGGAGCCGAGGTCGTCCGCGCCGTAGTGCAGCGACAGCTGGCCCGCCTCCTTGCCGGTGGTGAGCCAGGAGCCCTGGATGTGGGCGATGTTGTCGAGGAACAAGCGGGCGATCGCGATCATCCGCAGGTACTCGAAGACGGTGGCCTGGGTCGAGCCCTTGAGGTGGTTGTTCTGCGGCTGGTAGGTGTACGGGATGAAGGCCCGGAAGCCGCCGGTGCGGTCCTGCACGTCGCGGATCATCCGCAGGTGCTCGATCCGCTCGGCGTTGGTCTCGCCGGTGCCCATCAGCATGGTGGAGGTGGACTCCACGCCGAGGCCGTGGGCGACCTCCATGATCTCCAGCCAGCGCTCGCCGGACTCCTTCAGCGGGGCGATCGCCTTGCGCGGGCGCTCCGGCAGCAGCTCGGCGCCGGCGCCGGCGAAGGAGTCCAGGCCCGCCTTGTGGATCCGGGTGACGGCCTCCTCGATGGAGACGCCCGAGATCCGCGACATGTGCTCGACCTCGGAGGCGCCCAGCGAGTGGATCACCAGCTGCGGGAACTCGGCCTTGATCGCCGAGAAGGCGCGCTCGTAGTACTCCACGCCGTAGTCCGGGTGGTGGCCGCCCTGGAACATGATCTGGGTGCCGCCCAGCTCGACCGTCTCGGCGCAGCGGCGCAGGATCTCGTCGAGCTCCCGGGACCAGCCCTTGTCGCTCTTCGGCGGCACGTAGAAGGCGCAGAACTTGCACGCCGTCACGCAGACGTTGGTGTAGTTGATGTTGCGCTCGATGATGTACGTCGCGATGTGCTCGGTACCCGCGTAGCGGCGGCGGCGCACGGTGTCGGCAGCGGCGCCGAGGGCGTGCAGCGGCGCCGAGCGGTAGAGCTCCAGCGCCTCCTCCGGAGTGATCCGGCCGCCGGCGGCGGCCCGGTCGAGCACGGCCTTCAGGTCGGTGCTGGACGCATCGAGGGTGGTCGCTGCGAGCTCGGTCACCTGGCGGCCTTCTCTCTACTCAAGTGCTACTGGGGTACGGCCGAACCAGCCTACGCCAGCACATTCCGCGCCCCGCGTCAGCCCGCTGGACCAGGTCCGGAGCCGGTCCTGGCCCGGGTCCTGGCCCGAGCCCGAAGCTCGGTCCGCGACCGGGCAACCGACCCGGCCGACCGCCCCGGGCAGGCCCGGGCAGTCGGCCGCAGGAGCCCCGCCTACGGCCCCAGCGGCAGCGCGACCGGCTCCAGCAGCCGCACCGCGACGTCGGGGGCGAACCCGCTGTCGTGCGCGACCCGCCGGGCGAACTCGGCGACGCCGGTCAGCTGCCGCTCGCCGAGCGAGAAGTCGAGCGCCTCGCCGAAGTACCGCTCCAGCACGTCGGCCCCGAAGGTCTCCCAGCGGGCGGCCTGCTCGGCGACCTTGGCGGCCTCCACCAGCGACAGGTCGCGGGACTCCAGGAAGGCCCGGTGCACCGCGGCGGTCAGCTCCGGGGCGCGCTCGGCGAACTCGCGCCGCACCGCCCAGACCGCGAAGACGAACGGCAGGCCGGTCCACTCCTTCCACATCTCGCCGAGGTCGTGGACGGTCAGCCCGAGGTCGGCGGCCTGGCCGAGGTAGGCGCGCAGCGCCGGGTCGCCGATCAGGACGGCGGCGTCGGCCTCGGCGAGCATCGCGCTGAGGTCGGGCGGGCAGCTGAAGTACTCCGGGCGCACGCCCTCGCGCTCCTCCAGGAGCAGCCGGGCGAGCCGGACGGAGGTGCGGCTGGTGGAGCCGAGGGCGACCCGGCGTCCGTCGAGGTCGGCGAGCGGCACCTTGCTCACGATCAGGCAGGACATCACCGGGCCGTCGCTGCCGACCGCGATGTCCGGCAGGACCAGCAGGTCGTCCGCGTTGCGCAGGTACTCGACGCAGGTGATGGGGCCGATGTCCAGGGCGCCGTCGACGAGCTGGTCGCTCAGCTTCTCCGGGGTGTCCTTGGTGAGGTCCAGATCGAGCAGGTTGCCGGTCCTGGCGAGCCCCCAGTAGAGGGGGACGCAGTTCAGGAACTGGATGTGGCCGACCCGCGGCCTGACCGGGGTGTCCGCCGGCCCGGCCGGTCCGTTCCCCTGGGGCTCCCGCGTCCGCGCGTCCGGTGTTGGTGCTTCCGGTGCTGCCACTGCGCCGCTCCCTTGCTGTTCGTGCCTCCCCGCAGCGTATGCCTGCTGTTCCCGGTGGTTCGCACCGGCCACCCGACACGCCCTCACGCGTCCGGGACCGGCCTTTCCACACCCGCTTCCGCCCTTACGACACGCGGCTTCCACGCCTCAAGTGACCTCTGGTCGTCACAGCTGCCGCATGCTAGCGTTGCCCTCAGTTGCAGTTTGATTCCCCTTGCAGTACTTGAAGCCTGCGGAGCATGTAACCGCAGGCTTTTTGTAGTTTTTCAGCAATATCGAAAAATTTCGGACTCGTCCGGAGGCAGGGCGATCAGCGCAGCGGACCGGGTGTCACACAGTGTGGCCCCCGACACGCATCGCAAGGAGAACGGCATGGCTCAGGGAACCGTCAAGTGGTTCAACGCTGAGAAGGGCTTCGGCTTCATCGCCCAGGATGGCGGCGGCCCCGACGTCTTCGTTCACTACTCCGCCATCAACGCGAACGGCTTCCGTTCGCTGGAGGAGAACCAGACGGTCACCTTCGACGTCACCCAGGGCCCGAAGGGCCCGCAGGCGGAGAACGTCACCGCTGTCTGACCATCCTCTGATGATCTGATCGCTCGGGACCCGACCGGGTCCGTCGGCGGCTCCCGACAGCCGCCACCATGAGCACAGGAGCAGTACCCAAGGGGGCCCGCCCATCGGCGGGCCCCCTGCCTTTTCGAAAGCCGTGCCGGAACGCCAACCCGGAACGCCAACCCGAAACGCCAACCCGGAACGTCAGCCCGGGGCATGAACCCGGGCATGAGTCCGGCGTGAGTCCGAAACATGAGTTCGGACACGGATTAAAGGAAATGCGGAAAGGGCCCCTCCCGTCACCGGGAGAGGCCCTTTTCCTCATGTCGGTCGAACGCCCCCTCAGACGCGCGACCGCACGTTCACCTTCAGGCCACGGCCGGAGCCGCTCCGCCGTTCCCGCCGGTGGCCGGCTTCACGTCCTCGTCGTACAGGTCCGCGGAGGGGTTGTTGTACGCGGCGACGTCCAGGATCTTCTCCCGGGCGGCGACCACGATCGGCACGACGACCTGGCCGGCGACGTTGGTCGCGGTGCGCATCATGTCCAGGATCGGGTCGATGGCGAGCAGCAGGCCGACGCCCTCCAGCGGCAGGCCCAGGGTGGACAGGGTCAGCGTCAGCATGACGATCGCACCGGTGAGCCCCGCGGTGGCGGCCGAGCCGACCACCGAGACGAACGCGATCAGGATGTAGTCCCTGACGCCCAGCTCGATGCCGAAGACCTGGGCGACGAAGATCGCGGCGATGGCCGGGTAGATCGAGGCGCAGCCGTCCATCTTGGTGGTGGAGCCGAACGGCACCGAGAAGGACGCGTACTCGCTCGGGACGCCGAGGCGCTCGGTGACGCGGCGGGTGACCGGCAGGGTGCCGACCGAGGAGCGCGACACGAAGGCCAGCTGGATCGCGGGCCAGGCGCCCTTGAAGAAGGGCAGCGGGTTGAGCCCGGCGGCGAAGCGCAGCACCAGCGAGTAGACGACGAACATGACCAGCGCGCAGCCGAGGTAGATGTCCAGGGTCAGCGTGGCGAAGGGCTTGAGCAGGTCCCACCCGTACTTGGCGACGGACTTGCCGATCAGGCCGAGGGTGCCGAGCGGGGAGAGCCGGATGATCCACCACAGGGCGGTCTGGGTCAGCTCCAGCACGGACTCGCTGAGCTTGAGGACCGGCTCGGCCTTGGCGCCGAGCTTGATGATCGCCGCACCGACCACGACCGCCAGGAAGACGATCTGGAGCACGTTCACCTTGGCGAAGGCGTCGACGATGTTGGTCGGGAAGATCCCGGTCAGGAAGTCGATCCAGCTGCCCTTGGAGTCGAGCGCCTTCAGGCCCTCGGTCTTCAGGTTGGTGCCCTTGCCCGGGTTGGTCAGCAGACCCAGGCCCAGGCCGATGGCGACCGCGATCAGCGAGGTGATCATGAACCAGAGCAGCGTGCGGGTGGCCAGCCGGGCCGCGTTGGTCACGTTGCGCAGGTTGGCGACGCTCACCACGATCGCGGTGAACACCAGCGGCGGGACGGCCAGCTTGAGCAGCTGGACGAAGATCTTGCCGATGGTCTCCAGGGTGGTGGCCAGCCAGGAGATGTCGGCGGCGCGGGCCAGGTAGCCGAGGCCGACGCCGAGCACGAGGCCGGCGACGATCTGCACCCAGAAGGGCGTCTTGCGGATGCGGGCGAGCACGGACGGCGACGAGGTCGCCTCGGGCGCTGTGGACATGGGGGAGCGTCTCCGGGGGAGGGCGTTGCTGACGGTGAGGTGTGGGGCGGAGCGGGCGGCACGGCGCGGGGCCGGACGGGAAGCGTCCGACCCCCGGTCAGGGGCGTGCCGCCGCGGTACAGCTCAGGGGAGTACAGCTCATGGCGCGACAACGGCGCGGGCTGTCCACAGCGCCGGCCGGAGCACACGGGCGGGCGGCGCCGGGCAGTGGGCCCGGGCCGTTCATCCGCAGTGCGTCCGAGGCTGTCATGGCCGATACGTTAGCAGTAAAGGTTTGAGATGTTCAAAGTACTTGTTTGAGTTCACGCGGAATCCCTGCCCGCCCGGGCCGCGCCCCGAACCTGCGGTCCGGACACGAACGAAGCTGACGCACCATCAGATCGACCCTGTGGCCCGATTGACCGCTGAGCAGTTATACGTATAACTTTGACGGCGTCCCCGCCCCCGCCTGCCCACTCCGGAGAACGCCGATGGGCTACCTCGCCCTGCTCCGTGCCCCGCACGTCACCCGTCTACTGCTCGGCACCCTGCTCGGCCGGCTGCCCGCCGGCATGACCGCCCTCGTCATCGCCCTCGCCCTGCGCGACGCCGGGGTGGCGTACGGACGGGTCGGGCTGGCCACCTCCGCCTACGCGATCGCCGCCGCCGTCGGCGGTCCCGTGCTCGGCCGGATCGTCGACCGCACCGGACAGCCACGCGTCCTGATCGCCTCCGCCGTGGTGGCCGGCGGCGGGTACGCGCTGCTCGCCCTCGCCCCCGGCTCCGCGATCGCCGCGCCGGTCGGGGCCGCGATCGCCGGCCTCGCGATGCCCCCGCTGGAACCCTGCCTGCGCTCGCTCTGGCCGGACGTGGTCGAGGAGAAGCAGCTCGACACCGCGTACGCCTTCGACTCCGCGTCCCAGCAGACCCTCTACGTGGCCGGGCCGCTGGCCGTCGCCGCCATCTCCGGGCTGTTCAGCCCGGTCGCCGCGCTCTGGGTGGCCGCCGGCCTCGGACTGGCCGGGGCACTGATCGTGGCCACCACCGGGCCGGCCCGGTCCTGGCGCGCCCCGGCCCCGGAGCAGTCCGCCGGACTGCTCGGACCGCTCCGCTCCCCCGGCCTGGTGCTGCTGCTGGTCGGACTGGCCGGGGCCGGCTGGGCGGTCGGCGCCCAGAACGTGCTGTTCATCGCCTACGCCGAACAGCACACCGGCACGCTGCCGGGCGGCGGGGGCACCCTGCTGGCACTGGCGGCGCTCGGCGGCCTGCTCGGCGCGCTCGCGTACGGCGTGATCAAGTGGCGGCAGAACACCGCCACCCGCACCTGGATGATGGCCCTCGCGATGGCCGCCTGCTACCTGCCGCTGGTCGCCCTGCCCGGGCCGTACCCGATGGCCGCGCTGGCCTTCCTCTCCGGGATCATGCTGGCCCCGCTGCTGGCGGCGGCGTTCGTGCTGGTCGCCGAACTGGCGCCGACCGGCACCGTCACCGAGGCCTTCGCCTGGCTGGTGACGCTGTTCGCCACCGGCAACTCGCTGGGCTACGCCGTCTCCGGCAAGCTCGCCGAGGACTCGCTGCGCCCGGTGGCGCTGTGCGCGGCCGGCGGGATCGCACTCGGCGCGCTGCTGCTGTTCGGTGCCCGGCGCTGGTTCCACCCGGCGCCGCTCGTCCCCGCCGCGCAGCCCGTCCCGGTGGGCTGACCCACACCCCCCACGAACGACCGCGCCCACCGGTGGTCTGGCCGGCGGGCCACCCAGTTGGAGCAATATGGGCGAAAAAGAGCCACCCTTCGGTGACGGACCGTGATCAGTGCTGCGAGGCCGCGCCAGCCGGCGCCGTGGAGGAGCGCAGCACCAGCGAGGTGGCCAGCGGCGCGACCGGCGCCACCCGCTCCCCGCGCAGCAGCGCCGCCAGCGCGGCCGCGCCCGCCCGGCCCAGCTCCTCGCCCGGCAGGTCGACGGTGGTCAGCGGCGGGGCGAGCAGCGCCGCCACCGCGACGTTGTCCATGCCGACCACGGACAGGTCCTCCGGGACCCGCAGCCCCAGCTCGGCGGCGGCCTGGTAGACCCCGGAGGCGACCACGTCGTCGTCGCAGATCACCGCGCGCGGCCGGTCGGCCCGCTCCAGCAGCCGGCCCGCCACCGTCCGCGCGGCCCGATGGCCGTCGTTCAGGCTCACGCCCAACTCCACGACGTCCAGGTCGAGTTCGCGGACGGCCTGCTCGAAGGCGGCCTGCCGGACGCGGAAGGTGTACGCGGCGTGGCTGGAGCGCAGCCGGCCGATCCTGCGGTGGCCGAGCGCGGCCAGGTGCTCGACCGCGGCGCGCATCCCGCCGGCCACGTCGAGCTCGACGGTGGGACGCGCCCGGTCGGTGCCCGGGTCGGCGTCCAGGAAGACGGCGGGGGTGTCGGCGGGCAGCTCACCGAGCTGGCTGTCGTCCGGGGAGCAGATCAGCAGGCCGTCGAAGCGGCCGGCGGTGGCGGCCTCGGTGAGGGTGGCCCGGCCCCAGCCGGAACTGACCACGACGGCCAGGCCGTTGCGTCCGGCCTCCTCGTGGACGCCTTCCAGCACCCGGCCGAAGAACGGCCCCTGGAGGTTCGGCACGGCCAGCAGGACCATCCCGCTGCGGCCGAGCCGCAGCTGGCGGCCGGCCGCCTGGGGACGGTAGCCGAGGCTGCGGGCGGCCTCCCTGACCCGTTCCCGGGTGGCCTCGGAGACCCGCCGGCCGGCCTCGGCGCCGGAGAAGACCAGGGAGACGGTGGCCTGGGAGACCCCGGCGAGCCGGGCCACGTCCCGTCCGGTGGGCCGGCGCACGGGGGCCGGCCAGGTGCCGGACGCCCCCTCGGCGGGAGGCGGCCCGGACGACGAACCGGCCGAAGGACCGGTCGGCGAACCGGCCGAAGGACCGGTCGGCGAACCGGACGAAGGTTCGGAGGGCGGTTCCGAAGGCGGCTCGGACGGCGCGGAGTCTCGGGTGGCGGGCACGGCTGCTGGAGTCGGCGGTGGTACCGGGCTCAGCTCTGGCCGGCGGCGGCCGCTCGGGCGGCGTCGTCGGCGGCGTCCTCCTCGGCGTTCTGGGTGGCGATCCGCTCGGCGGTGCGGTTGCGCATCCCGGAGACCTTGCCGCTGATCTGGGCGGACATCTCGTCGCGCTGCCTGCCCAGCAGCGCGTAGCTGAGCGGCGCGGAGGCGAACGCGGCCAGCAGGAACAGGAAGATCACGCCGGCGTCGCCGCTGACCGGGATGATCCCGAAGTGCCCGAGCAGCAGGGCCACCAGCAGGCAGCCGAGGAAGATGCTGACCCGCAGCGAGGTGTAGCGGAGCGTGGCGTGCGACTTCTCCGGGCCGTTGCTGGGCACTGGACACTTCCTTCTTCGTTGCGCCGGGGCGGGTTCTCCAGTCAAGCATGCCTGACGGCCGGGGCGGGGCACGGGGCACCGGATCCGGCCCGCCCCGCCCGTCCGGGGCCGCCGTCAGCGCAGGTCGAGCCACATGGTGATGTCGTCCCGGTCGTCCCCCGGGGCGACCCGGATCGCGGCCGGCACCCGGCCGACCTCCCGGTAGCCGCTGCGGGCGTAGAACCGCTCCAGCCCCTGGCCGCCGCGCGCGGTGAGCCGCAGCGACTCCAGGCCCCACTCCCGCGCCACCCGCTCGGCCTCGGCGAGCAGCCGGGCACCGTGGCCGTGGCCCTGGAAGTCGGGGTGCACCATGACCCGCTTGAGCATCCGCCAGTGCTCCATCAGGCCGAAGCGCATCGACTCGAAGAACAGCACGCCGACCAGTCGGCCCGTCCCGCTCTCGTGGGCGACCAGCAGCCGGTCAGGGCCGTCCGGCTCGACCCCGGCGAACTGGTGGTCGGCGGTGTCCCAGACCTCCTCCTCGGTGACCGGCGCCACGAACCCGACCGCCCCGCCGGCGTTGGTGACGTCGGCCCACAGCCGGACGACGTCCGTCCGCAGGTCGGGGTCGAGCTTCGGGTCCAGGGTGAAGATGAGCGCCATGGGGCGGAGCCTAGACCTCCGGTGCGACGGCCCCTCCGGAAGCCCCGGCGCCGCGCTCCCGTGACGGCCGCCCCGGCTGTGCCGCCGTCACCGGAGCGCCAGGTGTGCCGTCACCGGAGTACCGGCTGTGCCGCCGTCACCGGAGCACCGGCGCCGGCCCCTCGGAACGCGCGGTCCGCAGCGCCAGGCAGAGCCCGACCGCGACCACGCACAGCGCGCCGGCGCCGTACCAGGTGACGTCGTAGTTGCCGAGCGCGTCACGGGCCAGCCCGGCCAGCCCGGCGACGACGGCCGCGCCGATCTGGTGGGCGGCGAGCACCCAGCCGAAGACGATCGGGGCGTCCTCGCCGAAGTGCCGGCGGCAGAGCGCGACGGTCGGCGGCACGGTGGCCACCCAGTCCAGGCCGTAGAAGATCACGAAGGCGAGGATCGGCGGCTGGAGCGAGCCGGCCAGCAGCTGCGGCAACAGGAGCAGGGACAGCCCGCGCAGCCCGTAGTAGACGGTCAGCAGCAGCCGGGAGTCGACCCGGTCGGTGAGCCAGCCGCTGAAGACGGTGCCGAGCACGTCGAACACACCGATCAGGGCGAGCAGGCTCGCGGCGGTGGTGACCGGCATGCCGTGGTCGTGCGCGGCCGGGATGAAGTGGGTGCCGACCAGGCCGGCGGTGGTGGCGCCGCAGATCGCGAAGGAGGCGGCCAGCAGCCAGAACGCCCGGACCTTGGCGGCGTCCCGCAGCACCCGCAGCGAGCGGGCCAGGGCCCGGCCTTCGGCGGCCGGCGCGGGAGGGGCCTCGGTCGCGCCGTACGGGAGCAGGCCGAGATCGGCCGGGCGCTCGCGCATCAGCAGCAGGACCGGGACGGCGACGGCGCTGGCGGCGAGCGAGACCACGACCACGGCCGAGCGCCAGCCGTGCTGCTCGACCAGCCAGGCGCCGACCGGCAGGAAGACCAGGTTCCCGGCCGCTCCGGCGGCGGTGAGCACCCCGGTGACCAGGCCCTGGCGGGCCTGGAACCAGCGGCCGGTGATGGTGGTGGCGAAGGCGCCGGCCATCGAGCCGCTGCCGAGGCCGACCAGCACGCCCCAGCAGAGCACCAGTTGCCAGGGCTCGCGCATCAGCATGGTCAGTCCGGCGCCGACCGAGATGGTCAGCAGCGCGCAGACCACCACCAGGCGCACCCCGAACCGGTCCATCAGGGCGGCGGCGAAGGGGGCGGTGAGGCCGTAGAGGGTGAGGTTGACGGAGGTGGCGACGGAGATCGTCCCGAGCGACCAGCCGAACTCGTTGTGCAGGGCGTCCATCATCAGGCTCGGCGTGGAGCGGAAGCCGGCCGAGCCGAGCAGGACGAGCAGGGAGACGGCGGCCACCACCCAGGCGTAGTGCACCCGGGGGCGCCCGGACGGGGCGGTCGGTTCGGAGACGGGCGTGGGGACGAGGGCGCTGCGTTCGGTCACGCGGACGAGTGTCCCGGGGCCGCCCCGGGCCGGACGAGTGGCCTGAATGACATCTTTCGCAAGAATCGGGCCAGGGCCCGCGGTAGCCTGGCCCGGACCCACCGGCACCCGAGGGGACGACATGGCACACCTGGTCGCGGTACTCGCCCTGGAGGGCGTCATCGCCTTCGAACTCGGCATCCCCGCCCGCATCTTCGGCGGCGCCAAGGACCCGGCCGGACGGCCGCTGTACGAGGTGGCCACCTGCACCCTGGACGGACGGCCCGTCACCACCAGCGCCGACTTCCGGATCACCGTCGACCACGGCCCCGAACTGCTGGAGCGGGCCGACACGGTGCTGATCCCGGCCTCGGCCGTCTCCGGTCCGGCGGTCGCCGACGCCTGCTTCACCCCGCCTCTGGCCGCCGCGCTGGCCCGGATCCGGCCCGGCACCCGGCTGATGTCGATCTGCACCGGCTCCTTCGTCCTGGCCGCCGCCGGCCTGCTGGACGGCCGCCCGGCCACCACCCACTGGCGCTACACCGAGCGCTTCGCCCGGCTGTTCCCCCGGGTGCTGCTGGACCCCGACGTGCTCTACACCGACGACGGCGACGTCCTCACCTCCGGCGGGGTGGCCGCCGGGGTGGACCTGTGCCTGCACGTGGTGCGCCGCGACCACGGCAGCGCGGTGGCCAACGCGGTGGCCCGTAACTGCCTGGTGCCGCCGTGGCGCGAGGGCGGCCAGAAGCAGTACGTGGAGGCCCCCAGCCCGGTGGACTCCGGCGGCAGCGGCACCGCCGCGGTGCGCGCCTGGGCCGTGGAGCACCTGGACCGGCCGCTGGCGCTGCGGGAGCTCGCCGACCGGGCGGGGATGAGCGTACGGACCTTCACCCGGCGCTTCCGGGAGGAGACCGGCGCCAGCCCGGGGCAGTGGATCACCACCCAGCGCACCGAAAGGGCCCGGCAGTTGCTGGAGCGGACCGACCTGACGGTCGACCAGGTCGCCCGGGAGTCCGGCTTCGGCACCGCCGCCTCGCTGCGGCTGCGACTGCGCGGCCGGCTCGACGTCGCGCCGAGCGCCTACCGGCGCACCTTCCGCGCCCTCCCGGAGCACCCTGTCGCCGCGGGGAACCCCACCGCCGCCGGACTCCCTGCCGGGCGCGCTTCCTGAGCACCCCCTGGGAATCGACCTGCCGGTGGCCGGATCCCGCCGCTCCCCGGCGACGCATTGGATGGCGGCACGCCGCGCGCACCCCGAGCACAGCACGGCAAGCCGCCATCCAACCGCGGCGCGCGAGCCCTGAACCCGCGCCGCACCCTCCGCACTCGCCAAGGAGCAGGCCTCGCCCGGCTGCCGACGGTCCCCCTCGCTGGCGCGAACTTCCCTGGACAGCAACACCGCGGCGGTGGACGGACATCCCCTCGGCGTCCCCTCGCGACGGAGCGCCGCACCCAAGCGTGATCAGTCGGATACGTCACGTCAATGGGTAGTCCGAAATTCGGAATGGTTGCGTCACCTTTCGGCCGGTGATCGGCGCGGGTGATCGACCCGCCGGACGGCCGCCGCGAAAGCCGCTATTGCGCCAAAGCCGCCCAGTCGGCGTCGGCCAGCGGATCGGCCGGGCGGGCGTCGCTGCCGATCTCGCACCAGACCCGCTTGCCCGAACCGTCCGGGTACCAGCCCCAGCGCTCGCAGAGCAGCTCGACCAGCTCCAGACCGCGCCCGTTGGTCGCGTCCTCGTCCGCACCGGTGTGCCGCGGGGCGGGGGCGGCCCGGCTCGCGTCGGCGACCTCCACCCGCAGCGGGGCGGCCGGGCCACCCTCCTGCGGGCCCTCGGCCACCGGCAGACAGAGCCTCAGCACCGCCGGACAGCCGGTGTGCACCACGGCGTTGGTCACCAGCTCCGAGACCACCAGCACCACCGTCTCGGCCATCGGCGCATCCGGGTCCACCCCGTGGTTCAACAGCCGCGAGCGCACCCACCGGCGGGCCCGGCCGACCTCGGCGGGGTCAGCCTGCACCGCCAGCTGTACCTGAAGAACCTGCACCGCTCCACCACCCGCACTCGCAGTTCGGCCATAGTCCCGATCGGGCCGGCGGCCGGCGGGCCCTCGCACGTCGCCCGGCGCCACCCGGGCCGTACCCGGGCGACCGCCCGATCCGTCCGCCCGCGCCCACTCGTCCGCGCCGTCCCGTCGGTCGGGCACCGGCCGCGACACGAATACGCCTCAGGATGGGCGGGGGCACGGAGCGCAGCAAGCGCTTCGGGCATATTCCGGCGATCGGGCGACAGCGCGGTGCATACTGTCCCGCTCACTCTCGCGAGCCTCGTACCGGTGATCGTCCGGCCCGGGCCGACCCGCCGGTCCCGCAGTCGGGAACCTACCTCCGCGTGCCCCCGCCGCCCCGCCCGCCACTCGCGAACCACCCGTGCGACATATGTCCAGCGCCCTCGAACAGCGGCCTCGCCGGGCGGTCCCACCAGCCGACCGTCGCACCATCGGACGATCCGGTCCCGGGCGGACGTGCCGAGCCGTGCGGCGCGGCCAAGGAGCCCGGCGGGGAGGGGTGTTCACAAGGACGCGGATCCGCGAGGAAGGGTTCCGTTCTTGCCGGAATCGGCCCCGGCGCCGCCCGGCCGCAAGATACCGTTGGGTACGCCAGCGAACCCGGTCAGGAGGGTGGTTCCCGATGGCCACCCCGGAGCAGGCCCCGCGCTGGGACGAGCAGGTGCAGCGCCGCCTCGCCCGCGGCGAGGAGACCGCGCTCGGCGAACTCTACGACCGGCTCGCACCGATGGTGCACGGCCTGGCCGGACGGATACTCGGCGACCAGGCCGCCGCCGCCCAGCTCACCCGGGAGATATTCGCCCATGCCTGGGAGCACCCCGAGGACTTCGACCCCGACCGGGGCACGCTCCGCTCCTGGCTCGGCGCCCTGACCCACCACCGCGCGGTCGAACGGCTGCGGGCCCGGCGGGCCGCCGAACGGGCACCGGGCGCCGAGGCGGAGATCCGCGCCGTGGCCACCGCGGCGCGGGTGCAGTACGTGGTCGACTCCCTGCCCCAACCCCTGCGTGAGACCATCGCGGTGACCTACTACGACGGCCGCACCTACCACGAGACGGCCCGCCTGCTCGGCATCAGCGAGCAGGCCGCCAAGCAGCGGATGCGGCTCGGTCTGGAGCTGCTGGCCACCGAACTGGCCGACGAACGCGCCCGCCAGGACGGCGCCGGGAACGGAAACGGGAGCGGAAACGGGAGCGGGGAGACGTGAGCAGCACTGAGGAGCAGCACGACGCCCTGCGCTCGCTGCTCGGCGCGTGGGCCCTCGGCGCCTGCCAGGACCGCGAGGCCCGCGAGTTGGAGCAGCACCTGCACGACTGCCGGGAGTGCGCCGAGGAGGCGGCCCGGCTGCGCGAGGCGGCCGGCTGGCTCTCCCTGGACGAGCCGCTGGACCTGCCCGGTTCGCTGCGCCAGCAGGTGCTCGACTGGTGCCTGACCCGCCGTCCCGCCGAACTGCCCGTCCCCGCCTGGGGCATGCCGTACACGGCGGAGACCGCCAAGCTCGACGCGCTGCTGCGCGACCTCGGCCCCGAGGAGTGGCAGGAGGTGGCCGAACTGCCGTGGCACGGCGGCACCGAGCGGCTGCGGCCGGCCGAGGTGCTCGGCCACCTGACCGCGGTGGACGGCTTCCTGGCGGTCGCCCTCGGCCTGCCCGACCCGGTGCCGGCCGCTCCCGGCGTGCCCGCCGCGCCGGCCGGGCGACGGG
>NZ_MSJQ01000422.1 GCF_014596515.1 Streptomyces sp. CBMA156
CTGCTGGTGAGCACCAGGTGCTCGGCGCCGTTGGCGGCCGCCCAGCGGGCGACGTGGCCGCCGAGGGCGCCGGTGCCACCGGTGATCAGGATCGTGCCGCGCGGCGTCCACGAGCCGCCCGCCTGGTCGGCGAGCGAGGAGCGGACGAGGCGGCGGCCGAACACGCCGGTCGCGCGGACCGCGAGCTCGTCCTCCCCGCCCTGGCCTGACAGCACGTCGGCGAGGCGGGTGACGGCACGGTCGTCGACGGTGCCGGGCAGGTCGACCAGGCCGCCCCAGCGGTTCGGGTGCTCCAGGCCGGCCACCCGGCCGAGGCCCCAGACCTGCGCCTGCGCGGGGTCGGCGGCGAGGTCGGAGCGGCCGACGGAGATGCCGCCGCGGGTGGCGAGCCAGAGCGGGGCCTCGACGGCCGCGTCGCCGAGTGCCTGGACGAGGGTGAGCGTCCCGGCGAGCCCGGCGGGCACGAAGGGGTGGGCGGCGTGCGGGGCGGCGTCGAAGCCGAGCAGCGACAGCACGCCGTTCGGCGGGGTGTCACCGGCCGCCGCGCGGATCCGCTCGGCGAGCGCGGCGCGGTCGGTGTCGGCGGCGTCCCACTCGACCCGCACGGCCACGCCGCCGCGCGCCGTCAGGGCACGCTCGGCGGCGGGCACCCAGGCGTCCCCGGCGGCCTCGCCGGCCGGGACGACCAGCAGCCAGGTGCCGGAGACGCCGGCGGTGGGGGCGGAGGAGAGCGGCTTCCAGGTGACGCGGTAGCGCCACGAGTCGACGGTGTTCCGCTGCCGGCTCTGCCTACGCCAGGTCGACAGCACGGGCAGCGCGGCCTCCAGCCAGGCCGGCTCGGCGCCGTCGACGGCGAGCGCGGCGGCGAGGGCGGCGGTGTCCTCCCGCTCGACGGCCTCCCAGAAGCGCGTCTCCTCGGGAGCGGCGCCGCTGACGGCGGCCGGCTTCTCGGGCGCGGCCGACTCCAGCCAGTAGCGCTGGTGCTGGAAGGCGTACGTCGGCAGGTCGATGCGGCGCGCGCCGCGACCGGCGAAGACGCCGTCCCAGTCGAGCACCGCGCCCCGGGTGTGCAGGCCGGTGACGGCCTGGGTGAAGGTCTGGGTCTCGGGGCGGTCCTTGCGCAGGACGGGAGCGAAGTGGCCGTCCGTGATCTCCTGGGCGAGGGCCGACAGGGTGCCGTCCGGGCCCAGCTCCAGGAAGTCGGTGACGCCCTGAGCGGCCAGGTAGGCGATGCCGTCGGCGAAGCGGACCGCCTGACGGACGTGGCGCACCCAGTACTCGGGCGACGTCAGCTCGGTGGCGAGTTCGCCCGTGACGTTGGAGACGACGGCGAACTTCGGCTCGGAGTAGGTGAGTTCGGACGCCACGGCGCGGAACTCGGCCAGCATCGGCTCCATGCGCGGCGAGTGGAACGCGTGGCTCACCCGCAGCTGACGACCCTTGCGGCCTTCGCTCTTCCAGTGCTCCAGCACCTCCAGCACGGCGGCCTCGTCGCCCGAAACCACCACCGAGGAAGGCCCGTTGACCGCCGCAATGGCGATCTCCGACTCGCGGCCGGCCAGCAGCGGCAGCACCTCGGCCTCGGTGGCCTGGATCGCGGCCATGGTGCCGCCCGCGGGCAGCGCCTGCATCAGGCGCCCTCGGGCCTCGACCAGCTTGGCCGCGTCGTCCAGGGAAAGGACTCCGGCGACGTGGGCAGCGGCGATCTCACCGACGGAGTGGCCGACCAGGAAGTCGGGCTTCAGGCCCCACGACTCGACCAGACGGAACAGTGCGACCTCGACGGCGAACAGTGCCGCCTGTGTGTAGGCGGTCTGGTCCAGCAGCTCGGAAGCCTCGAACACCACGTCCTTCAACGGGAATTCGAAGCGGGAACACACCTCATCGAAGGCGGCGGCGAACACCGGGAACGCCTCGTACAGCTCCTGACCCATCCCCGCCCGCTGGCTGCCCTGCCCCGTGAACAGGAAGGCCAGCCCGCCGACCGAACCAGCCGATCCGGCGACGACACCCGAGCCGGTCCGGTCCTCGGCCACCGCCGCGAGGCCGGCGAGCAGCTCGTCGCGGTCCGCGCCCGAGACGACCGCCCGGTGCTCGAACCGGGCCCGCGACAGCGCCAGCGAGTAGCCGACGTCCGTGAGCGGCAGCTCCGGCCGCTCCCCGGCGAAGGCCGCCAGGCGCGCGGCCTGGTCGCGCAGCGCCGCCTCCGACTTGCCCGACACCACCCACGACACCGGAGCGGTGACGGTGGCCTCCGCCGCCTCCTCGGGCTCCTCCGCCGGAGCCTGCTCCAGGATCACGTGGGCGTTGGTGCCGCTGATGCCGAACGAGGACACCGCCGCCCGGCGCGGACGCCCGGCGGCCGGCCAGTCCCGCGCCTCCGTCAGCAGCTCCACCGCGCCCGCCGACCAGTCGACCTTCGTCGACGGCTCGTCCACGTGCAGGGTCTTGGGCATGACGCCGTTGCGCAGCGCCATGACCATCTTGATGATGCCGCCCGCGCCGGCGGCGGCCTGGGTGTGGCCGACGTTGGACTTGAACGAGCCGATCCACAGCGGGTTGTCGGCCGGGCGCTCCTGGCCGTAGGTGTTGATCAGGGCCTGGGCCTCGATCGGGTCGCCCAGGCTGGTGCCGGTGCCGTGCGCCTCGACCACGTCGATCTGGTCGGAGGAGAGCTGCGCGTTGTCCAGCGCCTGGCGGATGACGCGCTGCTGCGACGGACCGTTCGGCGCGGTCAGGCCGCTGCTCGCACCGTCCTGGTTGACGGCCGAACCCCGCACCACCGCAAGCACCTTGTGCCCGTTGCGGCGCGCGTCCGACAGCCGCTCCAGCAGCAGCATGCCGACGCCCTCGGCGAAGCCGGCGCCGTCGGCCCGGTCGGAGAAGGCCTTGCAGCGGCCGTCGGCCGAGAGGCCGCCCTGGCGGGCGAGGTCGATGAAGGCCTCGGGGGTGGACATGACCGTGGTGCCGCCGGCCAGGGCCATCGTGCACTCGCCGTTGCGCAGCGCCTGCGCGGCCAGGTGCAGGGTGACGAGGGAGGAGGAGCAGGCCGTGTCGACGGAGACGGCGGGGCCCTCCAGGCCCAGGGTGTAGGAGATCCGGCCGGAGGTGACGCTGTAGGCGTTGCCGGTGCTGAGGTACCCCTCGACGTCCTCGGGGAGGCGGTCGAGCCGGGTCGCGTAGTCCTGGTACATCACGCCCGCGAATACGCCGGTCCGGCTTCCGCGCAGCGAGTGCGGGTCGATTCCGGCGTGCTCGAAGGCCTCCCAGGAGATTTCCAGGAGAAGGCGCTGCTGCGGGTCCATCGCGAGCGCCTCGCGGGGGGAAATCCCGAAGAAGGCGGGGTCGAACTGCGCGGCTTCGTAAAGGAATCCGCTTTCCCGGTTGTAGAACGTTCCGGGCTTTTCCCGGTCGGCGCTGTAGAGCCGTTCGATGTCCCAGCCGCGGTCGGACGGAAGGGCGGACACCGCGTCCCTGCCCTCGGCGACCATCTCCCAGAGTTCCTCGGGGGAATTGGCGCCACCGGGATAGCGGCAGCTCATTCCCACGATGGCAATGGGCTCGTGCGCCCGCGAGTCGGCCTCGTTCAACAGCTGCTTCGTCTGCTGCAGATCGGCCATTACCCGCTTGAGGTAGTCGCGAAGCTTCTGCTCATTCTGCATCTAAAGCAACCTCTTGAGGAGCGCGGCGGGACATCGACATGACTTCACATGCGACGCTAGGAGCTGGCTCCCCGCGGCGGCCACCCCTAGCGTCCCTAGTCGCCCCCCTACGACCCCAGAGGGGCGGGAATGCCGATCGGCCAGGGGATATTCGGCCCGCCGGGAAGGTCGTACGGGACCGAGGTCCGGTACGCGGATACGGGGCGGGGATCCCGGGCGGAGGCGTGGGGCGGAGGTCCGGTAGAGGGGTGCGGAACAGAGGTGTGGAACGGCCGTCCGGACGGCCGAGGGGCGGCCGTCCGGACGGATGGGGGTTCCGCGGGCCCTGGCGGGCCCCTGGGGTCAGCCCAGGCCGAGTTCCTGGTCGATCAGCGCGAACATCTCGTCGTCGCTCACCGCGTCCAGGTCCGTCACCGCGCCGCCGGCGCCGGCGCCCCCGCAGGACACCACCACGGAGCGGCCGAGGACGGCCAGCAGGCCCTGGAGGCGGTTGACCACCTTGTCCCGGTCCTCGTCCGACAGGTCGGCGGAGGACAGCGTGGCCTCCAGCCGGCCGAGGTCGGCGTGCACCGGCGCGGCGCCCTGGACGGCCGGGCCGGCGCTGATCCGGGTGCCGAGGTGTCCGGCGACCGCGCCCGCCGACGGGTAGTCGAAGATCAGCGTCGCGGGCAGGCGCAGCCCGGTCGCCCCGTTGAGCCGGTTGCGCAGCTCCAGGGCGGTCAGCGAGTCGACGCCGAGGTCGATGAAGCCGCGCCCGGCCTCGACCTGACGGTGGCTGGTGAAGCCGAGCACCTTGGCCACGTTGATCTGCACCAGCTCCAGCAGGACCTCGGCGCGCTTCTCCTCGCTCAGCCCGCCCAGCCGCCTGACCAGCAGCTCGGCCGGGGACTCCCCCGCCGCGCCGGCGGTCGACGCCTCGCGCCTGGCCGGCACCCGGACGAGCCCGTCGAGCAGGGCGGTGAGGTCGCCGACCGCGGCCTGGGCCCGCAGCTGCGGCAGGTCGAGCCGCACGGGCACGATCACGGCCTGCGCGGTCGCGAGCGCGGCGTCGAGGAGCTCCAGTCCCTCCGCCGAGGGGATCGTCGCCAGGCCCGAGCCGGTGATGCGCTGCACGTCGCCGGAGCCGAGCCCGGACGTCAGCTCGCTGCGCTGCTCCCACAGGCCCCAGGCCAGGGAGTGGGCGGTGAGCCCGGCGGCGCGGCGGTGCCGGGCGAGGGCGTCCAGGAAGACGTTCGCCGCGGCGTAGTTGGCCTGGCCAGGTCCGCCGAAGACGCCCGCGGCGGAGGAGAAGAGGACGAAGGCCGTCAGGTCCAGCTCGCGGGTCAGCTCGTGCAGGTTGACGGCCGCGTCGACCTTCGGGCGCATGACCGCCTCCAGCCGCTCGGGGGTGAGCGAGCCGATCACGCCGTCGTCCAGCACACCGGCGGTGTGCACGACGCCGGTGAGCGGGTGCTCGGCGGGGATGCCCGCCAGCAGCGCCGCCAGGGCCCCGCGGTCGGCGGCGTCGCAGGCCGCGACGGTCGCCTCGGCCCCGAGCCCGGCCAGTTCGGCCACCAGCTCGGCGGCACCGTCGGCCGCCGGGCCGCGCCGGCTGGTCAGGAGGAGGCGGCGGACGCCGTGCGCGGTCACCAGGTGGCGGGCGACGAGGCCGCCGAGCGAGCCGGTTCCACCGGTGATCAGCACCGTCCCCTCGGGGTCGAACCGGGGAGCGCCGGACCCTGCGGCCTCGGCGGCGTCGGCCTCGGAGGCCACGGAGGCCGCGGCCGCGGCGGACGGCTCGACGCGGGCCAGCTTCGGCACGTACAGCACGCCGTCGCGCAGGGCCAGTTCCGGCTCCACGGAGGCGGCGGCCAGCGCCAGCACGTCGTACCCGACGGACTCGGCGCCGTCCGGGTCGAGGTCCAGCAGGACGAACCGCCCGGGGTTCTCGGCCTCGGCCGAACGCACCAGGCCCCACAGGGCCGCGTGCACCAGGTCGGTCGGCGCCGCGTCGGCCCGCCCGGCCGTCGCACCGCGGGTGACCATCAGCAGCCGGGCCCCGTCCAGCCGGTCCGCCGCCAGCCAGCCGCGCACCGTCTCCAGGGCGCGTACGGTCGCGGCCCTGGCGTCCTCGGCGAGCGTCGGCAGGGTGTCGGCGGCGCCCTCCGGGGCCCACGGCAGGCAGACCACGTCCGGCACCTGCCCACCCGCCTCGACGGCCACGAGCAGCTCGGTGAGGCCCGGGTGGACCGACACCCCGCCCGCGACGCTCTTCAGGGCGGCGTGCAGGCCGAGCGCGTCCTCGCCCACCGTCGCCCAGCTGCCCGTGGCGGGTGCGACCGCCGGGGCCGGCACCCAGTCCACGTGGTACAGCGGCCGGGCCGCGCCGCCCGCCGAGGCCAGCTGCCGGGCGGACACCGGCCGGGTCGCCAGGCCCTCCACGGAGACCACCGGCGCGCCGGTGGCATCGGCGGCGGCCAGGGTGATCCGCTTCTCCTCGTCCATGGTGAGGCGCACCCGCAGGTGGGAGGCGCCCTCCGCGTGGAAGGTGACACCGGCCCAGGAGAACGGAAGCCGGACCTCGGGCTCCTCCTCCCCGCCGGCCGCAGGATCGGCGGCAGCAGCCGCGACCCGGTGGTTCACGGCGACGATCGAGGCGTGCAGCGCGGAGTCCAGCAGCGCCGGGTGGACGGAGAATCCGCGGGTCGCGGTGCCCTCCGCGAGCTCCACCTCGGCGAAGACCTCCTCGCCGCGCACCCACACCGAGCGCAGGCCCCGGAAGACCGGACCGTACTCGTACCCCTGCTCGTTCAGCCCCTCGTACAGCCCGTCCAGCCCGATCTGCTCCGCCCCGGCCGGCGGCCAGGACAGCAGATCGGCCTCGACCGTGACGGCGGCCGCGCCGAGCGAGCCGACGGCGTGCGTCGTCCACGGCTCCTCGGCCGCGCCGTCCGGGCGGGAGTGGACGCCCACCGAACGGTGACCGGACGCCTCGGGCGCACCCACCACGACCTGCACCTGTAGCGCACCGGTCGCCGGGAGCACCAGCGGCGCCTGGATGGTCAGTTCCTCGACCTGGCCGTACCCGACCTGGTCACCGGCGTGCACGGCCAGCTCCACCAGGCCCGTGCCCGGCACCAGGACCGTCCCCATCACCGCGTGGTCCGCCAGCCACGGGTGCGACCGCAGCGAGACCCGCCCGGTGAACACCATGGTGTCGGTGCCGGCGGGCGTCACCACGGCACCCAGCAGCGCGTGCGCGCTCTCCACCAGGCCGAGCCCGGCGGGGTCACCGGCGGAGGCTCCGCCCTCCAGCCAGAAGCGCTGGTGCTGGAAGGCGTAGGTCGGCAGATCGGTGCGGCTCGCGCCGCGACCGGCGAAGACGGCCTCCCAGTCAAGGGCGACGCCGTGGGTGTGGAGACCGGCGACGGCCTGGGTGAAGGACAGCGCCTCCGGGCGGTCCTTGCGCAGGACGGGCGCGAAGTGGCCCTCGGCGATCTCCTGGGCGAGAGCCGACAGGGTGCCGTCGGGGCCCAGCTCCAGGAACCTGGTGACGCCCTGGGCCGCCAGGTAGGTGATGCCGTCGGCGAAGCGGACCGCCTCACGGACGTGGCGCACCCAGTACTCGGGGGACGTCAGCTCGGTGGCGAGTTCACCCGTGACGTTGGAGACGACGGCGAACTTCGGCGCCGAGTAGGTGAGTTCGGACGCAACGGCGCGGAACTCGTCCAGCATCGGCTCCATACGAGGCGAGTGGAACGCGTGACTCACCCGCAGCTGACGGCCCTTGCGGCCCTGCGCCTTCCAGTGTTCCAGCACCTCAAGGACGGCGGCCTCGTCACCCGAAACCACCACCGAGGAAGGCCCGTTGACCGCCGCGACGGCGATCTCCGACTCCCGACCGGCCAGAAGCGGCAGCACCTCCGCCTCGGTCGCCTGGATCGCCGCCATCGTGCCGCCCTCGGGCAGCGCCTGCATCAGGCGGCCACGCGCCTCGACCAGCTTGGCCGCGTCGTCCAGCGACAGCACACCTGCCACGTGGGCAGCGGCGATCTCACCCACGGAGTGACCAACGAGGAAGTCGGGCTTCAGACCCCACGACTCCACCAGACGGAACAGTGAGACCTCAACGGCGAACAGCGCCGCCTGCGTGTACGCGGTCTGGTCCAGCAGCTCCGAAGCCTCGAACACCACGTCCTTCAACGGGAATTCGAACCTGGCGCACACTTCGTCGAAGGCGGCGGCAAAGGTCGGGAAGGCCGCGTACAGCTCACGCCCCATCCCCGTCCGCTGGCTGCCCTGCCCCGTGAACAGGAGCGCGACCTTGCCACGGCCCACCGAAGCGCCGGACGCCTCACCACTCGCCAGGCCTGCCAGCCCGGCCAGCAGCTCGCCCCGGCTCGAACCCGACACCACCGCACGGTGGTCGAACCGCGCCCGCGACACCGCCAGCGAATACCCGACGTCCGTGAGCGACAGCTCCGGCCGCTCCCCCACGAACGACGCCAGGTTCGCGGCCTGCGCCCGCAGCGCAGCCTCCGACTTGCCCGACACCACCCACGCGACAGGAGCGTCGACGGTGACCGCGACGGCCTCCGCCGGCTCCTCCACCGGAGCCTGCTCCAGGATCACGTGCGCGTTGGTCCCGCTCAGGCCGAACGAGGACACACCGGCCCGGCGCGGACGCCCGGCCTCGGGCCACTCGCGGTTCTCGGTCAGCAGCTCGACCGAGCCCGCCGACCAGTCGACCTTGGACGACGGCCGGTCCACGTGCAGCGTCTGTGGCATGACACCTTCACGCAGCGCCATCACCATCTTGATCACACCGGCGACACCGGCGGCGGCCTGGGTGTGACCGATGTTGGACTTGATCGAGCCGAGCCACAGCGGGCGGCCCGCCTCCCGGCCCTGCCCGTACGTCGCCAGCAGCGCCTGGGCCTCGATCGGGTCACCGAGCGTGGTGCCGGTGCCGTGCGCCTCGACCACGTCCACGTCGCCCGTGGACAGGCCCGCGTCGGCCAGGGCCTGCCGGACCATGCGCTGCTGCGACGGGCCGTTCGGGGCGGTCAGACCGTTGGACGCACCGTCCTGGTTGACGGCCGAACCCCGCAGGACGGCAAGGATCTTGTGGCCGTTGCGGCGCGCCTCGGACAGCCGCTCCAGCACCAGCATTCCGACGCCCTCGCCCCAGATGGTGCCGTCGGCGGCCTCCGCGAAGGCCTTGATCCGGCCGTCCTCGGCGAGACCGCGCTGGCGGGAGAAGTCCGTGAAGGAGATCGGCGTCGCCTGGACCTGCACGCCGCCCGCGAGCGCGAGGGTGCAGTCGCCGCGCCGCAGCGCCTGCGCGGCCAGGTGCAGGGTCACCAGCGAGGAGGAGCAGGCGGTGTCCAGGCTGACCGCGGGGCCCTGGAGGCCGAGGCTGTAGGAGATGCGGCCGGAGGCCACGCTGTTGACGTTGCCGTTCGAGAGGAACGGTTCGAGGTCGGCCGGCACCGTCGGGAGGATGCAGCCGTACTCGTTGTGGATCACGCCGAGGTACACCCCGGTCGGGCTGCCCTTGAGCGAGGCCGGGTCGATGCCCGCCCGCTCCAGCGCCTCCCACGAGACCTCCAGCGCGAGCCGCTGCTGCGGGTCCATGGCGACGGCCTCGCGCGGCGAGATCCCGAAGAACGCCGGGTCGAAGGCCTCGACGTCCTTCAGGAAGCCGCCTTGGTGGACGTAGGTGGTGCCGGGCCGGTCGGGGTCCGGGTCGTAGAGCTCCTCCAGGTCCCAGCCGCGGCCCTGCGGGAAGTCGGCGATCGCGTCGCCGCCGCCCGCGACCAGCTGCCACAGCTCCTCCGGCGAGCCCACCCCGCCCGGGAAGCGGCAGGCCATGCCGACGATCGCGATCGGCTCCCGTCCGGCCTCCTCGACCTCGATCAGGCGATTGCGAGTTCGGCGCAGCTCCGCGGTCACGAACTTGAGGTTTTCCAGCAGCTTCACGTCTTGCGCCATTTCCGCATCACCTATCGAAGTCAATCTTCGGCGGACGGGCCCGGGTTCGACCCGTCCGTCCCCCTGAGAACAGAACGGCGGCCCGGACGGCGCGTGGCCGTCCGGGCTCGCCACGGCACTACGCCCCGCCGAACTCCCGCTGGATGATGTCCAGGATCTCGTCGGCCGTGGCCGACTCGAGGTCGTCGTTCCCGTGCTCGGCCCCGAGAGCCGTGCTCTGGACCTCGTTCCACCTGGCCAGCGCGGCCTGCAACCGGTCCGTGATCCGCGCGGCCTCCTCGCCCTCGGGCGAGGCGGCGGCGATCGCGGACTCCAACCGGTCCAGCTCCGACAGCACCGAACCGACGGGCGCGACGGCGGGCTCGGCGACCCCGCCGACCTCGGCGAGCAGGTACTGCGCCAGGTCCGCCGGGGTGGGGTAGTCGAAGATCAGGGTCGCGGGCAGGCGCAGTCCGGTGAGGGTGTTGAGCCGGTTGCGCAGCTCGACCGCCGTCAGCGAGTCGAAGCCCAGTTCCTTGAAGCTCCGCTCCGGCTCGATCGCGCCCGAGCCCGCGTGCCGCAGGACCTCGGCGACGTTCGACACCACGAGGTCGAGCAGGTGCTCCAGCTGCTCGGCCGCCGGGCGGCCGGCCAGCCGGTCGCCCAGCGACACCGGACCGCTGCCGGTGCCCGTGCCGGCCTGCGCCACGCGCCGCACCGGTGTCCGGACGAGCTTGCGCAGGATCGCGAAGTCCGGTCCGTCGCTCGGCTGGATCCGGTCCGGCTCCAGTCCCATCGGGGAGGCGACGGCGAGACCGGCGGACAGCACGACGTCCAGCAGTTCGAGACCCCGCCCGGTCGGCAGCGGGCTCATCCCCGCCTGACGGATCCGCTCGACGTCCGCGTCCGACAGGCCCTCGGTGATGCCGCTGCGCTGCTCCCAGAAGCCCCACTGGAGCGAACTCGCGACCAGGCCCTCCGCCCGGCGCTGCTCCGCCAGGGCGTCCAGGAAGGTGTTGGCGGCCGCGTAGTTGCCCTGGCCGGCGTCGCCGAACAGGCCCGCCGAGGAGGAGAACAGCCCGAAGGCCGCGAGGTCCAGGTCCCGGGTCAGCTCATGGAGGTTGTACGCCGCGTCCACCTTCGGGCGCAGCACCGCCTCCAGCCGCTCCGGCGACAGCGAGGCCACCAGGCCGTCGTCCAGCACACCGGCCGTGTGGAACACGGCGGTCAGCGGACGCTCGGCGGGGATGGTGGACAGGAGGCCGGCGAGGGCGTCTCGGTCGGCGGCGTCGCAGGCGGCGAACTCGACGGTGGCGGCGCCAAGTTCGAGCAGTTCCTCCGTCAGTTCGCGCGCACCGGATGCCGCGGCGCCGCGGCGGCTGGTCAGCGCCACGTGGCGGACGCCGTGCTCGACCACGAGGTGGCGGGCCACCAGGCCGCCCAGCGTGCCCGCGCCGGTGACCAGCACCGTCCCGGACGGGTCGAACTCCACCGGCTGTGCCAAAGCGTCCGAGGCGACCCGCACCAGACGCGGCACCATCACCCTGCCGCCACGCACCGCCAACTGCGGCTCACCCGACGACACCGCGCCCGTCAGCCGCTCCCACACCGGCGCGACGTCATCAACGTCCAACAGCGTGAACCGGTCCGGGTTCTCCGACTGCGCCGAACGCACCAGACCCCACACCGGAGCATGAACCAGATCCCCGACACCCTCACCGTCGACCGCGGCCACCGCACCACGCGTCACGAACACCAGCCGCGAACCCGCGAACCGCGCGTCCTCCAGCCACTCCCGCACCACACCCAGCGCCCGAACCACAGCCCCGCGCACCACATCCGCCGAAGCCGAACCCGACACCGGCTCCAACGGGAAGAACACCACACCCGGAACCGACGAACCCAGCCCCGCCAGACCCCCCTCACCCACAACAGCGAAATCACCAGCCGCAACCGACTCGGACTTCAGCTCCGACCACTCGACCCGGAACAACGACTCCTCGAAGCCCCCGGCCACCGACAGCTCACCCGCCGGCACCTCACGACGCACCACCGAACGCACCGAGAACACCGGCACACCCGAACCATCCGCCGCCACCACGGAATCACCCGACACCCGCACCCGCAGCACCGAAGCACCCGACGCGAAGACCGACACCCCCGACCACGACCACCCCGCACCAGGACCCGCCACACCCACAGCCGACTCCATCAGCCCCGGATGAACGACGAACCCCTCCACCGACACACCATCAGCGAGCGCGACCTCGGCGAACAGCTCATCACCGACCGACCACACCCCCTCTTCCACAACCCGCGCACCCGCCGGCGGCCACACCGACAGATCGAAGGCCGGCCCCTCCGACACCACCGACAACACACCCACCGCATGCACCGTCCACTCGGTCCCGTCACCGGCTCCGTCCGGACGGGAGAAGATCCGCACCTGACGACGGCCGTCCTCGCCGGCCTCGTCCACCGACACCCGCAGCACGACGCCGCCCTGCTCGGGCACGACGAGCGGAGCCCGCACGGTCAGTTCCTCGACCGTGCCGGCACCGGCCTGGTCACCGGCGTGCACCGCCAGCTCCACCAGAGCGGACGACGGCACCACCGCCACACCATGCACCCGGTGCTCACCCAGCCACCCGTGCGACTGCAACGACACCCGACCCGCCAGCACCACAGCATCCGAGCCCGGCAGCACCACCACCGCACCCACCAGCGGATGACCGGTGCTCCCGAGACCGAGGCTGGTCACGTCCCCGGCCGCAGCCGTCGAACCGAGCCAGAACCGCTCGCGCTGGAACGCGTAGGTCGGCAGATCCACCCGTCGGCCGCCGCGACCGGCGAACACGCCCGCCCAGTCGAGCGACGCGCCATGGGCGTGCAGGCCGGTGACGGCTTCGGTGAAGGACAGCGCCTCGGGGCGGTCCTTGCGCAGAACGGGGGCGAAGTGGCCCTCGGCGATCTCCTGCGCCAGCGCCGACAGGGTGCCGTCCGGGCCCAGCTCCAGGAACGTGGTGACACCCTGCTCCGCCAGGTACGCGACGCCGTCGGCGAACCGGACCGCCTGACGGACGTGGCGCACCCAGTACTCGGGCGACGTCAGCTCGGTGGCGAGTTCACCGGTGACGTTGGAGACGACGGCGAACTTCGGCTCGGAGTAGGTGAGTTCGGACGCGACCGCGCGGAACTCGGCCAGCATCGGCTCCATCCGCGGCGAGTGGAACGCGTGGCTCACCCGCAGCTGACGACCCTTACGGCCCTGCGCCTTCCAGTGCTCCAGCACCTCCAGCACCGCGGCCTCGTCACCCGAAACCACCACCGACGTCGGCCCGTTGACCGCCGCCACGGCGATCTGCGACTCGCGCCCCGCAAGCAGCGGCAGCACCTCCGCCTCGGTCGCCTCGATGGCGGCCATCGCACCACCCGTAGGCAGGGCCTGCATCAGCCGGCCACGCGCCTCGACCAGCTTCGCCGCATCCTCCAGGGAGAACACACCCGCGACATGCGCAGCAGCGATCTCACCGACCGAGTGACCCACCAGGAAGTCCGGAGTCAGCCCCCACGACTCCACCAGACGGAACAGCGCAACCTCAACGGCGAACAGCGCCGCCTGCGTGTAAGACGTCTGGTCCAGCAGCTCCGAAGCCTCGAACACCACGTCCTTCAACGGGAATTCGAACCTGGCACACACCTCGTCGAACGCCGCAGCGAACACCGGGAACGCGTCATACAGCTCCCGCCCCATCCCCGCCCGCTGGCTGCCCTGCCCCGTGAACAGGAACGCCACCCTGCCACGGCCCACCGAACCACCGGACGCCTCACCGCTCGCCAGGCCCGCGAGGCCCGCCAGCAGCTCGCCCCGGCTCGAACCCGACACCACCGCACGGTGGTCGAAGCGGGAGCGCGACAGCGCCAGCGAGTACCCGATGTCCGTGAGCGGCAGCTCCGGCCGCTGCTCCACGAACGACGCCAGCCGCCCGGCCTGCGCCCGCAGCGCCGCCTCCGACTTGCCCGACACCACCCACGGCACCGGAGCGTCGACCGTCACCTCGGTCATCCCGACCGGCCCGGCCTCCGGAGCCTGCTCCAGCAGCACATGCGCGTTGGTGCCGCTCATCCCGAAGGAGGAGACGGCGCAGCGCCGAGGCCGGTCGGTCTCCGGCCACTTCCGCGCCTCGGTGAGCAGCCGGACCGCGCCCGACGACCAGTCCACCTCGGGGGTCGGCTCGTCCACGTGCAGGGTCTGCGGCAGGATGCCCTCCTGCATCGCGAAGACCATCTTGATGATGCTCGCGACGCCCGAAGCGGCCTGGCTGTGGCCGAGGTTGGACTTGTGCGAGCCGATCCACAGCGGCTCGCCGCCCTCGCGGCCCTGCCCGTACGTGGCGAGCAGTGCCTGAGCCTCGATCGGGTCGCCCAGCCGGGTGCCCGTGCCGTGCGCCTCGACCACGTCCACGTCGCCGGTGGTCAGGCCGGCGTTGCTCAGCGCCCGCCGGATGACCCGCTGCTGCGCGGGGCCGTTCGGCGCGGTCAGGCCGTTGGAGGCGCCGTCCTGGTTGAGGGCGGTGCCCCGGACGACGGCCAGTACCCGGTGCCCGTTGCGCCGCGCGTCCGACAGCCGCTCGACGAGCAGCATGCCGACGCCCTCGGCCCAGCCGGTACCGTCCGCCGCCGCAGCGAAGGGCTTGCAGCGGCCGTCGCCGGCCAGGCCGCGCTGGCGGGAGAACTCCAGG
Source organism: Streptomyces sp. CBMA156 (assembly GCF_014596515.1). GTDB lineage: Bacteria > Actinomycetota > Actinomycetes > Streptomycetales > Streptomycetaceae > Kitasatospora. The sequence goes on from NZ_MSJQ01000422.1 coordinate 14,357, forward strand.
AAGGTGTCCGGGGTCGACATCACGGTGACGCCGCCCGCGAGCGCGAGCGTGCACTCGCCGCGCCGCAGCGCCTGCACGGCCTGGTGCAGCGCGACCAGCGAGGAGGAGCACGCCGTGTCGATCGATACCGCCGGGCCCTCCAGGCCCAGGGTGTAGGAGATCCGGCCGGAGGCGACGCTGCCCGAGTTCCCGGTGCTGAGGTAGCCCGCCAGGCTGTCGATGGCCTGGACCGAGCCGGTGTAGTAGTCCGAGGTCATCACGCCGGCGAAGACACCGGTCTGGCTTCCGCGCACGGAAGCAGGGTCGATGCCGGCCCGCTCGAACGCCTCCCAGGAGGCCTCCAGCAGCAGCCGCTGCTGGGGGTCCATGGCCAGCGCCTCACGCGGCGAGATCCCGAAGAAGGACGGGTCGAACTCCCCCACGTCGTAGAGGAATCCGCCCTCGACCGAGACGGACTTGCCGAACGCGTCCGGGTCCGGGTCGTACAGGCCCTCGACGTCCCAGCCGCGGTTCGTCGGGAACCCGGCGATCGCGTCGGTGCCGTCCGCGATCAGCTGCCACAGCTCCTCGGGCGTGGTGACCCCGCCCGGGTAGCGGCAGGCCATGCCGACGATCGCGATCGGCTCGGTCGCGGCACCGACGAGCTGCCGGTTCTGCTGCTTGAGACTCTCGGTCTCCTTGATCGACGCACGCAGCGCCTCGACGAGTTGTGCCTGGGACGTTGTCATCAAGAGCTCCACACATCAGCCATCAGGAGTCGGAGTTTCCGAGCGCCATACGGATCAGGTCCTCGGTGTCCATCGCGTCGATCCCGTCGATCGCTCCGGTCGCGTCGGCCTCCTCGGCCGTCGTCTCCCCACCCCCGAGGTTTGCCAGGTCAAGCAGGAGGTCCAGCACGCCGGCGGCCCGGAAGCGGTCCAGCGGGATGGCCGCGAGCGCGGTGCGGATGCGGGTCTCCTCCGGGTCCGCGTCGTCCGCCGCGTCGTCCGGCACCAGCTCGGCCCGCAGGTGGGCGGTGAGCGCGGCGGGCGTCGGGTAGTCGAAGACCAGCGTCGCCGGCAGCTTCAGCCCGGTGGCCGCGTTGAGGCGGTTGCGCAGCTCGACCGCGGTGAGCGAGTCGAAGCCGAGCTCCTTGAACGCGCGGCCCGGCTCCAGCGCAGCCCCGCCGCCGTGGCCGAGGACGGCCGCGACGTGGGTGCCGACCAGGTCGGTCAGCACGGCGTCCCGCTCCTCGCCCGGCAGGGCGGCGAGCCGCTCCGCGAGCGACACCGGACCGGTGGCGGTCCCGCCCGTCGCCGCCGTGCGCCGGCCGGCGCCACGGCGCAGCCCGCGCAGCAGCGGGTCGTCCGCGCCGTCCGAGAGGAGCTTCGCGAAGTCGAGGCGCATCGGCGAGAGCACCGGGCGGCCCGACGCGTGGGCCGCGTCGAACAGCGCCATGCCCAGGTCCGCCGTGAGCGGCAGCATGCCGCCGCGCTCCATCCGCTGGACGTCGGCCTCGGTGAGGTGGCCGGTGATGCCGCTGCGCTGCTCCCAGAAGCCCCACTGGAGGGAGACTCCGGCGAGCCCCCTGGCCCGGCGGTGCTGGGCGAGGGCGTCGAGGAAGGTGTTGCCCGCGACGTAGTTGCCCTGCCCGGCCTCGCCGAACATGGCGGCGGCCGAGGAGAAGAGCACGAAGGCCGCCAGGCCCATGGACTCCGTCAGCTCGTGCAGGTGGAGCGCCGCGTCGACCTTGGGACGCAACACCCGGCCGAGCCGCTCCGGGCTGAGCGAGCCGATCGTGGCGTCGTCGATCACACCTGCGGTGTGGACGACGGCCGTGAGCGGGTGCTCGGCCGGAACCGACTTCAGCAGGGCCTCGACCGCCGAACGGTCCGTCACGTCGCAGGCGACGACCTCGACCCGGGCGCCGAGCCCGGTGAGCTCGGCCACCAGCTCGGGGGCGCCCTCGGCGTCGAGACCGCGCCGGCTGGTCAGCACGAGGTTGCGCAGCCCGTGCCCGGTGACCAGGTGGCGGGCCACCAGGGCACCGAGGGTGCCGGTGCCGCCGGTGATCAGCGCGGTGCCGGCGCGGTCCAGCTCGGCCGGGACGGCGGTGCCCACCCCGACGACCGGGACCCTGGCCAGCCTGCGGGCCGACACCCGGGTGCCGCGCACCGCCAGCTCGGGCTCCCCGGTGGCGAGGGCCGCCGCCAGCAGCTCGGCGGTCAGCTCGTTGCTGCGCACGTCCAGCAGGACGAGCCGGTCCGGGTTCTCGCGCTGCGCCGAGCGGAGCAGGCCCCACACGGCGGCGTGCGCCAGGTCGGTCACGTCCTCGTCCGGCCCGGTGGCCGTGGCGCCCTGGGTCACGACGACCAGGCGCGAGTCCGCGAACCGCTCCTCGGCCAGCCACTCCTGGACGAGACCGAGGGCCCCGTACAGCGCGGTGTGGGTCTCCCGCACGAGTTCGGACGCGTCCCCGCGGTTGGGCGTCGCCGAGCCCAGCGGCACGAACACCAGCTCGGGCACGGCCTCCTCGGCCGCGATCTCCGCCGGCTCCGAGTACCAGGTGACCTCGTCGAACGGCAGGCCGCAGGTGTCGCCGCCGAGCACCGCCCAGTCGGCACCGGCACCGGCGTTCCCGCCGGTGGCCGGGGCGAGCGGCAGCGCCGCCCACTCCGACTGGAACAGCGACTCGTGGAAGCCGGTACGGCCTGCGGCCAGGCCCTCGGCGGTCACCGGGCGGCGCTCCAGCGAGGCGACGGCCGCCACGGGCGCGCCCGCGCCGTCGGCGATCTGCACCGACAGGGCCTCCGTTCCCTCACCGCCGCGGACGATGCGCACCCGCAGCAGCGAGGCGCCGGTGGCGAACAGCGTCAGGCCGTTCCAGGCGGCGGGAAGGGCGATCCGGCCGTCGGCCGCGGTGAACGCGTCCAGCAGCACGGGGTGCAGGGCCGCGTCGAGCAGTGCCGGGTGAACGCCGAAGCCGTCGACCGCCACGCCCTCGGGGAGGGCGACCTCGGCGAACAGCTCGTCGCCACGGCGCCAGGCGGCCCGCAGGCCCTGGAACACCGGGCCGTGAACGGCGCCGAGGCCGGCGAGATCGGCGTACACGCCGTCGGTCTCGATCACCTCGGCGTCCTTCGGCGGCCAGGCCGCCAGGTCGAACCCGGCCGCCGGAGCGGCCCCGGTCAGCGCGCCCTCGGCGTGCCGCGTCCACGGCGTGCCCGCCTCCGCGTCGTCCGGCTGCGAGAAGACCGCCACCCGACGGCGCCCGTCCGGGCCGGCCGGGTCGACCGTCACCCGCACGGCGACACCGCCACGCTCGGGCAGCACCAGCGGCGCCTGCACGGCCAGCTCCGCGACGGTGCCGGAGCCGACCTGGTCGGCGGCGTGCACCGCCAGCTCGGCCAGCACCGACCAGGGCAGCAGCGCCGCGCCCAGCACGGTGTGATCGGCCAGCCAAGCGTGCGACTGGAGGGAGAGCCGGCCGGTGAGGACCACCGTGTCCGACTCCGGCAGTGTGATCGCCGCACCGAGCAGCGGGTGCCCGGTCGCGGCCTGGCCGAGACCGGTGGCGCTGCCGAGCGTGGCGACGGGCTCCAGCCAGAAGCGCTCGTGCTGGAAGGCGTACGTCGGCAGGTCGATGCGGCGTGCGCCGTGACCGGCGAAGACGGCCTCCCAGTCGAGTGCGGCGCCGTGGGCGTGGAGGCCGGTGACGGCCTGGGTGAAGGACAGCGCCTCCGGGCGGTCCTTGCGCAGGACCGGGGCGAAGTGGCCGTCCGTGATCTCCTGCGCCAGAGCCGACAGGGTGCCGTCCGGACCCAGCTCCAGGAAGTCGGTGACGCCCTGCTCCGCCAGGTAGGCGATGCCGTCGGCGAACCGGACCGCCTGACGGACGTGGCGCACCCAGTACTCGGGGGACGTCAGCTCGGTCGCCGGCTCGCCGGTCACGTTGGAGACGACGGCGAACTTCGGCTCGGAGTAGGTGAGTTCGGAAGCCACCGCGTGGAACTCGGCCAGCATCGGCTCCATCCGCGGCGAGTGGAACGCGTGGCTCACCCGCAGCTGACGGCCCTTGCGACCCTCGCTCTTCCAGTGCTCCAGCACCTCAAGGACGGCAGCCTCGTCACCCGAAACCACCACCGACGACGGGCCGTTGACCGCCGCCACGGCGATCTCGGCTTCCCGCCCGGCCAGCAGCGGCAGCACCTCGGCCTCGGTCGCCTGGATCGCCGCCATCGTGCCGCCTGTGGGCAGCGCCTGCATCAGGCGGCCACGCGCCTCGACCAGCTTCGCGGCATCGTCCAGGGAAAGGACCCCGGCGACGTGGGCTGCCGCGATCTCACCGACCGAGTGACCGACCAGGAAGTCGGGCTTCAGACCCCACGACTCGACCAGACGGAACAGTGCGACCTCGATCGCGAACAGCGCCGCCTGCGTGTAAGCCGTCTGATCCAGCAGCTCCGAAGCCTCGAACACCACGTCCCTCAAAGGGAATTCGAACCTGGCACATACTTCGTCGAAGGCGGCGGCAAAGATCGGGAAGGCCTCGTACAGTCCCCGGCCCATGCCGGTCCGCTGGCTCCCCTGGCCGGTGAACAGGAACGCCAGACGACCACGCGTCGCCGTCCCGCCGGACACCTCACCGCTCGCCAGACCTGCCAGCCCGGCCAGCAGCTCCTCCCGGCTCGCACCCGCGACCACCGCACGCTGCTCGAACCGAGCGCGCGACACCGCCAGCGAGTACCCGACGTCCGCGAGCGACAACTCCGGCCGCTCCCCGACGAAGGACGCCAGCCGCGCCGCCTGGTCCCGCAGTGCGGCCTCGGTCCTGCCCGACACCACCCACGACACCGGAGCGGTGACGGTGGCCTCCGCCACCTCGACCGGCGCACCGTCCGGAGCCTGCTCCAGGATCACGTGCGCGTTGGTGCCACCGATACCGAAGGAGGAGACGGCGGAACGCCGGGCCCGGTCCACCGCCGGCCACGCGCGGGCCTCGGTCAGCAGCTCCACCGAGCCGGCCGACCAGTCGACCTCGGGGGTCGGCTCGTCCACGTGCAGGGTCTGCGGCAGGTAGCCCTCCCGCATCGCCATGACCATCTTGATCACGCCGGCGACGCCCGAAGCGGCCTGGCTGTGGCCGAGGTTGGACTTCACCGAGCCCAGCCAGAGCGGCTCGCCGCCCTCACGGCCCTGCCCGTACGTGGCGATCAGCGCCTGCGCCTCGATCGGGTCGCCCAGTCGGGTCCCCGTCCCGTGTGCCTCCACCACGTCCACCTCGGTGGCCGCCAGCCCGGCACCCGCCAGCGCCTGGCGGATCACCCGCTGCTGCGACGGACCGTTCGGCGCCGTCAGGCCGTTCGACGCACCGTCCTGGTTGACGGCCGAACCCCGCACCACCGCAAGCACCTTGTGCCCGTTCCGGCGCGCGTCCGACAGCCGCTCCACGAGCAGCATGCCGACACCCTCGGCCCAGCCCGTCCCGTCGGCGGCTGCCGCGAAGGCCTTGATCCGGCCGTCGGGCGCCAGCCCGCGCTGCCGCGAGAAGTCCACGAAGGTCTCCGGCGTCGCCATGACCGTCACGCCGCCGACCAGGGCGAGCGCGCACTCCCGCTGACGCAGCGACTGCACCGCCAGGTGCAGGGCCACCAGCGAGGACGAGCACGCCGTGTCCACCGACACCGCCGGGCCCTCCAGGCCCAGGGTGTAGGAGATCCGGCCGGAGGCCACGCTGCCCGAGTTGCCGGTGCCGAGGTAGCCCTCCAGGCCCTCCGGCGCGGCGTCCCGGCCCGCGTAGTAGTCCGAGCTCATGACACCGGCGAACACGCCGGTCTGGCTGCCGCGCACCGACACCGGGTCGATCCCGGCGTCCTCCAGCGCTTCCCACGACGCCTCCAGCAGCAGGCGCTGCTGCGGGTCGGTGGCCAGCGCCTCGCGCGGCGAGATCCCGAAGAACGCCGGGTCGAAGTCGCCCGCGCTCTCCAGGAAGCCGCCGACCCGCGCGTAGGTCGTGCCGGCCCGGTCGGGGTCGGCGTCGAAGAGGGTGTCCAGGTCCCAGCCACGGTCGGTCGGGAAGTCCGTCAGGCCCTCCCGGCCCGCGAGGAGCAGCTGCCACAGCTCTTCGGGCGAACCGGCGCCGCCCGGGTAGCGGCAGCTCATGCCGACGATCACGATCGGGTCATCGGCCGCCGGGGTGACGGCCACGGCCTCGACGGTGACCGCCGCCTGGTCGTCCCCGTCGCCGAGCACCTCCGCGCGGACGAACTCCACCAGCGCGGCCGGCGTCGGGTAGTCGAACACCAGCGTGGCCGGGAGGCGCAGGCCGGTGGCGCCGTTGAGCCGGTTGCGCAGCTCGACGGCGGTCAGCGAGTCGAAGCCCAGTTCCTTGAACGGCCGGCCGACCTCGACGGTGTGCGCCCCGCCATGGCCGAGCACCGCCGCGACGTGGGTCTGCACCAGGGTGAGCAGCGCCGCGTCCCGCTCGCCGGAGGTCAGTGCGGCCAGGCGCGTCGCCAGGTCCGAACCGCCCACCGCGGGCCCGGTGCGGACGGTGCGGCGCGCGGGGGCGCCGACCAGCCGGTGCAGCAGCGCGGGCACCGGGGCGCCCTGGGCGCGCAGCCCGGTGATGTCCAGCGGGATCGGGACGAGGGTCGGCTCGGTGCCGCGCACGGCGGCGTCGAACATCGCGAGCCCCAGCTCCGAGGGGAGCGGGATGGTACCGGCCCGCCGCATGCGTTCGAGGTCGGCCTGCGAGAGGTGACCGGTGATGCCGCTGCGCTGCTCCCAGAAGCCCCAGGCCAGCGAGGTCGCGGCCAGGCCCCGCGAACGGCGGTACGAGGCGAGCGCGTCCAGGAAGGTGTTCGCCGCCGCGTAGTTCCCCTGGCCGGCCTCGCCGAAGACACCGGCGGCGGAGGAGAACAGTGCGAAGACGGACAGGTCCAGCTCGCGGGTCAGCTCGTGCAGGTTGACCGCCGCGTCCACCTTCGGGCGCAGCACCGTGTCGAGCCGCTCGGGAGTGAGCGAGTCGATCACGCCGTCGTCCAGCACACCTGCGGTGTGCACGACGCCGGTGAGCGGGTGCCCGGCGGGGACTGCGGCCAGCAGGGCGGCGAGCGCCTCTCGGTCGGCGGCGTCGCACGCGGCGACCTCCACCTCGGCCGCGCCCAACTCGACCAGCTCGTCCGCCAGTTCCCGCGCACCCTCGGCGGCGAGGCCGCGACGGCTGGTCAGAACGAGGCGGCGGACGCCGTGCTCGGTGACCAGGTGGCGGGCGATCAGGGCGCCGAGCGAGCCGGTGCCACCGGTGATCAGCACCGTGCCGGCCGCGTCGATCACGGCGCCGTTCACGGCGTCGGCGCCGTCGCCGGAACCGGCACGGTCGCCGGTCTCCGGGGCGAAGCGGGCCAGGCGCGGGACAAGGACCTTGCCGCCGCGCAGGGCCACCTGCTCCTCGCCCGTGGCGACGGCGGCCAGCAGCCGGTCGGCGCGCAGGGCGTCGAAGCCGCGGTCGGCGTCGACCAGGACGAAGCGGTCCGGGTTCTCCGCCTGGGCGGAACGCACCAGGCCCCAGACCGGCGCGTTGACCAGGTCCTCGACACCCCCGGCGGCGGCGACCGCGCCGCAGGTGACGAACACCAGGCGCGAGTCGGCGAAGCGCTCCTCGGCCAGCCAGCCCTGCAACAGGCCCAGCGCCCGGTGAACCGCCCCACGGGCCTCGTCCGCCGCGTCCGCACCGGCCGTTCCGGCGACGGCCGGCGGCACGAACACCACGCCCGGCACGGCGCCCGCCTCGGCCAGCTCCGCGAGCCCCGCGAAACCGGTGAATCCGGTACGGCCGGTGGAACCGATCACCGCGGCCGGACCGGCGGCACCCGTCGCCGAGGCCGCGGTCTCCTGCCACTCCACCCGGAACAGCGCGTCGTGGAACTCACCACGCCGGGCCGTCACCAGCTCGTCCGCCGACGCCTCGCGCCAGCCGATCGCCGCCGCCGAGAACACCGGCGAGCCCGACTCGTCCGACGCGTCCAGCGAGCCGCCCGAGAGCCTCACCCGCAGGGCGGTCGCACCGGTGGCGAACAGGGAGACGCCGGTCCACCCGGAGGCGATCCTGGCCGCCTGCCCGTCCAGCGGAAGCACCTGGAGGGCCGCCTCCAGCAGCGCGGGGTGAAGGCCGAAGCCCTCCGCCGACACGCCCTCGGGGAGCACGACCTCGGCGAAGAGGTCGCCAGCGAGCCGCCAGGCGGCCCGGACTCCCGGCAGCTCCGACGCCACCGGCTGGGCACCCTTCGGCGGCCAGACCGACAGGTCGAAGGACTCGGCAGCGACGGAATCGGTCAGCGTGCCGGTCGCGTTGAGCGCCCACGGCTCGTCCGCCTCGGCGTCCTCGGCGCGGGAGAACACCCGCACCGCGTGACCGCCGGCGTCCTCGTCCGCCTGGACGGTCACCCGCAGAGCGACACCACCGCGCTCGGGAAGGACGAGCGGGGCCGGCAGCGTCAGCTCCCGGAGCGCCCCGGCGCCGACTTGGTCACCGGCGTGGATCGCCAGCTCCACCAGCGCCGACGACGGCACCACGCACGCACCCAGCAGCGTGTGCTCGGCAAGCCACGCGTGCGACTGGAGCGACACCCGGCCCGTCAGCAGCACGCCGTCCGAGTCCGGCAGAGCGATCGTCGCGCCCAGCAGCGGGTGCCCGGTCGCGGCCTGGCCCAGACCGGTGGCGTCACCGGTGCCGGAGGACGTCACCTTCAGCCAGAAGTGCTCGTGCTGGAAGGCGTACGTCGGCAGGTCGATGCGGCGCGCGCCGCGACCGGCGAACACGGCCTCCCAGTCCAGTTCGGAGCCACGGGCGTGGAGGCCGGTGACGGCCTGGGTGAAGGACAGCGCCTCCGGGCGGTCCTTGCGCAGGACCGGGGCGAAGTGGCCGTCCGTGATCTCCTGCGCCAGAGCCGACAGGGTGCCGTCCGGACCCAGCTCCAGGAAGTCGGTGACGCCCTGCTCCGCCAGGTAGGCGATGCCGTCGGCGAACCGGACCGCCTGACGGACGTGGCGCACCCAGTACTCGGGGGACGTCAGCTCGGTCGCCGGCTCGCCGGTCACGTTGGAGACGACGGCGAACTTCGGCTCGGAGTAGGTGAGTTCGGACGCCACCGCGCGGAACTCGGCCAGCATCGGCTCCATCCGCGGCGAGTGGAACGCGTGGCTCACCCGCAGCTGACGGCCCTTGCGACCCTCGCTCTTCCAGTGCTCCAGCACCTCAAGGACGGCAGCCTCGTCACCCGAAACCACCACCGACGACGGGCCGTTGACCGCCGCCACGGCGATCTCGGCTTCCCGCCCGGCCAGCAGCGGCAGCACCTCGGCCTCGGTCGCCTGGATCGCCGCCATCGTGCCGCCTGTGGGCAGCGCCTGCATCAGGCGGCCACGCGCCTCGACCAGCTTCGCGGCATCGTCCAGGGAAAGGACCCCGGCGACGTGGGCTGCCGCGATCTCACCGACCGAGTGACCGACCAGGAAGTCGGGCTTCAGACCCCACGACTCGACCAGACGGAACAGCGCAACCTCGATCGCGAACAGCACCGCCTGCGTGTAAGCCGTCTGATCCAGCAGCTCCGAAGCCTCGAACACCACGTCCCTCAACGGGAATTCAAAGCGGGCACACACCTCATCGAAGGCGGCGGCGAACACCGGGAACGCCTCGTACAGCTCCTGACCCATCCCCGTCCGCTGGCTGCCCTGCCCCGTGAACAGGAACGCCAGCTTCCCGTAGGCCGCGGTCTCCGCACCCGACTCACCAGCCGCCAGACCCGCAAGACCCGCAAGCAGCTCCTCCCGGCTCGCACCCGACACCACCGCACGGTGGTCGAAGCGCGCCCGCGACACCGCCAGCGAGAAGCCGACGTCCGCGAGCGACAACTCCGGCCGCTCCCCGACGAAGAACGCCAGCCGCGCGGCCTGGTCCCGCAGCGCGGCCTCGGTCCTGCCCGACACCACCCACGACACCGGAGCGGTGACGGTGGCCTCCGCCACCTCGACCGGCGCGCCGTCCGGAGCCTGCTCCAGGATCACGTGCGCGTTGGTCCCGCTCAGGCCGAACGAGGACACACCGGCCCGGCGCGGACGCCCGACCGCCGGCCAGTCCCGCGCCTCCGTCAGCAGCTCCACCGAACCGGCGGACCAGTCCACCTCGGGTGTGGGCCCGTCGACGTTCAGGGTCTGCGGCAGGTGGCCCTCCTGCATCGCGAAGACCATCTTGATCACGCCGGCGACACCGGCCGCGGCCTGGGTGTGGCCGATGTTGGACTTCACCGAGCCGAGCCAGAGCGGCTCGCCGCCCTCGCGGTCCTGGCCGTAGGTGGCCAGCAGCGCCTGCGCCTCGATCGGGTCGCCCAGACGCGTACCCGTCCCGTGCGCCTCGACCACGTCCACCTCGGTGGCCGCAAGCCCGGCACCCGCCAGCGCCTGCCGGATCACCCGCTGCTGCGACGGACCGTTCGGCGCCGTCAGACCGTTCGACGCACCGTCCTGGTTCACCGCCGAACCCCGCACCACCGCAAGCACCTTGTGCCCGCTGCGCCGCGCGTCGGACAGCCGCTCCACGAGCAGCATGCCCACGCCCTCGCCCCAGTTGGTGCCGTCGGCGGCCGCCGCGAAGGCCTTGATCCGGCCGTCGGAGGCCAGACCGCGCTGCCGCGAGAAGTCCACGAAGGTGTCAGGCCCGGCCATCACGGTGACGCCGCCGACCAGGGCCATCGAGCAGTCGCCCTGCCGCAGCGACTGCACCGCCAGGTGCAGGGCCACCAGCGAGGACGAGCAGGCCGTGTCCACCGACACCGCAGGGCCCTCCAGGCCCAGCGCGTACGAGACGCGGCCGGACGCGACGCTGCCGGAGGTGCCCGTGCTGAGGTAGCCCTCAAGCTCCTCGGGGACGGACTGGAGGCCGGGGAAGTAGTCGGTGGCCATCACACCGGCGAAGACACCGGTCTGGCTGCCCTGAAGCTCGTTCGGATCGATCCCGGCGCTCTCCAGCGCCTCCCAGGCCGCCTCCAGCAGCAGGCGCTGCTGCGGGTCGGTGGCCAGCGCCTCGCGCGGCGAGATCCCGAAGAACGCCGGGTCGAAGTCCCCCGCGCTCTCCAGGAAGCCGCCGACCCGGACGTAGGTCGTGCCGGCCGTGGCCGGGTCCGGGTCGTACAGGCCCTCGACGTCCCAGCCGCGCTCGGCCGGGAACGGCACCAGGCCGTCGCGGCCGTCGGCCACCAGCTGCCACAGCTCCTCGGGGGAGGTCACCCCGCCCGCGAAGCGGCAGCTCATGCCGACGATCACGATCGGGTCCTCGGCGGCGGTGACCATACGGGCGGCGGCCGATGCGACCACCGGGGCCGCGCCGACCACCTCCGCCCGCAGGAAGTCCACCAGGGCGGCGGGCGTCGGGTAGTCGAACACCAGCGTCGCCGGCAGCTTCAGCCCGGTCTCCGCGTTGAGGCGGTTGCGCAGCTCGACCGCGGTGAGCGAGTCGAAGCCCAGCTCCTTGAACGCGCGCTTGGGCGCGATCGCCTCCCCGCCGCTGTGGCCGAGCGCGGCGGCGACGTGCGTACGGACCAGGTCGAACAGCACGCTGTTCTGCTCGTCCTCGGCGAGCCCGGCGAGCCTGCGGCCCAGCGACGAGGAGTCGGCGCGGGCCGCCTTTCCGCTCGCGACGCGGCGGACGGGCGCACCGACCAGACCGTGCAGCAGCCCCGGCAGTGCAGCCGCGCCCTGGCGGCGCAGGGCGGCCAGGTCCAGCGGCATCGGCACCAGCGCGGCCGTGTCGGCCCGGAGAGCGGCGTCGAGCAGCGCCATGCCGAACTCCGAGGAGATCGGCACCATGCCCGAGCGCTTGATCCGCTCCGTGTCGGCCTGCGAGAGGTGCCCGGTGAGGCCGCTGCGCTGCTCCCAGAAGCCCCAGGCCAGCGAGGTCGCGGCCAGGCCCTGCGAGCGGCGGTGTTCCGCCAGCGCGTCCAGGAAGGTGTTCGCCGCCGCGTAGTTGGCCTGACCGGCGTCGCCGAAGACACCGGCGGCGGAGGAGAACAGCACGAAGGCCGTCAGGTCCAGCTCACGGGTCAGCTCGTGCAGGTTGACCGCCGCGTCCACCTTCGGGCGCAGCACCGCCGCGAACCGCTCCGGGGTGAGCGAACCGATCACGCCGTCGTCCAGCACACCGGCCGTGTGCACGACCGCGGTGAGCGGGTACTCGGCGGGGACGGCCGCCAGCAGGGCGGCGAGCGCCTCCCGGTCGGCGGCGTCGCAGGCCGCGACCTCCACCTCGGCGGCGCCCAACTCGACCAGCTCGTCCGCCAGTTCCCGCGCACCCTCGGCGGCGAGACCGCGACGGCTGGTCAGAACGAGGCGGCGGACGCCGTGCTCGGTGACCAGATGGCGCGCGACGAGCGAACCCAGCGCACCCGTACCGCCGGTGACCAGCACCGTGCCGGCCGCGTCCAGCTCGAACCCGCCCTCGGCAACCGGCGTACGGACCAGGCGCGGCACGAAGGCCTTGCCACCGCGCAGGGCCACCTGCTCCTCGCCCGTAGCGACGGCGGCCAGCAGCCGGTCGGCCCCCAGCTCACCGAGACCGCGGTCGGCGTCGACCAGGACGAAGCGGTCCGGGTTCTCCGCCTGAGCGGAACGCACCAGACCCCAGACCGGCGCGTTGACCAGGTCCTCGACACCCCCGGCCACGGCGACCGCGCCACGGGTGACGAACACCAGGCGGGAGTCCGCGAGGCGCTCCTCCGCCAGCCAGGCCTGCACCAGCGCCAGCGCGTCCAGCGCCGACCAGTGGACAGCGGCCACCAGGTCGTCGCCCTCGGACGACGCCACCGGCACGAACACCAGCTCCGGCACCGAGCCGGCCGCGGCCAGCTCCGCCGGTCCGGCGAACGCGGCGCCACCGGCGAGAGCGCCGTCCGCCTCGCCGAGCACCGCCCACGAGGCGGTACCGGCGGCGGGCAGCGCCAGCGCCGACCAGTCCAGCCGGAACAGCGCGTCGCGGAACGCGTCCCCGCCGAGGGCGAGTTCGTCGGCCGTCGGCTCGTGCCAGGACACCGTCTCAACAGCGAGGACGGGCTCGCCCGAGGCGTCCACGGCGATCAGCGAGCCGCCCGAGAGCCGCACCCGCAGGGCGGTCGCACCGGTGGCGAAGAGGGAGACACCGGTCCACCCGGAGGCGATCCTGACCGCCTGCCCGTCCAGCGGCAGCACCTGGAGAGCAGCGTCCAGCAGCGCGGGGTGAAGGCCGAAGCCCTCCGCCGGCACGCCCTCGGGAAGCTCGACCTCCGCGTAGTGGGCGTCGCCGAGCTGCCAGGCCGCGCGCACCCCCTGGAAGGCCGGGCCGTAGGCCAGACCCGCCTGTGCGAGGCGCCCGTACAGCGACTCCACGTCCACCTCGCGCGCGCCCTGCGGCGGCCAGACCGACAGGTCGATCCCGACCGCCGGCGCGCCGCCGCTCACCCGGCCGGTCGCGTGGCACACCCACGGCTCGTCGATCCCGGCCGCCTCGTCGCGGGAGTAGACCGCGACCGGACGGAAGCCCTCCTCGTCGGCGCCGTCCACGGCCACCCGCAGGGCAACTCCGCCCTGCTCGGGCAGAACGAGCGGGGCCTGGAGCGTCAGCTCCCGCAGGGCTCCGGCACCGACCTGGTCACCGGCGGCCGTCGCCAGCTCCACGAAGACCGAACCGGGCACCACGGCGGCGGACAGCAGTTCGTGATCGGCGAGCCAGGCGTGCGACTGGAGAGAGAGGCGGCCGGTCAGCAGAACCGTTCCGGTGGCCGGCAGGGACACCGCCGCACCGAGGATCGGGTGCTCGACCGAGGTCAGCCCGGCGGGCGCCAGGCTGCCGGTGGGCGCCGTCTGTTCCAGCCAGAAGTGCTGGTGCTGGAAGGCGTACGTCGGCAGGTCGATGCGGCGCGCGCCGCGACCGGCGAACACTCCGTCCCAGTCGAGTTCCGCGCCACTGGCGTGGAGGCCGGTGACGGCCTGGGTGAAGGACAGCGCCTCCGGGCGGTCCTTGCGCAGGACCGGGGCGAACACCGAGTCCTCTGCGTCGGCCAGGACGCCCTGGGCCAGGGCCGACAGAGTGCCGTCCGGGCCCAGCTCCAGGAACGTGGTGACGCCCTGGGCGGCCAAGTAGGTGATGCCGTCGGCGAAGCGGACCGCCTCGCGGACATGCCGCACCCAGTACTCGGGGGACGTCAGCTCGGTCGCCGGCTCGCCGGTCACGTTCGAGACCACGGCGAACTTCGGCTCGGCATAGGTCAGTTGAGCAGCGATGGCGCGGAACTCGGCCAGCATCGGTTCCATGCGCGGCGAGTGGAACGCGTGGCTCACCCGCAGCTGACGACCCCGCCGGCCCTCGGCCTTCCAGTGCTCCAGCACTTCAAGGACGGCGGCCTCGTCGCCCGAAACCACCACCGACGTCGGCCCGTTGACCGCCGCGACGGCGATCTCCGCCTCGCGGCCCGCCAGCAGGGGCAGGATCTCGGCCTCGGTCGCCTCGATGGCGGCCATCGCACCACCCGTGGGCAGGGCCTGCATCAGGCGCCCTCGGGCCTCGACCAACTTCGCGGCGTCGTCCAGGGACAGCACGCCCGCGACGTGGGCGGCGGCGATCTCACCGACAGAGTGGCCCACCAGGAAGTCGGGCTTCAGGCCCCACGACTCCACCAGGCGGAACAGTGCGACCTCGATAGCGAACAGCGCCGCCTGCGTGTAGGCGGTCTGATCCAGCAGCTCCGAAGCCTCGAACACCACGTCCTTCAACGGGAATTCAAAGCGGGCACACACCTCATCGAAGGCGGCGGCGAACACCGGGAAGGCCGCGTACAGCTCACGCCCCATCCCCGCCCGCTGGCTCCCCTGCCCGGTGAACAGGAACGCCAGTGCACCACCGGAGACGACCGACCCCGCGGTCAGCGCGGACAGACCTGCCAGCAGCTCGTCCCGGCTCGCACCCGACACCACCGCACGGTGGTCGAAGTGTGCCCGCGACACCGCCAGCGAGTACCCGACGTCCACCGGCGACAGCTCCGGCCGCTCCCCGACGAAGGACGCCAGCCGCGCGGCCTGGTCCCGCAGCGCGGCCTCGGTCCTGCCCGACAGCACCCACGGCACCGGAGCGGTGACCGTCGCCTCGACGGCCTCCGCCGGCTCCTCCGCCGGAGCCTGCTCCAGCACCACATGCGCGTTGGTGCCGCTGATGCCGAACGAGGACACCGCCGCCCGGCGCGGACGCCCGACCGCCGGCCAGTCCCGGGCCTCGGTCAGCAGCTCCACCGAACCGGCGGACCAGTCCACCTCGGGCGTGGGCGCGTCGACGTTCAGGGTCCGCGGCATGACGCCGTCACGCAGCGCGAGGACCATCTTGATGATGCCCGCCGCCCCGGCAGCGGCCTGGGTGTGGCCGATGTTGGACTTCACCGAGCCCAGCCACAGCGGCTCGCCGCCCTCGCGGTCCTGGCCGTAGGTGGCCAGCAGCGCCTGCGCCTCGATCGGGTCGCCCAGACGGGTACCCGTCCCGTGCGCCTCCACCACGTCCACGTCACCCGTGGCCAGACCCGAGTCGGCCAGCGCCTGCCGGATCACCCGCTGCTGCGACGGACCGTTCGGCGCCGTCAGGCCGTTCGACGCACCGTCCTGGTTGACGGCCGAACCCCGCACCACCGCAAGCACCTTGTGCCCGTTGCGCCGCGCGTCCGACAGCCGCTCCACGAGCAGCATGCCGACACCCTCGCCCCAGATGGTGCCGTCGGCGGCCGCCGCGAAGGCCTTGATCCGGCCGTCCGGCGCCAGCCCGCGCTGCCGCGAGAAGTCCACGAAGGTCTCCGGGGTGGACATGACCGTCACACCACCGGTGAGAACCAGGGAGGACTCACCGCGCCGCAGCGACTGCACGGCCAGGTGCAGGGCCACCAGCGAGGAGGAGCACGCGGTGTCCACCGACACCGCCGGGCCCTCGAAGCCCAGCGCGTACGAGACGCGGCCGGAGGCGACGCTTCCGGAGGTGCCCGTGCTGAGGTAGCCCTCCAGGTCCTCGGGGACGGCCTGGAGGCTCGGGAAGTAGTCGGTGTTCATCACGCCGGCGAACACACCGGTCCGGCTGCCGCGCAGCTCGCTCGGGTCGATCCCGGCGCTCTCCAGCGCCTCCCAGGCCGCCTCCAGCAGCAGGCGCTGCTGCGGGTCCATGGAGAGCGCCTCGCGCGGGGAGATGCCGAAGAACTCGGCGTCGAAGTCGGCCGCGGGGACGAAGCCGCCCTCGCGCACGTACGTCGTGCCGACCCGGGTCGGGTCCGCGTCGAAGATCCCCTCGTTGTCCCAGCCACGGTCGGCCGGGAACGCGGAGAGGCCCTCACCGCCGTCCAGAACCATCCGCCACAGGTCGTCGGGCGAGGCGATGCCGCCCGCGAAGCGGCAGCTCATGCCGACGATCACGATCGGCTCGTCGTCCACGGCGGTGCGGACGACCACCGCGGCGTCCTCGTCGGCGGTCGTGCTGCCGAAGGTCTCGGCGAGCAGGTACTCGACGAGGGCGGTGGGGGTCGGGTAGTCGAAGGTGAGGGTCGCGGGCAGGCGCAGCCCGGTGAGGGAGTTGAGCCGGTTGCGCAGCTCGACCGCGCTCAGCGAGTCGAAGCCCAGCTCCTTGAACGCCCGCTTCGGCTCGATCGCCCGGCCGTCGCCGTGGCCGAGCACGGCCGCGACATGCCCGCGGACGAGGTCCGTCAGAGTGTTCGTCCGCTCGCTGGCGGAGAGTCCGGCGAGCTGGGCGGCGAGGCCGGAGGCGCCGCCGGCCGCGGTGGCGCGACTCGCGACGGCACGGCGGACGGGCGCGCCGACGAGCCCGCGCAGCAGGGCGGGGACGGTGGCGTCGGCGGTGCGGAACGCGGCGAGGTCGAGCACCATCGGGGAGGCGACGGCGAGACCGGCGGACAGCACGGCGTCCAGCAGTCCGAGACCGCGCCCGGTCGGCAGCGGGCTCATGCCCGACCGGCGGATGCGCTCGACGTCCGCGTCCGACAGGCCCTCGGTGATACCGCTGCGCTGCTCCCACAGGCCCCACTGGAGGGCGCTGGCGACCAGGCCGTCCGCGCGGCGCCGGGTGGCGAGCGCGTCCAGGAACGCGTTGGCGGCGGCGTAGTTGCCCTGCCCGGCGTCGCCGAACAGGCCCGCCG
Source organism: Streptomyces sp. CBMA156 (assembly GCF_014596515.1). GTDB lineage: Bacteria > Actinomycetota > Actinomycetes > Streptomycetales > Streptomycetaceae > Kitasatospora. The sequence continues at coordinate 31,543 of NZ_MSJQ01000422.1, forward strand.
AGGACGAGAACAGGACGAAGGCCGTCAGCTCCAGGTCCCGGGTCAGCTCATGCAGGTTGAGCGCCGCGTCCACCTTCGGGCGCAGCACCGCCTCCAGCCGCTCCGGCGACAGCGAGGCCACCAGGCCGTCGTCCAGCACACCGGCCGTGTGCACCACGGCGGTCAGCGGACGGTCCGCCGGAACGGCCCTCAGCAGCTCGGCCAGCGCCTCACGGTCGGCGGCGTCGCAGGCGGCGAACTCCACGCTGGAGGCGCCCAGTTCGAGCAGTTCCTCCGTCAGCTCCTGGGCACCCGCGGCGGCGCCACCGCGGCGGCTGGTCAGCACCACATGCCGCACGCCGTGCTCGACCACAAGGTGGCGGGCCACCAGGCCGCCCAGCGTGCCCGCGCCGGTGACCAGCACCGTCCCGGACGGGTCGAACTCCACCGGCTGTGCCGAAGCGTCCGAGGCAACCCGCACCAGACGCGGCACCATCACCCTGCCGCCACGCACCGCCAACTGCGGCTCACCCGACGACACCGCGCCCGTCAGCCGCTCCCACACCGGCGCGACGTCATCAACGTCCAACAGCGTGAACCGCTCCGGGTTCTCCGACTGCGCCGAACGCACCAGACCCCACACCGGAGCATGAACCAGATCCCCGACACCCTCACCGTCGACCGCGGCCACCGCACCACGCGTCACGAACACCAGCCGCGAACCCGCGAACCGCGCGTCCTCCAACCACTCCCGCACCACACCCAGCGCCCGGACCACAGCCCCGCGCACCACATCCGCCGAAACCGAAGCCGACAGCGGCTCCAACGGGAAGAACACCACACCCGGAACCGACGAACCCAGCCCCGCCAAACCCCCCTCACCCACAACAGCGAAGGAAACCGGACCACCGGAAGCCGTCAGCTCCGACCACTCGACCCGGAACAACGACTCCTCGAAGCCCCCGGCCACCGACAGCTCACCCGCCGGCACCTCACGACGCACCACCGAACGCACCGAGAACACCGGCACACCCGAACCATCCGCCGCCACCACAGCATCGCCCGACACCCGCACCCGCAGCACCGAAGCACCCGACGCGAAGACCGACACCCCCGACCACGACCACCCCGCACCAGGACCCGCCACACCCACAGCCGACTCCATCAGCCCCGGATGAACGACAAACCCCTCCACCGACACACCATCAGCGAGCGCGACCTCGGCGAACAACTCATCACCGACCGACCACACCCCCTCCCCCACAACCCGCCCACCCACCGGCGGCCACACCGACAGATCGAACGCCGGCCCCTCCGAAACCACCGACAACACACCCACCGCATGCACCGCCCAGGCCGCGGAGGCATCCGCCGTCTCCGGACGCGAGAAGACCGCCACGGTCCGCCGGCCGTCGGCATCAGCCGCCTCGACGCTCACCCGCAGCACCACGCCGCCCTGCTCTGGCAGCACCAGCGGCGCGTGGACGGTCAGTTCCTCGACCGTGCCGGCACCGACCTGGTCACCCGCGTGCACCGCCAGCTCCACCAGAGCCGACGACGGCACCACCGCCACACCATGCACCCGGTGCTCACCCAGCCACCCGTGCGACTGCAACGACACCCGACCCGCCAGCACCACACCGTCCGAGCCCGGCAGCACCACCACCGCACCCACCAACGGATGACCGCTCGCCCCCAGCCCCAGGCTGCTCGCGTCCCCGGCCGCCGTAGCCACGTTCAGCCAGTAGTGCTGGTGCTGGAAGGCGTACGTCGGCAGGTCGATGCGCCGCCCGGCGCCCCGGCCGGCGAACACGCCGTCCCAGTCCAGGGCGGCGCCGTGCGCGTGCACGCCCAGGACTGCCTGGGTGAAGGACAGCGCCTCCGGCCGGTCCTTGCGCAGGACCGGGGCGAACAGCGAGTCCTCGGCGTCGGCCAGGACGCCCTGGGCCAGGGCCGACAGGGTACCGTCCGGGCCCAGCTCCAGGAACTTCTTCACTCCCTGCCCGGCGAGGTACGCGACGCCGTCGGCGAAGCGGACCGCCTCACGGACGTGCCGCACCCAGTACTCGGGCGAGGCCAGTTCCTCCGCCGTCGCCAGTTCGCCGGTCACGTTGGAGACGATCGGGATGCGCGGCGCGGAGTAGCCGATCACGCGGGCGTGCCAGCGGAACTCCTCCAGCATGGGCTCCATCCGCGGCGAGTGGAACGCGTGGCTCACCCGCAGCTGACGGCCCTTACGGCCCCGCGCCTTCCAGTGCTCCAGCACCTCCAGCACCGCGGCCTCGTCACCCGAAACCACCACCGACGTCGGCCCGTTGACCGCCGCGACGGCGATCTCCGCCTCACGGCCCGCCAGCAGCGGCAGCACCTCGGCCTCGGTCGCCTCGATGGCCGCCATCGCGCCACCGGCGGGCAGCGCCTGCATCAGCCGGCCACGCGCGGCCACCAGGACGGCGGCGTCCTCCAGCGAGAACACCCCGGCCACGTGCGCGGCGGCCAGTTCGCCGACCGAGTGGCCGACCAGGAAGTCCGGGGTCAGCCCCCAGGACTCGACCAGGCGGAACAGCGACACCTCGACGGCGAACAGCGCCGCCTGGGTGTACGCGGTCTGGTCCAGCAGCTCCGACCCGTCGAAGACCAGGTCCTTCAGCGGCGCGTCGAGGTGCAGGTCCAGGTAGGAGCACACCTCGTCGAAGGCCGCAGCGAACACCGGGAACGCCTCGTACAGCTCCCGGCCCATGCCGGTCCGCTGGCTGCCCTGCCCGGTGAACAGGAACGCCAGCGCACTGCTGGAGGCGACCGAGCCCGCGGTGTCCCCGGCGGCCACCGCCGCGAGGCCCGCGAGCAGTTCGTCGCGGTCCGCGCCGGAGACGACCGCCCGGTGCTCGAAGCGGGAGCGCGACAGCGCCAGCGAGTGGCCGACGTCCACCGGCGACAGCTCCGGCCGGCCCCCGACGAAGGACGCCAGGCGCGCGGCCTGATCGCGCAGCGCCGCCTCCGACTTGCCCGACACCACCCACGGCACCGGAGCGGTGACCGTCGCCTCGACGGCTTCCGCCGGCTCCTCCGCCGGAGCCTGCTCCAGCACCACGTGCGCGTTGGTGCCGCTCATGCCGAACGACGAGACGCCGGCCCGGCGCGGACGCCCGGCCTCCGGCCACTGCCGCGCCTCGGTCAGCAGCTCCACCGCGCCCGCCGACCAGTCGACGTGCGGCGACGGCTGCCCCGCGTGCAGGGTCTGCGGCAGCACGCCGTTGCGCAGCGCCAGGACCATCTTGACGACACCGGCGACACCGGCCGCGGCCTGGGTGTGGCCGACGTTGGACTTCAGCGAGCCGAGCCAGAGCGGCTCGCCGCCCTCACGCCGCTGACCGTACGTCGAAAGCAGCGCCTGGACCTCGATCGGGTCGCCCAGCCGGGTACCCGTGCCGTGGCCCTCGACGGCGTCGATGTCGGCCGGGGCGAGGCCGGCGTCCGCGAGGGCGCGGCGGATGACGCGCTGCTGGGCGAGGCCGCTGGGGGCGGTGAGGCCGTTGGAGGCGCCGTCGGAGTTGATGGCGCTGCCCTTGACGAGCGCGAGCACCCGGTGGCCGTTGCGGCGCGCGTCGGAGAGGCGCTCCAGCACCAGGATGCCGGCGCCCTCGCCCCAGCCGGTGCCGTCGGCGTCGGCGGAGTAGGCGCGGCAGCGGCCGTCCTCGGAGAGACCGCGCTGGCGGCTGAAGGCGAGGAAGCCGCCGGGGCTGGACATGACGGCGGCGCCGCCGGCGACGGCCAGCGGGCAGTCACCGCGGCGCAGGGCCTGGACGGCGAGGTGGAGGGCGACGAGCGAGCCGGAGCACGCGGTGTCGACGGTGATCGTGGGGCCTTCGAAGGCGAAGGTGTAGGCGAGGCGGCCGGAGGCGACGCTGGCGGCGTTGCCGGTGAGCAGGTAGCCCTCCAGGCCGTCGGCGGCGTCGGACAGGCGCGGCCCGTACTCCTGGTTCTCCACGCCGACGTAGACGCCGGTCTGGCTGCCGCGGGCGGCCCTGGGGTCGATGCCGGCGTTCTCCAGGGCCTCCCAGGTGCTCTCCAGGAGGAGGCGCTGCTGCGGGTCCATGCCGAGCGCCTCGCGCGGCGAGACGCCGAAGAAGTCGGCGTCGAACTCGCCCGCCCCGTGCAGGAATCCGCCCTGGCGGGTGTAGGTCTTGCCGCCGTCGTCCGGGTCCGGGGAGTACAGGTCGTCGAGGTCCCAGCCGCGGCTGGTGGGGAACCCGGAGATGGCGTCGCGGCCCTCGGCGAGGAGCCGCCAGAGGTCGTCCGGGGTGTCGACGCCGCCGGGCAGCCGCACGGCCATGCCGACGATGGCGATCGGCTCGTCATCGTCGGCGGCGGCCGGGAGCGGCTCGTCCGCGGGGCTGTCGCCGGTGCCGGAGAGCAGGCGGCGCAGCTCGCGCGCGAGCGCCCGTGGGGTGGGGTGGTCGAAGGGCAGGGTGACGGGCACCGCCAGTCCGGTGGCGGCGACCAGGCGGCGGTGGAACTCGACGGCGGCGAGCGAGTGGAAGCCGAGTTCGAGGAAGGAGCTCTCGGGGTCGATCTCGCTCGGCTCACCGCGGTCCGTGCCGCTGAGCACGTCCCTGACCAGACCGGTGACGAAGGCGAGCAGGTGGCGTTCCTGCTCCGGACCGGTCAGTTCAGGCTGCGAACGGAATTCTCCGGGCTGGCCTACCATCGCTCGCTCCACCACTCTGCCGACACGGCTGTTCTGGGCTGTACAGGGCTGTTCAAGGAAAAACCGGACGTGACGCGAGAGTAGGTCGCCGCCGAGCGGCGCCCACACCCCTACGCACCCCTTTCGCCGGGCGGCGAACCAGTGGGGTTCCGGCGGGATTCCGGTGGGGTTCCGGCGCCGGCCCCCCGTGATTCCGGCGCTGTTCCGGTGGGGTTCCGGCACGGTCGCGGCACGCTTCCGGCGCGGAATCCGAAGGGCGCGGGACCGCCGCCGGATTCAGCGCTTGGCCGGCCTCAGCGCGGCCCGCAGGACGCTCTTCGGGTCGACCGCGACGACGTCGAAGTTCCGCGTGGTGCACTGCACCCGGCGGAACAGGTTCTCGGGACCGGTGATGTAGAGCTTGCGCACCCCGAGGCCGAGCAGCGAGTCGACGACGTCGGGCCAGCGGATCCCCTTGTCGAAGGTGTCGAGCATCATGGTGCGCATCCGGTCGGCGGTGGTCACCCGGCTGCCGTCCTGGTCGGCGATGACGGTCTGGGCCGGGGCGCCGATCTCGTAGCGGGAGAACACCTCCTCCTCGGCCCTGCGGCGCAGTCCGTCGAAGGCCTCGGCGTGCACCGGCGGGCGCATCGTGTACATCGAGTAGCCGCCCATGGCGCCGATGGCCTTCGTGAGGCCTTCGAGGAGGTGCTCCCGGACGGAGAGCATGTAGAAGCCCTCGTCCAGCCGGCCGGACACGTCGTACCACTCGCCGTCGGCGGTGAGCCCGTCGAGGTATTCCCTGAAGTCATCCTCGGGAACGCGCACGAAGGAGTGGGTCACCACGTCGGTGTGTTCGGTGGCGAAGAACTCCTGCTCGCAGCGGGCGAGTTCGGCGGTCATCCGGACCACGTCGGGATAGTCCATGGCACCGGTCCAGGCGGCCGCGGCCTTCTGCCCGAAGCTCGGTCCCGCGACGTAGTCGGCACGCATTCCCATGACGTCCTCGGCCCGGTCGGCCAGCGCCAGGGAGTTGACCAGGAAGGCCACCTGGGTGTATTCGGAGTAGTCGTCGTCGGCCGCGTAGAAGCGGTCGAGCAGCGAGTAGCCCAGGGCCCGGTCCGCGTCGGCTATCCGCCGGCGCGCGTATCTGTCGAGAACCATGAACTTGCCGACCGTGGAAAAGCTTGACGGCCCCATTCCAGGAAATACGACAGCTGTCTTCTCTTCCATCAGCATTTCACCCAACAGTCAGCTAGCGGACAGCGTGACCGAGGCTACGGCGGGGTTCCGTCCGGCGACCACCCCATAGGCCCCCTACGCCGACCCCGCACCGGTTCCGGTACGGTGCGGGCGGGCCCGGGAGACGCCGCCGGCCTGCGGCGCAGGCCCCTCGGGGTGCCATTCCGTACGGGTTGGGGCCGGTTGACAGGGTGCGTAGGGGTTGCCCCTGCGGCGCCGCGAAAAATAGCGTGAGCCCGTCGGCGAAGGCGGTCCCGCGGTAACTGGGGCACAGTGCGCGGCCGACCCCGGGCCGGCGCCTAGCGAGATGCGGCTCGCGCCGCGCGAGCGTGCGGAACTCTGCCGGAAATTCTCTGATTTCTCGACCAGCATTGTCGGCACGGCCCGAGGGGTTTTCCAGATGACGTCACCAAGCGCGGCTTCGATAGGCATGCTCGTTCCCGACTTCCCGTTCTCCTACGACCGGTGGCTGACCCACCCGGCCGGCCTGGGCGTGCTCCCGCCGGAGCGGGCCGGCACCGAGGTCGCGGTGGTCGGCGGCGGCATGGCAGGACTGACCGCCGCCTACGAGCTGATGCGGCTGGGGCTGCGCCCGGTGGTGTACGAGCCCGGCGACCTCGGCGGCCGGATGCGGGCCGTGCCGTTCGCCAACCACCCCGAGTACGTGGCCGAGTTGGGCGCGATGCGCTTCCCGGTCTCGGCGAAGGCGCTCTACCACTACATCGACCTGCTGGGCCTGCGGACCAAGCCGTTCCCGAACCCGCTGGCGCCGGACACCCCCGGCACCCTGATCGACCTCAACGGCGAGCAGGCGTGGGCGCGTTCGCCGGAGGACCTGCCGGAGCTGTACCAGGAGGTCGCCGACGCCTGGGAGAAGGTGCTCCAGGAGCGCGCGTCGCTGTCCACGATGCGCGACGCGATCACCCGGCGGGACGTGCCGATCCTGAAGGCGGTCTGGAACCGCCTGGTCCGCGAGTTCGACGACGAGTCGTTCTACGGCTTCCTGGCCAGCTCCTCCGCGTTCCACTCGTTCCGGCACCGGGAGATCTTCGGCCAGGTGGGCTTCGGCTCGGGCGGCTGGGACACCGACTTCCCGAACTCGGTGCTGGAGATCCTCCGGGTGGTCTTCACCGAGGCGGACGAGAACCACATGTCGATCGTCGGCGGGGTGCAGCAACTGCCGTACGGCCTGTGGCAGCACGCCCCCGAGTCCCCGGCGCACTGGCCGGCCGGCACCTCGCTCGCCTCGCTGCACGAGGACGGCACGCCCCGCCCCGGCGTGGTCGGACTGCGGCGCAAGGGCGAGCTGTTCGTGGTCGAGGACGCGGACGGCGACGTGCGGGTGTTCCCGTCCGTGGTGTTCACCCCGCACGTGTGGACGCTCCTCAACCGCATCGACTGCGACCCCGGCCTGCTGACCCAGCCGCAGTGGACGGCCGTCGAGCGCACCCACTACATGGGCTCCTCCAAGCTGTTCGTGCTCACCGACCGGCCGTTCTGGCGGGACGTCGACCCGCGCACCGGCCGCGAGGTGATGGGGATGACGCTCACCGACCGGATCGCCCGCGGCGTCTACCTGTTCGACAACGGGCCCGACCGCCCGGGCGTGATGTGCCTGTCCTACACGTGGAACGACGACTCGCTGAAGTTCGCCTCGCTCACCGACCGCGAGCGCCTGGATGTCCTGCTCGCCCGGCTGGGCCGGATCTACCCGGACGTGGACATCCGCTCGCACATCATCGACGAGCCGATCAGCGTCACCTGGGAGACCGAGCCGCACTTCATGGGCGCGTTCAAGTCGAACCTGCCCGGCCAGTACCGCTACCAGCGGCGGCTGTTCACCCAGTTCATGCAGGACGACCGGGAGCCCCGCGACCGCGGCTTCTTCCTGTGCGGCGACGACGTCTCGTGGACCGCCGGCTTCGCCGAGGGCGCGGTGACCACGGCGCTCAACGCGGTGTGGGGCGTCGTCGACCACCTGGGCGGCCACGCCCCGCGGGCCAACCCGGGGCCCGGCGATCTCTTCGACTCCCTCGCACCGCTGGAACTCCCGTACTCGTGAACCCTGTTCGCCACCACCGACCGTCCACGTCCTCGCGAAACGAGGTAGCACGACCGTGACCATCACCGAACCGGTGCCGACGGGCCCTGCCACGACACTGCCCGGCGCGCTGAGCCTGCGCGCCGAGAAGCAGCCCGACGAGACCGCGTACGTCTACCTCAGGGACGGCGAGGAGCCGGACGGCTCGTTGACCTACCGTCAACTCGAAGCCGACGCGCGCTCCCGGGCCGCCGCACTGGCGGCGGCCGGCCTCGGCGGGGGCAGCGCGGTGCTGCTCTACCCCTCGGGCCTGGAGTTCGTCCGGGCGCTGCTCGGCTGCATGTACGCCCGGGTGGCCGGCGCGCCGGTGCAGGTGCCGCGGCGGGCCACCGGCCTGGCGCGGCTGCGCCGGATAGCCGAGGACGCGGGCACCACGACGGTGCTGACCACCGCCGAGGTGAAGCACGACCTGGAGGAGCGCTTCGGCGACCACCCGGATCTCGCCGGGCTCACCCTGGTCGACACCGGCGCGCTGCCGCGGGCCGAGTGGACCGGCGGCTTCCCCGAGCCGGAGGACATCGCGCTGCTCCAGTACACCTCCGGCTCGACCGGCGATCCCAAGGGCGTGATGGTCACCCACGCCAACTTCCTCGCCAACGTGGCCGAGACCGAGGAGCTGTGGCCGGTCGGCCCGGACGGCGTGGTCGTCTCCTGGCTCCCGCTCTTCCACGACATGGGGATGCTCTTCGGCGTCCTGATGCCGCTGAGCTCCGGGATGCCCGCCTACCTGATGGCCCCGGACGCCTTCGTCCGCAGCCCGGGCCGGTGGCTGGCGGCGATCGACCGGTTCCGGGGCACCCACGCCGCGGCGCCCAGCTTCGCGTACGAGCTGTGCGTGAAGGCCCAGGAGGAGGGCAAGGTGGCGCCCGGCCTCGACCTCTCCTCGTGGCGGGTGGCCGCCAACGGCGCGGAGCCGGTGCGCTGGCGCGCGATCCGCTCCTTCGCCGAGACCTTCGCCGCGGCCGGCTTCCGTCCGGAGGCGAGCTGCCCGGGCTACGGACTCGCCGAGAACACGCTCAAGGCCACCGGCAGCCGGCTTGGCGAGGAGCCACCGGTGCTCTGGGTGGACTCGGCCGCGCTGCGGACGGACCGGGTGGAGCTGTCCGCGCCCGGCGAGGGCGCGCAGCCGCTGGTCGGCTCGGGCGTCCCGGTCCTCGACAGCGTCGTGCGGATCGTCGAGCCCGCCTCCCGCACCGTCATGGCCGAGCGCGAGGTCGGCGAGATCTGGGTCTCCGGGCCGTGCGTGGCCGCGGGCTACCACGGGCGCCCGCAGGAGTCCGAGGAGACCTTCCGGGCGACGATCGCCGGGCAGGAGGAGGCCGGCCGCTTCCTGCGCACCGGCGACCTCGGCTTCGTCCACGACGGCGAGCTGTTCGTCACCGGCCGCCTGAAGGACGTCATCATCCGCCAGGGCCGCAACTTCTACCCGCAGGACATCGAGCTGTCCGCCGAGAGCTGCGCCCCCGGCCTGCACCCCAACGCGGCCGCGGCGTTCTCCGTCGACGACGGCGAGCGCGAGCGCCTGGTCGTCGTCGTCGAGGCGGACGGCCGGGCCCTGCGCGCCACTCCCCTGGACGAGCTGGAGGCCCGGATCCGCACCGCCGTCCACGAGGGCCAGCGGCTGGACGTGGACGAGGTGGTCGTCGTGCGGCGCGGCTTCCTGCCCAGGACGACCAGCGGCAAGGTGCAGCGCCGGGCCTGCCGCGCCCGCTACCTGAACGGCGAGCTGAAGGCCGCCGCGGCGGCGGAGCGGAGCGCCCGATGACCGAGGACACCCCCGCGGGCCGGCCGGCCGCCCCGGCAGGCACCGCCGCCCGGATCGCCGAACTACAGCGCCGCCGTGACGAGTTGGCCGCCCGCGCCGACTCCGACGCGGCCCGCAAGCAGCACGAGAAGGGCAAGCTCACCGCCCGCGAGCGGATCGACGCGCTGCTCGACCCTGGCTCCTTCGTCGAACTCGACGCCCTGGCCAGGCACCGCAGCCACGACTTCGGACTGGAGCGCAACCGGCCGCTCGGCGACGGCGTGATCACCGGCTATGGCACCGTCGACGGCCGCAAGGTGTGCGTCTTCGCCCAGGACTTCACGGTCTTCGGCGGCAGCCTCGGCGAGAAGTACGGCGAGAAGATCGTCAAGGTGATGGACCTGGCGCTCAGCACCGGCTGCCCGGTCATCGGCATCAACGACTCCGGCGGCGCCCGCATCCAGGAGGGCGTGGTCTCGCTCGCCTACTACGCGGAGATGGTCCGGCGCGAGGTCGAGGGCTCGGGCGTCATCCCGCAGATCTCGCTGATGATGGGCCCCTGCGCCGGCGGCGCGGTCTACGCCCCCGCCATCACCGACTTCGTCGTGATGGTCGAGGACATCTCGCACATGTTCGTCACCGGACCCGAGGTCCTGCGCACCGTCATGGGCCAGCACGTCGACCGCGAGGAACTCGGCGGCGCGCTCAGCCACAACACCGTCTCCGGCGCCGCGCACTACCTCGCGCAGGACGAGAAGGACGCCTTCGAGTACGTCCGCCTGGTGCTGGGCCACCTGCCCTCCAACAACATGGAGGACCCGCCGGTCTACGCCGCCACCGAGCCGCAGACCCTCACCGAGGCCGACCGGGCGCTCGACACCCTGGTGCCGGACAGCCCCAACGTGCCGTACGACATGCGCAGGGTCGTGCAGACCGTGCTGGACGGCGGCGAACTGCTGGAGGTGCAGCCGCTGTTCGCCAAGAACGTGGTGTGCGGGCTCGGGCGGATCGACGGGCACAGCGTCGGCATCGTGGCCAACCAGCCGATCGTCTCGGCCGGAGCGCTGGACATCGACGCGAGCGAGAAGGCCGCGCGCTTCATCCGGATGTGCGACGCCTTCCACGTCCCGGTCGTGAGCTTCGTCGACGTGCCCGGCTTCCTGCCCGGCCTGGAGCAGGAGCGGGCCGGCATCATCCGCCGCGGCGCCAAGCTGATCTACGCCTACGCCGAGGCGACCGTCCCGATGGTCACCGTGGTCACCCGCAAGGCGTACGGCGGCGGTTACGGCGTCATGGGGTCCAAGCACCTGGGGGTCGACATCAACCTCGCCTGGCCCACCGCCGAGATCGCGGTGATGGGCGGCGAGAGCGCGGTGACCGTGCTGCACCACCGCGCGGTCAAGCAGGCCGAGGACCCGGTCGCCGAGCGGGCCAGGCTGCGCCGGGAGTACGAGGACGCGCTCTGCAACCCGTACGCGGCGGCCGAGCGCGGCTACGTGGACGCGGTGATCATGCCGCACGAGACCCGGCGGACCATCGCCGGGGCCCTGGAGACGCTGCGCGGCAAGCGCACCTCCCGGCTGCCGCGCAAGCACGGCAACATCCCGCTGTGAGCGGGGCGGGAGCTGTGAGCGGGGCGGCAGCGGAGGGCACCGACGGGCGGGCCGAGGACGGCCTGCTGGTGGTGTACGGCAGCCCGACGAGCGAGGAACTGGCCGCCGCGGTGGTCGCGGTGACCGCCCTGGCCGCCGCCGAGGGCGCCGCCGCCGGCGCCCCGGCCCGGGCCCGCCCCGGCCGGGGCTGGGCACCGCCCGCCCGGCGGATGACCCCCTGGCCCCGGCACTGGGGCACCGGTGGCTGACCGGCCGCGCGTGCGGCCGCACGACCACCCGATACGACGAGCAAGACGAGCAAACGGCAGGGACGAGGGAGTTCAACGTGCGTAAGGTGCTGATCGCCAACCGTGGCGAGATCGCGGTGCGGGTCGTCCGCGCCTGCCGGGACGCCGGTATCGCCAGCGTCGCCGTCTACGCCGAGCCGGACCGGGATGCGCTGCACGTCCGCGCGGCCGACGAGGCTTACGCGCTGGGCGGTGACACTCCCGCTACCAGCTACCTGGACATCGCC
>NZ_MSJQ01000423.1 GCF_014596515.1 Streptomyces sp. CBMA156
CGTCGGCGGCCGGGGCCTCCTCGCCGAGCAGCTCCCGCTCGGCGAGCGCGGCCAGCGTCACGGCCGCGTCCGGCACCGGGCAGCCGACCAGGGCGGAGGCGGTACGCGGGTCCGCGGTCTGCGCCGGGGCCAGGGTGAGGGTGCGCAGCATCCGCGCCTGGGCGGCCGGCAGCCCGCGGTAGAGCAGAGTGAACGCGCCGAGCAGCGGGTCGTTGTCGGGTACCGGCACCGGCTCGGCCGGCTCCGGCCCCGGCTTCACCCAGGCCGCCGGATCGCCCGCCGACTCGCTCGCCGCGCCGACGCCGGCGGCCACGGCGGTGCCCGCAGTCCCAGTGGCCCCGGCAGCCCCGGCAGCCCCCGCCGAGGGAGCGCCGGGGGACTTCACCCCGCGCTCCTCCCCTTTCTTCTTCGCCGCCCTGTCCTGCTCCTTCTCCTTCCCGGCGGCGGCCTTCCCCACAGTGGCCTTCCCCACAGCGGCCTTCTCCGCGGCGGCCTTTCCCGCGGCCGTCTTCCCCCCAGCAGCCACGCCGCCCTTGGCCGCCCCCGTGGCCGTCTCCGCGGCAGCCCCCGTGGCCCCCGTCTCCTCCCCCACCACCCGGTTGAGCTCCCGCGCCGCGTCCGTGACCGCGATCTTCGGGTTCCCCCGCAGCCACCCCGCCATCAGCCGCAGCGCGGCCGGCCGGGCGGCGCAGGCCTCGGCCAGGTCGGCCCCGCCGACCGGGTCGCAGGAGATCCGGGTGCCGCCGACCAGATCGGCCAGCAGTTCACCGGAGGCCTGCCGGTCCAGCCCCCCGAGGATCACCGGGTCGATGTCCTCGATCCCGGTGAGCGGCCCGGCCGTGGTGGCGAGCACCAGGCAGCCGGGCTCGTCGGCGAGCAGCGGCCACACCTGCCCGGCGTCCCTGACGTCGTCCAGCACGAGCAGCACCCGCAGGCCCGCGAGCGCCTCGCGCAGCGCCACGCAGCCCGGCTCGTCCCGGCCGTCCTCGCCCGCCCCCGGCAGCGGCACCGCGCTCTGCGGGTCGAGCTGCTCCAGCAGCAGCCGGGCGGCCCGGGCGGGCGGCACCCGGCCGCCGTCCGGGGCGGACAGCCGTACGAACAACACCCCGTCCGGATAGTCGGCGGCGACGGTACGGGCGAAGCGGGCGGCCAGCACGGTCCGTCCCGAGCCAGGGCGCCCGGCCAGCACCAGCACCGGGCACCGCCCGCTCGCCGGACGGGCGGCGGCCGCCCGCAGCGCCGCCAGTTCGGCGCGCCGCCCGACGAAGAGCGTGGGCCCGGCCGGCAGCCGCTCCAGGCCGGGGACGGCCCCGGCGGGCGCGCCGGGGCCGGGTTCCATCGTCGCCGTCTTCCTCGCCACCCGTGCCACTCCCGACGTCGTCCCGCGCTCGGCATCCGGCGCTCGGCATCCGGTGCCCAGCCTCCGGAACTCGGCCTCCGGAGCTCGGCGGAGGCGGCCCGGGACGGGCGCCCTGTCTGCGAAGCGTAGTTCGACCGTCCGGCTCAGCCGAGGTGACATCCGGTCGTACGAATCGGCAAATCACCCCAACGACTCAACGCACGGGGCGCCACGCACCTCCTGCGCGGATCACACACCCCGGCAGGGGCGGCACACGCCGACGAGGACCGCACAGGACCGGCGGGCCCGGCTCAGCCCTCGAAGGGCCGGGCCGGCCAGGGCGCGTCCGCCGGGCGCAGCGCGTCCAGCCCGTCCGGGCCGGTGAGTGCGGCGTGCACGGCGAGCGTGCCGGTGACCAGGGTCGGGTTGTGCAGCTTCCCCGCCTGGATCAGCCCGATCAGCTCCGGCACCGGCACCCAGGCCACCTCGATCTCCTGCTCCTCGCCCTCGGCCGCGTAGCGGTCGCCCTCGGCCGGCGCCAGGTCGGTGGCCAGGAACATCCGCAGCGCCTCGTCGGTGCCGCCCGGAGAGGTGTAGTAGTCGGCGAGGATCCGCCAGGTACCGGCCTTGCAGTGGGCCTCCTCGTACAGCTCGCGCTGCGCGGCGCGCCACGGGTTCTCGCCGGGCACGTCGAGCAGGCCGGCCGGCAGCTCCCACAGCCGCTGGCGCACCGGGTGGCGGTACTGGCGCAGGACCAGCACCCGTTGCTCGTCGTCCAGGGCGAGCACCGAGACCGATCCCGGGTGGGTCTGGTAGTCGCGGCGGGCCCAGCTGCCGTCGGGCATCCGGACCTCCTCGCTGCGCACCCCGGTGACCTTGCCCCGGAACGGCGTCCCGCTCTCCCTGACCTCCCACTCCTCGGCCACGTCGAAGATCCCCCGGCCGCTCTGCTCGTCCATCGCTCTCCCCTTTTCGTCAGTACGACACAATCTAACGCCGGACGGCGGCCCCGCGGGAATCGCGGGACCGCCGTCCGGTGAACGACCACTGACTACGACGACCGGGACTACTCCGAGGCCGCGGTCTTGATCTCGATGGCCGCCTTGACCAGACCCGCGAACAGCGGGTGCGGACGGGTCGGGCGGGACTTCAGCTCCGGGTGGGCCTGGGTGGCCACCAGGTAGGGGTGCACCTCGCGCGGGTACTCGACGTACTCGACCAGGTCGCCCTTGGGCGAGAGGCCGGAGAACTCCAGGCCGGTCTTCTCCAGGTCCGCGCGGTAGGCGTTGTTGACCTCGTAGCGGTGGCGGTGGCGCTCCTCGACGTACTGCTCGCCGCCGTAGACCTCGCGGACGATCGAGCCCTCGGCGAGCTTGGCCGGGTACAGGCCCAGGCGCATGGTGCCGCCCAGGTCGCCCTTGCCGTCGACGATGGCCAGCTGCTCGGCCATGGTGGAGACGACCGGGTGCTTGGCGGCGGCGTCGAACTCGGTGGAGTTGGCCTCCGGCAGGCCGGCCAGGTTGCGGGCCGCCTCGATGACGACGCACTGGAGGCCCAGGCACAGGCCGAGCAGCGGGACCTTGTTCTCGCGGGCGTAGGTGATGGCGCCCACCTTGCCGTTGACGCCGCGGTCACCGAAGCCGCCGGGGATGCAGATCGCGTCGACGTCGCCGAGCTGCTCCCGGGCGCCCTCGGGGGTCTCGCAGTCGTCCGAGGTGACCCACTTGATCTCGACCCGGGCGTTGTTGGCGAAGCCGCCGGCGCGCAGCGCCTCGGTCACCGACAGGTAGGCGTCCGGGAGGTCGATGTACTTGCCGACCAGGGCGACCTTGACGATGTGCTGCGGCTCGTGGACACGGCGCAGCAGGTCGTCCCAGGTGGTCCAGTCGACGTCGCGGAACGGCAGGTCCAGGCGGCGCACCACGTAGGCGTCCAGGCCCTCGCCGTGCAGCACCTTGGGGATGTCGTAGATCGACTTGGCGTCGATGGCCGCGACCACGGCCTCCTCGTCCACGTCGCACATCAGGGAGATCTTGCGCTTGATCGCCTGCGGGACCTCGCGGTCGGCTCGCAGCACGATCGCGTCGGGCTGGATGCCGATGTTGCGCAGGGCGGCGACGGAGTGCTGGGTGGGCTTGGTCTTCAGCTCGCCCGAGGGGCCGATGTACGGCAGCAGGGAGACGTGCACGAAGAACACGTTGTCCCGGCCGACCTCGTGGCGGACCTGGCGGACGGCCTCCAGGAACGGCAGCGACTCGATGTCGCCGACGGTCCCGCCGACCTCGGTGATCACCACGTCGACGTCCTCGGTCGCCATCCGGCGGATCCGGGACTTGATCTCGTTGGTGATGTGCGGGATGACCTGGACGGTGTCGCCCAGGTACTCGCCGCGCCGCTCCTTGGCGATGACGGTCGAGTACACCTGGCCGGTGGTGACGTTCGCCGAGCCGTGCAGGTTGGTGTCCAGGAACCGCTCGTAGTGGCCGATGTCCAGGTCGGTCTCGGCACCGTCGTCGGTGACGAACACCTCACCGTGCTGGAACGGGTTCATGGTGCCCGGGTCCACGTTGAGGTACGGGTCGAGCTTCTGCATCGTCACGCGCAGGCCGCGGGCCTTGAGCAGCGCGCCCAGGCTGGAGGCGGTGAGCCCCTTGCCGAGCGAGGAGGCGACACCCCCGGTGACGAAGAGGTGCTTGGTCGTCACGGCTCGGCTGTTCGCTGCCTTGCCGGAATGGGGCTGTGCCAAGAGGGGGCTCCCGTGGGTCGCGTGTCGAAGGTGACGTGGGCGGGAGCTCGGGGTTCGCCGGGCGACGGAGGCCGGCTCGGTGCGCGGCGCTCGTAGGGTCGTCGGTTCGGCTGGTCCGGGGCGTTTTATCCCGCCGGTCCACGGGATACCAGGGTAACAGTGACCCGACCCGGACGCCGTTCGGGCCGCGCGCGCCGCGCCGGGAGCGCACGCCGGGGCGCACAACCGGCGCATCATGCGCCGCATTCGTCACACCGGTCGCACCACCGGCCGGACCGGGCCAGAGCGGGCCGTCCGGCCGGACCATGCCGGATCCTCCGGCCGGACCAGCCGGAGGTGATCCTTCCGGACCATCCTGCGCCGCGCCCTCGCGATGCACGGCATTTCCGCCGAATTGCGGCGCCACACCGGGCTGCGCCCGCGTGCTTCGCCCCTTTCGTCCGTCGTAAGCTGCTCGGACGCATCGCCGACAGCACGAGCACGCGGAGGGCGTGGGAGGGTCAGGACACTCCCGGTCCCCGATGCGCGACCGGACCTCCCCGTATTCCAGCCCATCCCCACCCACTCCAGGGGCTCGACCGAGCCCCGCGGACACTCCAGCAGGGCCTGCCACCACCCCCGGCAGGCCGGACGTCCCGGGGTGGACCTCCGGCCCCGCAGACCGCTCGCTCCCTCCTCTCGCCGATGCCCTGACCACATTGCGAACTGGAGATCCACGTGGCCGGCCGTATCGAGGACTACGCACTCATCGGAGACATGCAGACCGCCGCCCTGGTCAGCAGGGACGGGGCGGTGGACTGGCTCTGTCTGCCCCGCTTCGACTCGCCGGCCGTGTTCGCCGGCCTGCTCGGCACCGATGAACACGGCTTCTGGCGGATCGGACCGGCCGAGGCCGCCCCGGCCGGGATCCCCGCATCGGCCGCCGCCACGCCCCCCACCACGGCCGACCGGGCCCGCCTCGCCGACACCACCGGCCAGCGGGTGCCCCCGCCCAGCGCCGCCGCCCCCGCCGTGCCCGCCGACCGCCGCCGCTACCGGGGCGACTCGCTGATCCTGGAGCAGGAGTGGGACGCCCAGGGCGGCACCGTCCGGGTGATCGACTTCATGCCGCCGCGCCCGCTGGCCGGCAAGGACGCCGTCCCCCAGGTGATCCGGATCGTCGAGGGCGTCTCCGGCACCGTACGGATGCGCTCCGCGGTGCGGATGCGCTTCTCCTACGGCCGGGTGGTGCCCTGGGTGCACCGCGTCGAGCAGCCCGACGGCGGCCACCGCACCGTCGCCGTCGCCGGGCCCGACTCGGTCTGGCTGGACGGCGAGGCCGAGACCTACGGGCGCGACCTCACCACCTACGCCGACTTCACCGTCGGCGCCGGCGAGCGGATCGCCTTCGCCCTCACCTGGCAGGCCTCCCACCTCGACCCGCCCAGGGCCCCGGACGCCGAGGAGATGCTCGACGCCACCGCCGACTTCTGGCACGAGTGGGCCGACCAGTGCACCTACCAGGGCCCCTACCGCGAGGCCGTGGTCCGCTCCCTGATCACCCTCAAGGGCCTCACCTACGCCCCCACCGGCGGGATCGTCGCCGCCCCCACCACCTCCCTGCCCGAGGACATCGGCGGCGAGCGCAACTGGGACTACCGCTACACCTGGCTGCGCGACGCCGCGATCACCCTCTCCTCGCTGCTGCGCACCGGCTACCGCGACGAGGCCCGCGCCTGGCGCGAGTGGCTGCTGCGGGCCGTCGCCGGCGACCCGGAGAACCTCCAGATCATGTACGGCATCGCGGGCGAGCGCGAGCTCACCGAGTCCTCGCTGGACTGGCTGCCCGGCTACGAGGGCTCGCAGCCCGTCCGGGTCGGCAACGGCGCCGCCGGGCAGCTCCAGCTCGACGTCTACGGCGAGGTCGTCGAGGCCCTGCACCTGGCCCACATGACCGGCCTGGTCCGCAACGACCACGCCCACCACCTCCAGCTGCGCCTGATCGAGTACCTGGAGGACCACTGGCAGGAGCCGGACGAGGGCATCTGGGAGGTGCGCGGCCCGCGCCGGCACTTCGTCCACTCCAAGGTGATGGCCTGGGTCGCCGTCGACCGCACCATCAAGCTGCTGGAGCAGACCCCCGAGGACGAGCCCACCGGCGGCCACCTGGAGCGCTGGCGCGAGCTGCGCGACACCATCCACCGGGACGTCTGCGAGCGGGGCTACGACCCGGAGCGCAACACCTTCACCCAGTACTACGGCGGCAAGGAACTGGACGCCTCGCTGCTGCTGATCCCCCAGGTCGGCTTCCTGCCGCCGGACGACAAGCGCGTCATCGGCACCATCGAGGCGATCCAGCGCGAACTGTCCACCGAGGACGGGTTCGTGCTGCGCTACCCGACCCACGACGAGAGTGGCAACAACGTCGACGGCCTCTCCGGCCACGAGGGTGCCTTCCTGGCCTGCTCGTTCTGGCTGGCCGACGACCTCGCCATGATCGGCCGGGTGCAGGAGGCCCGCGAGCTGTTCGACCGGCTGCTCGCGCTGCGCAACGATCTCGGCCTGCTCGCCGAGGAGTGGGACCCGCGGCTCAAGCGCCAGGTCGGCAACTTCCCCCAGGCGTTCAGTCACGTCCCGCTGATCGACACCGCGCTGCGACTGACCGCCTGCGGCGCCGCGTATCTGTCCGCCCAGCCGGACGGCCTGGCCGCCGACCGGGTCGAGCAGGCCACCGTCTGACCGGGCCGGTCCCGCGGGTCGCCGCGGATCCGACGGGGATCCGCGGCGACCCGGAGAGACCTTGGGAGATTCGCGGAGATCCGGAGAGATCCGCGGGACCGGCGAAGGCCCGCGTCAGCCGCGCTGCACCAGCTCGTCGTAGGTGCTGAGCACCTGGGCGACGGTGGCGGCCTCGTCCGGCCAGGTCTCGGCCTGCTGCCGGCCGGCCACCGCCAGCTGCTCACGGCGGGCCGGTTCCGCCAGCAGGGCGCGCACCGCGCGGCCGATCGCCACCGGGTCCCCCGGGGGCACCAGCACGGCGGCGTCGCCGACCAGTTCGGGGATGCCGCCGACGGCGGTGGCGACCACCGGCACACCGGCCCGCATCGCCTCCTGCACCACCAGCGAGCGGGCCTCCCAGCGGCTGGAGAGCACCACGAGGTCGGCGGCGGCCAGCAGGTCGGGCACGTCGGTGCGGTAGCCGAGCAGCCGCACCGGCAGCTTCTCGGCGGCGGCCCGCTCGCGCAGCGCGCCCGCCTCCGGGCCGTCCCCGGCGAGCAGCACCAGCGGTTCGGGGTCGAGTTCGGACAGCTCCCCGGTGGCGTCCAGCAGCAGCCCGAAGGCCTTCTGCGGGACGAGCCGGCCGACCGCCAGCACCAGCGGGCGGTCGGGGCCGTCGCCGAGCAGCGCGCCGCCGAGGCCGGCAGCCGGGCCCGGTTCCTGGACGGCGACGCGCTCGCACTACCGCTGCCCGACGGCGAGTCGGACGTGGTCTGGTGCGAACGCGTCCTCCAGCACCTCACCGATCCGGCGAGGGCCGTCGCCGAGATGGCCCGGGTGCTGCGCCCCGGCGGCCGGATCGCCCTGCTGGACACCGACTGGTCCACCTTCGTGCTGCACCCGACGGCCCCGGAGATCCGCCCCGCGCTGGCCACCGTCGTCCAGGGCACCGCCGCCCAGCCCGACGCCGGACGCAGCCTCGCGGGCCGGCTGGTCGAGGCGGGGCTGACCGTCGACCACCTCGGCGGCGACGTCCTGCTGCACGACTCCCACGCGGTCGCCCGCCCGATCGTCCGCGGGCTCGGCGCGGCGGCCGTCGGCCGGGGCCTGATCACCGAGGAGCAGCGCGACCGGCTCTACGCCGGCCTCGACGCGGCCGCCGAGGCCGGGACGTTCCACCTGTCGGTGACGATGTTCGCCGCCGTCGCCCACCGGCCGCGCTGACCCGCCGGCCGCCGGCCCTGACCGCGCCCACGACACCGCCCGGAACGGAGCGGCACCGGACAACACGGGGCCGGTTCACAGGCGCCGCAGCGCCGCCTCGCAGAGCCGGCAGCGCTGCTGCTCCAGCTCGGGCGGGTACCACGGCTCGCCCGGACGGACGGGGCGGTAGTGGGAGTGCTCCATCGGAGCGGTGTCCAGCCCGCACAGGGTCCGCGCCTGCGGGTCCTCCGGGACGTCCGGGTCCTGTCCGGCGACGTGCACGGAGACCACGCCCGGCCCGACACCCTCGGGGCCGAGGGTCTGGTCCGGGGCCAGTTCGAAGAGGACGACGATCGAGGCCACGGTCCCACCGTGGCGGGCGGCGGCCGTCCACGCATTTCGATCTTCACCCGACCCGGGCCGGGCCTGGGCCGCTACGGACGGCAGCGGAGCCCCGGCCCGGCCCAGGATCTTCACGTCGCGAACCTGTCAAATAATGGCCCGCGTGCTCCACGATGGCAGCGCACGCCACCGACGACCGACCGGACCCGAGGAGCCGCACCATGGGCATCGCACGTCGTGATCTTCTCAAGTGGGGCGCGGGCACCGGCGCCGCCTTCGCCTCCGGCCTCACCCTGCCGACCGCCCTGCCGGGCACCGCCCGGGCCGCCGCCGGCGCCGCCACCCCGCGCGGACTGCCGACCGGCGACTGGATGAGCCGGCTGGACGGCGGCCTCTCCCTGCTCGACCTCACCATCCCCGGCACCCACGACTCCTGCTGCGAGAACCCGGCCTACGGCACCGAGTGGTCACACACCCAGAACTGGGGAGTCCCCCAGCAGTTGACCGAGGGCGTCCGCTTCCTCGACATCCGCTGCAACGGCCTCCAGGGCGCGCCCGACGAACTCGGGATCTACCACGCCGACAACTACCAGCACCTCCGGCTCCAGGACGTGCTCGACCAGTGCCGGTCCTTCCTCCGCGCACACCCCGGCGAGACCGTCCTGATGCGCCTGCGCAACGAGCGGGCGGGCGGCCAGGCGCTGGACGACGCCGAGTTCATGCGGCGGGTGAACCACTACCTCGACGGGCTCGGCTACCGCGGCCTGTTCCACTTCCACGGCTGGCCCGCCCTCGCCACCGCCCGGGGCAAGGTCGTCCTGCTCGCCGACTTCGCCAATCCGTGGGGCCTGATCGACTGGTCCAGCGGCGAGAACGCTCACTTCGACACCCAGGACGTCTGGCAGACCGGCGGAATCGACCCGCTGGGGACGAAGGGGCAGTACATCACGGCCCAGTTCGACAAGGCCTTCCGTAACCCCGGCTACCCGAAGATGTTCGTCAACTTCCTCTCCTACGCCGGTGGTTACTGGCCCAAGAGCAGCTCGCAGTCCCTGATGGACCGGACGGTGTACCCCTACCTCAGCGCCCGTACCGAGCAGCGCGCCCGGTTCGGCATCGTGCCGATGGACTTCCCGGACTTCCACGTCAACGTGCTGCGGATGCTGATCGACAAGAACGCCGTGTGAGCGGCGCCGGCCCCTCCCCTGCCCTCCCGCATCCCTCGCACATCAGCCCGGGGATGTACATCCGTGGGCCAATGCCAGGTGACGGAGGATCAACCGGCGGGCCGATGCCGCCGATCCGCCGCCCGTGACAGCGTTCCGCGCATGGACACCACGCCGATCGCACCCCACACCGGACCGACGCGCCGCCGCATGCTGGGCGCCGCCCTCGCGCTGGGCGCCGCCGCGCCGCTGGGCCTCGCCCTCCCCGCCTCGGCCGCTCCCACGCCCTCCGCCGCTCCGTCCTCGTCCACCGCCACGCCTGGACGGCTCACCCTGCCCACGCCCACCGGCCCCTTCCCGGTCGGCATGGTGCCGCTGCACCTGCGCGACGAGTCCCGGCCGGACCCGAACGCCAGGCCCGGACGGTACCGCGAGCTGATGGCCACCGTCTGGTACCCGGCCAGGACCGCCGACGCCGCGTCGTACCCGCTCGCCCCCTGGATGACCGAGGGCGCCCTGAAGGCCTTCCTCGACGACGTCGGATTCCCGCTCCCCCTCTCCCTCGCCCCGCTCACCTCGAGCCACCAGGGCGCCCCCGTCCACCGGTCCGGCCGGCCGCTGCCCGTCGTCCTCTACTCGCACGGCGCGGGCAGCCACCGGGCCGACCACACCATCGTGGTCCAGGAGTTGGCCAGCCACGGCTTCGCCGTCGTCACCGTCGACCACACCCACGACGGCATCACCGAGTTCCCGGACGGGACGGTCGTCACCCGGGACGCCGCCGCCCCGGGGCTGTACCCGCGGGACTACGCCGCCGACCTGCTCTTCCTGCTCGACCGCGTCGTCGACCTCGCCAACGGCCGCAACCCCGACGTCGACGGACGCACCCTCCCGGCCGGTCTGCCCGGCGGCCTGGACGCGCGGAACATCGGCGCCTTCGGCTGGTCCAAGGGCGGCACCGGCACCGCCCTCGCCCTGGTCGCCGACCGACGCATCCGCGCCGGGCTCGCCATCGACGGGCCGATGGCCTCCAACCCCGCCATCACCACCGACATCGACCGGCCCTTCATGATGATGACCGCCGACTTCGCCCGGGCCACCAACCCGTACGCCGAAACCTTCTGGGGCCACCTGCGCGGCTGGCGCCTCGACGTCCAGGCCACCGGCGCCATGCACTCCTCGTACGGCGACAACATGACGCTGATCCCCCAGGCGGGCCGGCTGCTCGGCATGACCGAGGAGCAGATCCGGTCCAAGGTCGGCACCCTCGACCCCCAGCGCGGGATCCGCGTCCAACAGGCCTACCCGCGCGCCTTCTTCGACCTCCACCTGCGGGGCCGGCACTGCGGCGACCTGCTCGACGGACCGTCGCCCGCCTTCCCCGAGGTCGTGTACCACCCGTAGACCCGGTACGGCGCGGGCGGCCGCCACGGGGGTGCGGCCGCCCGCCCCGCCTACCCGTGGCCGGCCAGCACCGTACCCGTCCGGTACAGCTCCACCAGCAACGGCCGCAGCGCCTCCCCGGACGGCGTCAGCCGGTACGAGGTCCGCACCGGGAAGCCCCGCAGCCGCTCCCGCACCACCAACTCCCGCTCCCCCAACGCCTGTAGCCGCTCGGCGAGCACCTTGGAGCTGATCTCCGGCAGCCGCTCGCGCAACTCCCCGTACGAGGCGGGCCCGTGCATCAACTCCCGCAGCACCAGCGTGGTCCACCGACCGGCCACCGCCGCGAGCGCCACCTCCACCGGGCAGTCCGCCTCCGGACGCACCGTACGGCCGCGCCCGTCCGGCACCAGCTCCTCGTCCCAGGCCCGGCCGCCCCGCCCGTCGCTTCCCGTTTGGTGACCCACGCCGGGCCGGTCTTCACTGCTCGCATGACTCACCCCGCCACCCTCCCCCCGACCACCGACCCGGCACAACACCCGGCCGCCTTCGCCGCCGCCTTCAACTCCGGCCGCCCCGAGCTGCTCGCCCGGGTCTACGAACCCGGCGCGCTCTTCGTCCCCACCCCCGGCAGCACCGCCACCGGCCCCGGACTCCACCGCGCCAACGCCGAGTTCCTCGCCCTCGGCCTGCCCATCACCGTCCGCCCCCGGCACACCTACGTGGCCGGCGACATCGCCCTGCTCATCGTCGACTGGGAGATCACCGGCACCACCCCGGCCGGCACCGACCTCCACCTCACCGGCACCGCCACCGACGTCGCCCGCCGCGACCCGGCCGGCCACTGGCACTACGTGATCGACAACCCCTTCGGCACGGCCCGCCCCTGATCCCCTCCCCCCGGCCTCCCCAAAACCGCGGCGGCCGGTCAGGACTTCGTCATCAAGAAGCCCGAACTCTTCAGGAGCCACAGGTCCTTCCCGTTCTCCTCGGCCGTCAGCCAGAACCTGCACGTGCCCCCGTCGTCCTTCTGCCTCGCCTCCACGAAGAACCCGGGACCGACATCATCGAAGAAGGACTTCGTCCGCTGCCCCTCGATCTCCGTCAGCCTCGCCTTGTCCTCCGCCACAACGCTGCACACGTACGCCGGCGCCCGCGCGAACCCCACCCGCCCCTCCGGCAGGAACTCCACGACGCCTTCAATGGGTGGACATCGAGGAGCGGCCCATCCGACGAACAGATGGGCCGCTCCCACCGCTCCCAGAGTGGCCTGCCGATCCTTCGTGGCTCTTCCGCGCCGAGGCCCGGCCCGTCCTCAGACGGGCCGGGCCTCGGCTGCGGATCACATTCGGGTCAACCAGCGAAGAACGACACAAGCGCGCCTATGACCGAACCGGACGAGAGGACGATGAACCCCCACCCCACGACCAGGTGAATGCCGACCGGTCCATCCCCGGAGGACCTCCCGGAGGGCTGCATGAACGACTTCGCAAAACCTCGATAATCCGTCACCATGGCTATCCCAAGAAATAGGGGGATCAAGAAGATCAGAGCAACGAGGGCCTTCACGAGAGCTCCAAATCAGCCACTAGGAAAGGAGTGATTACACGAACCCGACCTGGAGATCATATCAAGAAGGAGCTCCAACACCTACCCCTAGTCGTTCTCGTTCACATAGTCCCACCCATAGTCACTCTTGAATATGTTCGCATGAATTCCGATCAACGGGGGCCCTTGGATCGCCCCCGGCCCCGCCGCCCAACCGAACTGATGGAAGTACTGCCCATTGGGGTTTTTCTCGAGCGAATACGCCCCACCCATCAGTCCGTCTGCATAGGTGACACCCCCGACCGTCTTGGCACTATCCTTCGGCCCGGCCGTATTCCATCCCGCCGAGAAACCGGCGAAAGCGCCGCCACGAAATCGGAAAGGACTCGGCTTGTCCTTGATCGTCGGGACTGTCGCGCCACCAGTCACATACATGGAAACAGTCCCCGCCTGAACAGAGAAGTTCATGCACCCCATTAGGCACATACTGAAACTGACGTACACGTGGTTCCAGGCACTCTTCACGAGCTCGATCGGGTTGGCTTCACCGTGATAGCCCGTGTGCCGATCCTTGTTCTTGTAGTTATCCCGGCTCGCCAACGACTTCTGAAGCCGCTGCATCCCGGGAGAATCGTCGCTGTCGTACCCGAGCGTTCGGCAGAGCTCGTGGCACTTCGCATCCCGCTCCGCCTGCTTGGCACGCGCGTTCCGCTCCGACAGCTGGCGAGCCGCTTCCTTGTTCTGCCGGGCTGCTGCCTCAAGAATGATGTTGGAGTCTTCGCACTGCTGGCGCTGGAACTGCGGACCGCAGTCATCGGGTCTGAGGCCGCTCGCGCAGTTCCCCGTACGAGGGGCCGGGCCATGCATCAACTCCCGCAGCACCAGCGTGGCCCACCGGCCGGCCACCGCCGCGAGCGCCACCTCCACCGGGCACTCCGCCTCCGGACGCACCGTACGGCCGCGCCCGTCCGGCACCAGCTCCTCGTCCCAGACCCGGCCGCCCCGAGCTGTTCGCCCGGGCCTACGAGCCCGGTGCGGTCTTCGTCCCCTTTCCCGGCAACACCACCACCGGCACCGGACTCCACCGCGCCAACACCGAGTTCCTCGCCCGCGGCCCGCCCCTGATCCCCTCCCCCCGGCCTCCCCGGGACCGCGGCGGCCGGTCAGTCGCTCCGCACCTCCGGGTTCACCGTGCAGAAGTAGACCCGGCTGCTCCGCGGGTCGAAGTAGAAGCTCCCCGAGTACCGGGTCAGGGTCACCGACCTGTCGAACGCCTGACTGTTGAGCCATCCGGTCGTGCCGCCCACCTCGGCCGCGAGCTCC
The DNA here is from genome assembly GCF_014596515.1 of Streptomyces sp. CBMA156. GTDB lineage: Bacteria > Actinomycetota > Actinomycetes > Streptomycetales > Streptomycetaceae > Kitasatospora. Next base: position 13,748 of record NZ_MSJQ01000423.1, read on the forward strand.
TTCGGGACACCGCACTCGATGGCGCTCTCCGCCCACACTCCGCTCGCCGTGATTCCCGCCAGTGTCCCCGGCTCGACGTGTGCCACCCCGTCCAGGCTCACGTCGGTCGGCCCGGGAACCTCCGGCACGGAGTTCAGCGTCAACATCCGGCTGACCCACTTGCTCTCGGACAACGGACCCAGCTTCGGGAATCGGCGCTTCAACGGCTCAAGGTCCGTCCGCACCGCTGCCGGACTCGGAGCGGCAGCGGCCTGCTGACGGTTCTCCGCACGCCCATCCGCTCCGGCCTCCGGGCCGGACGCACAGCCAGAGACGAGCAGCACCGCGGCGGAAGCCATCAGCAGCGCCTGGGGCACAGGTCTCTGATTCACCACCATGTGTTTCATGGGTTCATCATCCTGCATTGTCCTGAACAACAGCCCGGCGAGGAACGGAGCGGCCACCACGGGGGTGCGGCCGCCCTGCGGCCCAGCCCAGCCCGCCCACGACCACCATTCCGTCGGCCAGGCTCCACACCACGATTCGCAGGTCCTTCACCAACACCCCTCTGTCCGATGAATCCCAGAAGAACCGGCGACGGAACGCCGTCTCAGCACGGCACGACGAGGCTCTTCTCCAGGCCGAGGTCGAGAGGCTCCTCGGCCGGCACACCGTCGCGCCGCACCGTCGCGCGGTACTCGCCCTGGAGGTACCTGGGTATGGCCACCGTGTAGACGGTGTGGCGCACGCCCTCGACCTGGATCGAGTAGCCCTTCCGCACCGGGAAGTCCCGGCCCTGGCACGAGAGGTAGTCGACCGTCTCGCCGTTGGACATCAGGACCACCGACCATGCGCCCTTGAACATGCTTGCGCCGACGAAGGTGCCGACGCCGGGCGTCCGCCGCGCGGCGATGTCCGCGAGCGGCACGCAACTGCGGGCCACGACACGGTCCGAGGCCATGCAGATGTCGCCGGTCTGCTCCGCCTGCCAGATCAGCTCCGGCCCGTAGCCGTTGTCGAACCGGACCGGCGTGAACTCGTCACCCGCCGGTGCCGTCCCCTTCTCCTGGGCGGTCCGCAGGATCATCTGCCTGGCGCTCTCCGGGAGCGTCGGCTCGGACAGCACCGTGCCGGCCCCGGCGGCCGCCCCGTCGTCCGCGGAGCCGTTCCCGCCGGGCGGCCCGGTACACGCGCAGGCGCCGAGGAGCAGGCCGGCGAGCACGACCCGAAGCCTCGTGGTGAAGCCGTTCATGATTCCCCCTTGCCTGGACTACTGACGAACGAACGGCTCCTGACCGGCGTCCACTCCGGTCATCCCGAGCTGCTCGCCGTTATTGCCCTTGCCATACTGAAAGTACCTCTCGCACCTCAGGTACCCATCTAGGGAGGCTAGTTGGACTATCGCACCAGTACCGGCGTCCTGCAGCTTCCCGTACTTCCACGTACCAGTGAACTTCACGGCCGTCGGCGAGTTGTCGCCACGGCACATGGCGGGCAACAGGAGAACTTCACCGAGCTTGCCGCCTTCCAGCAGCTGGATCGAGGAGGCGCCCGCCTTCCAGGACCCGATGACGGGCGGGTCTGGCGCCTTCCCCACCGTGCACGAGGCGGCCAGCGGCAGCACGCACACCAGCAGCGCCGGCCCATACCGCCTCGAAAGCCCCGGAGAGCCGATCACCTGTTACCCCCTTTGCCCCGGAGGCCCCGTGGGCCTCATGGGCCCCTGCCGCCGTCCCGGCATTCTGGCAGGCGCGCTCGGCGGCGACCGCACCGCGGCCCCCACCGGACGCATGGGCGTCCGGTGGGGGCCTGGAGGGGCTCAGACGCGCTTGGCCTCGGAGGCGGTAGCGGTCGGGACGGCGGTCGGGACGGTGGTGGGGACGGTGGTCGGGAGGGCCGTGGGGGCGGTGGTGCTGCCGGCGTGGGTGCCCAGGGTGCGTTCGACCTTGGCGACGGCGGTGCGGTACTGCATCGAGGCGGTCTGTTCGTTGCTGCCCTGGCGTTCGAAGTAGCCGAAGAGCATGGCGACCGTGCCGAAGCGTTCGATGCCGACGTAGCCGTTGAGCTGGACGCCGGCCAGGGTGCCGTCGAGGTGGACGGCGGGGGCGTCCTTGCGGTCGCCGAGGGTGACCGGGCTGACGGTGAAGGTCACGGAGTCCTGGGTGCCCGCCTCGAAGGTGATGCTGTGGCAGCTCTTCAGGGCGTCGGTGGCGTTCTTGAAGTCGGCGGTGAGCCGGTCGGAGGACTCGGCGGCGAGGGACTGGGTGACCATCGGGTTGCCGTCCGGGCCGTCGAGTTCGACCGCGGCGTGGGTGACCTGCGGTCCGGTCTGGGTGGCGTGCATGTTGATCAGGGCGCTGAGTGCGGCACAGCCGGTCACCGGGGTCTGGTTCCCGCCCGGACTGGGGCTCTGTGTCACCGAGATCGCGGTGTAGCCGGGGCCGAGGTCGGCCGGGGTCAGCAGGGCCGGCTTCAGCTGGTCGGCGGTGGGCAGGGTCTCGGCGGGTGCGGCCGAGGCCGGCCGGACCGCCGGGCCCAGGGCGACCGCCACGACGGCGGTGGCGGCGGCGAGGACGTGGATGGGCCTGGGAAAGGGCATACGGGGCCCCCGGTCGAGGGTTCGGGCAGGGACGAGGCAACCAGTGTCCCACCGGGGGCCCTGCGCGGCGCGCGGGCGGGGATCTCCGCAGGTCAGATGGATGCGGCCAGTTCGGTGCCCTGCTGGATGGCCCGCTTGGCGTCCAGCTCGGCGGCCACGTCGGCGCCACCGATCAGGTGCACCGGCAGGCCGCGCTCGCGCAGCGCCTCGTACAGGTCGCGGCGCGGCTCCTGGCCGGTGCAGAGCACGACGGTGTCCACGGGGAGCAGTTGGCGCTCGCCGTCGACGGTGAAGTGCAGGCCGGCGTCGTCGATCAGGTCGTAGCTGACGCCGGGGACCATCACCACGCCGCGGTGCTTGAGTTCGGTGCGGTGGATCCAGCCGGTGGTCTTGCCGAGGCCGGCGCCCACCTTGCCGGTCCTGCGCTGGAGCAGGTGGACGCTGCGCGGGGGCTCGGGCCGCTCGGGGGCGCGCAGGCCGCCGCGCTCGCGGTACTCCGGGTCGATGCCCCACTTGGCCTGGAACACCGGCGGGTTGAGGCTGGCCGCGTCGCCCTGGTCGGTGAGGAACCCGGCCACGTCGAAGCCGATGCCGCCCGCGCCGAGGATGGCGACCCGCTTGCCGACCGGCGCGCCGTCGCGCAGCACGTCGAGGTAGCCGAGCACGCTGGGGTGGTCGATTCCGGGGATGTCGGCGGGAGTTCGGGGGGTGACGCCGGTGGCGAGGACGATCTCGTCGTGGCCCTGCCCGGCCAGCTGCTCGGCGGTGACGGTGGCACCGAGTCGCTGGGTGACGGCCAACTCGGCCAGCCGGGTGCGGAAGTAGCGCAGCGTCTCGTCGAACTCCTCCTTGCCGGGGATGCGCCGGGCGATGTCCAGCTGCCCGCCGATCTCCTCGGCGGCGTCGTACAGGGTGACCTGGTGGCCGCGCTCGGCGGCGGAGACGGCGAACGCGAGGCCGGCCGGGCCCGCGCCGACGACGCCGATGTGCTTGCGCGACATCACCGGGCCGAGGACGAGTTCGGTCTCGTGGCAGGCGCGCGGGTTGACCAGGCAGGAGGTGATCCGGAGGCTGAAGGTGTGGTCGAGGCAGGCCTGGTTGCAGCCGATGCAGGTGTTGATGGCCTCGGCGCGGTCGTCGCGGGCCTTGGCCACGAAGTCGGCGTCGGCGAGCAGCGGGCGGGCCATCGAGACCAGGTCGGCGCTGCCCTCGGCGAGCAGGCTCTCGGCGATCTCGGGCGTGTTGATGCGGTTGGTGGCGACCAGCGGGATGCCGACCTTGCCCATCACCTTCCTGGTCACCCAGCCGAAGGCGCCGCGCGGCACCGAGGTGGCGATGGTGGGGATGCGGGCCTCGTGCCAGCCGATGCCGCTGTTGATGACGGTCGCCCCGGCGGCCTCGACGGCCTGGGCGAGCCGTACGACCTCGTCCAGGGTGGAGCCGCCGGGTACCAGGTCGAGCATGGAGAGGCGGTAGACGATGATGAAGTCCTCGCCGACCCGCTCGCGGACCCGGCGGACGATCTCCACCGGGAAGCGCATCCGCCGCTCGTACGGGCCGCCCCACTCGTCCTCGCGGTGGTTGGTCGCGGCGACGATGAACTCGTTGATCAGGTAGCCCTCGGAGCCCATGATCTCGACGCCGTCGTACCCGGCGCGGCGGGCCAGCCCGGCGCAGCGGGCGAAGTCCTCGATGGTCTGCTCGACCTGCCCGGCGGTGAGCTCGTTGGGCACGAAGGGGCTGATCGGGGCCTGGAGCGCGCTGGGGGCGACGAGGTCCCGGTGGTAGGCGTAGCGGCCGAAGTGCAGGATCTGGAGGGCGATCTTCCCGCCGGCGGCGTGCACCGCGTCGGTGACCACCCGGTGCTTGTCCGCCTCCTCCTCGGTGGTCAGCATCGCGCCGCCCTCCCAGGGGCGCCCGGCCTCGTTGGGGGCGATGCCGCCGGTGACGATCAGGCCGACGCCGCCTCGGGCCCGTTCGGCGTAGAAGGCGGCCATCCGCTCGTAGCCGCCGGGGGCCTCCTCCAGGCCGACGTGCATGGAACCCATGATCACGCGGTTGGGCAGGGTGGTGAAGCCGAGGTCGAGCGGGCTGAGCAGGTGCGGGTAGCGGCTGCTGCCGGGGTGGGCGCTCATCGACGTCTCCTGGGGCGCGGGCGGGGGCGGACCGGGGGCTTTGTTACCGCAGAGTAGGTGACGGGCGCCGCGGTATGCAACTAGTTGCATAAGGATCGTCGCGTGAGGCCGGGGGGTCGAGGGGACCTTCGGAACGGCCCCCGGAACGGCCCCCGCGCCGACCCTCGGAACGGCCCCCGCGCCGGCCCTCGGAACGGCCTGCCGGTGCACCTCCGAACAATCCTCCGGACAGCCCTCCGGATGGCTCGAACACGACGCCGGGGCCCGCCCGTCGGCGTATCGTCGTGTCCCGGACAGCGCGGGGGGACGGCGCTGGGACATCGCGAGTTCGGGAGAGGAGCGACCGTGCGAGGTGGCTCGGTGGCCGTGGTCGGGGGCAGCATCGCCGGGAGCGCCTTCGCCGGCGCCGCCGCCCGGCTCGGCGCGGAACGGGTGGTGGTGCTGGAGCGCAGCCCCGGCCGGCTGGAGGACCGGGGTGTGGGGCTCTGCACCCACGACGACCGCTTCGACGAACTGGTCCGGACCGGACACCTCGCCGCGGACACCCGCCGCCACCGCCTCACCGTGCGCCGCTGGGTCACCCGGGGCGCGGCCGGCGAGGGCGACGGACCGGACGGCTGCGGGCGGCTGCTCTGGGCCCAGCCCTTCTCGTTCCACTCGCACCACTGGGGCGTGCTCTGGCAGGCACTGCGCGAACGGACGCCCGGGCAGGTCGAGTTCCGGCTGGGCACCACGGTGACGGCGGTCGGCAACGGGCCCGGCGGCGAACGCGGCAATGCCTGGACCGAGAACGCCGACGGCGGCCGCGAGACGTACGACCTGGTGATCGGCGCCGACGGCTACCGCTCGGTGGTCCGCGCGGCCGTCTGCCCGCAGGCCGAGCCCGAGTACGCCGGGTACGTGTGCTGGCGCGGCAGCTACGACTCCGCCCTGCTGGCCGGGCTGCCCGGCGGAGCGGCCCCCTGGCCGGAGGAGCACTGCGTCACCGTCTGCTACCCCGGCGGCCAGGTGGTGATCTACCGCATCCCCGGGCTCGAACCCGGCAGCACCCAGGTGAACTGGGTCTTCTACGCCCCCACCCCCGCCTGGCTGCGGCTGGACGGCCCGACCAGCATCCCGGCGGGCAGCCTCACCGACGCGCGGCTGGACGAGCTGCGGCAGCTCTCGGAGCGGAACCTGCCGCCGTACTGGGCCGGGGTGGTCGCGCTGACCCCGCGCGAACGGACCTTCCTCCAGCCGATCTACGACCTGGCCGCCCCGCACCGCACGGCCGGCCGGCTGCTGATCGGCGGGGACGCGGCCACCGTGGTGCGCCCGCACAACACCAGCGGTGCGGTGAAGGCGATGCAGGACGCCCACGCCTTCGAGCTGGCCGGGCGGGAGGCCGGCTCCTGGCCGGACCTACTGGCCGCCTACGACCGCGAACGGACGGCGGCCGGACGGGAGTTGGTGGAGCTGGGCCGCGCCCTCGGCCGGGCCCAGGTCACCGCTTCACCGGACTGGTCGGGGATGGACGAACCGGCCATGGCCGCCTGGTGGCAGCACCAGCTCACCGGCACCGGGGGTTTCGGCGGCCACGCGCTCGGCCGCAAGGGCTGAGCGCGCGCCGCGGCCGTCGAAACCCCGTCGATCCGGACCGGGACGGTCAGACGTTGACGCCGTAGTCGGTCGCGATGCCGCGCAGCCCGGAGGCGTACCCCTGGCCGATGGCACGGAACTTCCACTCGGTGCCGTTGCGGTACAGCTCGCCGAAGACCATCGCGGTCTCGGTCGAGGCATCCTCGGTCAGGTCGTAGCGCGCGATCTCCTGGCCGTTGGCCTGGTTGAGGACCCGGATGAACGCGTTGCGCACCTGGCCGAAGCTCTGCAGCCGGGCGTCGGCGTCGTAGATCGACACCGGGAAGACCACCTTGGCCACGTCCGCCGGGACGCGGTCCAGGTCGACCTTGATCTGCTCGTCGTCCCCGTCTCCGCCGCCGGTCAGGTTGTCGCCACTGTGCTCGACCGAACCATCGGGGCTGCGGAGGTTGTTGAAGAAGACGAAGTGCTGGTCCGAGACCACCTTGCCCAGCGCGTTGCACAGCAGCGCGCTGGCGTCCAGGTCGTAGTCGGCTCCCGTGGTGGTGCGCACGTCCCAGCCGAGGCCGACGATCACGGCGCTCAGACCGGGCGCCTCCTTGCTCAACGAGACGTTGCCGCCCTTGGCCAGCGAAACTCCCACAATGCCCTCCTCGATCTCTCCCTGCGAACGAATCTACAACACTGTAGAGATCAGGAGAATCCATCGGGAGGCGGGCCCTGCCCCGGGAATTTCTCAGGGCGGCGAACGGGAACTCCGGCCGCGGCGCTCCGCATGCCGAGCACCCTGGCAGGGGCCCGCCCTACACTGACAGTGGATTTCCCCTCGTCGCAGGCCCTGTCGCCGGAGGTCCCGATGCGCCAGCGGTACAGCTTCCACCTCGACCAGGACGGGCACTCGGTGACCGTCAACGTCCGGTCCGGCTGGATCACCGAGACCGAGCTCCTGGTCGACGGCAAGGAGTGCGCCTTCCACCGTGTCCACGGGCACGGCGTCTACCCGCTGAGCCTCGCCGCCCAGGTCGCCGAGGAACCGCCGGAGCCGCTCGCGGTGCGGCTGGACCGCACCGGCCGGACCGAGCACCCGCTCTCCTGCGTCCTGGAGATGGCCGGCGCCGAGCACCCGATGCCCGAGCGCACGGCGCGCTGATTCCGCCCGTTCACGCCGACGTCGCGACGGACTTCGACGCGTTCGCCGCCCGGCACCCCGAGCTGCTCGACAAGGAATTGCTCACCCGCCACTACCGGCCCGGAACGCTCGCGGACGACCAGGCCAGGACGACCTGGGTCGAACCGGATCTCCTCCCCTTCCCCCGCTCCGCGTCCTGACGCGTCAGCCCGCCAGACCCTCCCCGAGGCGCTCCGCCACGATCTCCTCGACGGCCTTCCGGGCCCGCTCGGCGTCCTCCGCGACCAGCCCGATCCTGGTCCGGCGGTCCAGCACGTCGGCGGCATCCAGCGCGCCCTCGTGGGTGACGGCGTGGGCGATCTCGGCGCGGGTCACGTCCAGGCCCTCCGCGACCGGTGTCGACTCCCCTGCCACGAGCACCTCGTGGGCCGCGCCGCCGTGGCGGGCCGACAGCGAGGGCGGCACCTCCGCCGCGGAGAGCGGGCGGCTGTCCCGGTGCCCGGGGGCGCCGATCAGCGGCAGCCTGGCCGTCCAGCAGGCACGGGCGGGCAGGCCGCGCAGCCGGACGGCGGTGTCCACCGCGTCCTCGGCCATCCGGCGGTAGGTGGTGAGCTTGCCGCCGACCACGGTGATCACCCCGGACGGGCCCTCCAGCACCGCGTGCTCGCGCGAGATGTCGGCGGTGCTGCCGTCCCCGGTGTCGATCAGCGGGCGCAGCCCGGCGTGCGCGCCGCGCACGTCCGACCTGGTCAGCGCGGTGGCGAGGGCGGCGTTGACGGTGTCGAGGAGGAAGGTGAGCTCGGCCTCGGTGGGCTGGGGCTCGTCCGGGACCGGGCCCGGGGCGTCCTCGTCGGTCAGTCCGATCGCCACCCGGCCGAGCTGCTGCGGCAGCGCGAAGACGAACCGGCTGGTGGAGCCGGGCACCGGCACGGTGAGGGCGGCGGTCGGGTTGCCGAGCGCCGCCGCGTCCACCAGCAGGTGGGTGCCCCGGCTGGGCCGGAGCCTGATCGACGGCTCCACCTCGCCGGCCCAGACGCCGGTGGCGTTGACCACCGCGCCGGCCCGGACGGCCAGTTCCTGCCCGGTCAGGGTGTCGACCAGCCGGGCCGAGGTACCGGTGACCTGTTCCGCGCGCACCCTGGTCAGCACGCTCGCGCCGTACTGCGCGGCGGTCCTGGCCAGCGCGACCACCAGCCGGGCGTCGTCGACGAGTTGACCGTCGTGGGCGACCAGCGCACCGCGCAGCCCGTCCGTCCGCACGCCCGGGACCAGCGTGCGGGTCCGGGCGGCGTCGATCCGGCGCACCCGGGGCAGCAGCGCGCCCGGGGTGCCGGCCGTCAGGCGCAGCGCGTCCCCGGCGTGGAAGCCGGTGCGGATCAGCGCCGCCTGGCCGGGGCGCAGCAGGTCCGGGAGCAGCGGTACGAGTTGGGGCAGCGCCCGGATCAGGTGCGGGGCGGTGCGGGTCATCAGCACGCCGCGCTCGACCGCGCTCTCCCTGGCCACCTTGATCCGCCCGGAGGCGAGGTAGCGCAGGCCGCCGTGCACCAGCTTGGAGCTCCAGCGGCTCGTCCCGAAGGCGAGGTCACGAGCCTCGACCAGCACCGTGCGCAGGCCGCGCGAGGCGGCGTCCAGGGCCACCCCGGCGCCGGTGACGCCGCCGCCGATCACCAGGAGGTCGATCCGGGCGTCGTCGCCGAGTGCTTCGAGCTCCAGCGTGCGGCGGGCGGCGTCGAGTCGGGAGGTTCCGGCGTACGGGCCGGCGTGCGGACCTGCGGTGGGGGTCACGGCGCGAGGTATCCGTTCAGTGCTCTGGCCAGTTCGCGCCGCCAGGCCGCCTCGGGCAGCAGGGAGGCGACCATGCGGTGCGACTGGACGGTGGACTGGGCGATCAGCAGGACCATGGCGGCCAGTTCGAGCGGCTCGCCGGCCCGGATCGAGCCGTGCTCCTGGCCCCGTTCGATGCCGGAGCGCAGCGCCTCCAGCAGGCCGCGCTGGCTGGCGCCGAGCCGCTCGACGACGTACTGGAGCAGCAGGTCGGAGTCGTCGGAGCGGAGCAGCGCGCCGAGCACCGGGTGGTCGCGCAGCCGGACGGCGATCTCCACCACCCGCTGGACGAAGGCCTCCCGGTCGCGGGCGTCCGGTTCGGTGCCCTCCAGGGCGGCCAGGATCTCCCGGGTGAGCAGGGCGCCGATCACCGCCCGGACGTCCGGCCAGCGGCGGTAGACGGTCGGGCGGCTGACCCCGGCGCGGCGGGCGATCTCGGACAGCTGGGTGCGGCGCACGCCGAGGTGCACGATCAGGTCGGCGGCGGCGTCCAGGATCGCGTCGTCGGTGCTGCGGGCCCCGGGGGGCCGGCCCGGTGTCGGGGTCCGGCTCGGCGCTTGGGTCTGGCCTGGCGTCGGGGTCTGGCCTGGCGTCTGAGGCTCGGCGTTACTACTTGACATGATGTGTGAAACTGTAACGCATGGCACCTGAGACGCAAGCGGGACCGGCCGGCGCCGCACTTCCGCTCCCCCCGATGAAGTGGGACGCCTGGGGCGACCCGGCGCTCGCCAAGGAGCTGTCCGCCGACATCAAGGGGCTGCTCGCCGCCGCCCTCGGCGTCACCGGGGACGCCGCCCCCGGGCCGAGCGCCGAGGAGGTCGTGCTGCGCCCGTCCCGGATCTCCGCCGAGGACCTCAAGGCGCTGGCCGACGCGGTCGGCGAGGCGCACGTCAGCGCCGCCGACGCCGACCGGCTGCCCCGCGCCGGTGGCAAGT
>NZ_MSJQ01000424.1 GCF_014596515.1 Streptomyces sp. CBMA156
GCCGCGGTCCAGCCGGCGCAGCAGCAGCTCCACGGCGGCCGCGCCCACGGCCCGCTTCGGCGGGGCGACGGCCGTCAGCGGCGGCGCGGCGAGGGCCGCGAACACGTCGTCGTACGCGATCAGCGCCACGTCGTCCGGCACCTGGAGGCCCCGGGCCCGCAGCAGCGGCGGAAGCTGGATGGCGTCCTGGTCGTTGTGGACCAGGACGGCCCGCACGCCCCGGGCGGCGGCCTCGGCGATCCGCTCGGCGACGGCCTCGGAGTCGACGCCGGGGCGGCGGATGTCGATCACCGGCTGCGGTTCCAGCCCGAGCAGTGCCGTCCCTTCGGCGTAGCCGGTCCGGACCCGGTGCGCCGTCCAGGTGTCCTCGCGGGCGGCCAGCAGCACCGAGCCGTGCCCCAGCGAGACCAGGTGGCGCAGGGCGAGCAGCACGCCGTGCCGGTGGTCCGAGCCGACGGAGTCCAGCAGCGCGCCCTCGCCGTCGGCGGGCGGGCGGCGCTCGACGAGCACGGCGGGCACCGGGAGCCCACCGGTCCACGGGCCGTCCTCGCCGCCGGCCGGGCGCCAGTTGGGGGTCAGGAGCAGACCGTCCACCCCCGAGTCGAGCAGCTGCCCGACCTGGGCGCGGTCGTTGTCGGACTCGTACGGGGCGATGGCGAGCACCAGGCGCGCACCGGCTGCCGCGGCGGCCGCGCGGGCACCGCCGATCACCTCGTCGAAGTACGAACCGACGGTGGGGACGAGCATGCCCAGGACCCGGTCGGCGCCCCCGGCCGCGGCGGACTTGGCGCGCGGCAGCGAGACGGAGCCGTGCGAGCGGTGCAGCAGCCCGTCGTCGGCGAGCACCGCCACGTCGCGGCGGACGGTGACGGCCGAGAGGCCCATCCTGGTGGCGAGGTCCACCACCCGAACCGTCCTGAGGTCGCGGACGACCTCCAGGATCCGGGACCGACGTTCCTCTGCCGTGATGGTCATGGCTTCCCTCCTGCGTGCCCGGTGCCGCACGGCAACTGATCAATCTACATCGTTCAATCGAAATACGATCGAACGAACACAGATGTGCTGAGTCGATCAGAACCACCGTACCGGTCACCCGATCATCCGGTCAGGTCCTCCCGCGTTCCCGGCCTGCGGAAACCCCGCCGCACCACCGGACGGACGGACCGCAGGGCAGCGGGCCGCCGGTTCACCGGACGTCCGGCACCACCGCGCCGCCGGCCGTTCCCCCGCCCCGTGTTCCCCCGTTCACCGGCCCCGTGCGACCGGTGCCGCGGTGCTCCCCCGCAGCACGACCCGGGTCGGCAGGGCCAGCCGGACGGGCCGCCCACCGCCCCCGCCGGACTCCAGTGCCAGGGTGACGGCTCCCGCGCCGAGCCGCTCCAGCGGCATCCGCACCGTCGAGAGCGCCGGTGCCACGTCGGCGGCGAACGGGATGTCGTCGAAGCCGGCCACCGACATCACGCCGGGCACGTCGATCCCCCGCGCCCGGAGTTCGCCGAGCACGCCGACCGCGCAGACGTCGGACAGCGCCAGCACGGCGGTCGGCCACTCGGCCCGCGGGCGGTCGAGCAGCCGCCGCACCGCCTCGCGCCCCCCGTCGCGGGTGAACTCCACGTGCTGGACGGCCCCTTCGGCCGGCTCGATGCCCGCCTCGGCGAGCGCCTCGCGCACCCCGGCGAGCCGGTCCATCGGGACCCGCAGCCGCTCCGGCCCGGTGATCACCGCGAACTCGCGGTGCCCCAGGCCCAGCAGGGCCCGGGTCAGGTCGGCCGCGCCCCCGCGGTTGTCCGGCAGGACGGCGTCGTAGGCGGGGCCGTGGTCGGTGATGGTCGCGATCAGCCCGCCGTCCGCCCGGTAGTCGGAGAGCGCCGCGTCGACGGCCAGGACGGCTTCCGGGTCGGTGTGGGCGGACCCGGCCAGGAGGATGGCCCGCACCCGCTGACCGTGCAGCATCCGGATGCCCCGGACCTGCGTCTCCGGCTCCCCGTCCGTGTTGATCACCAGCGGGAGCAGCCCGGCCTGCCCGGCGGCGTCGGAGACACCGCGGGCGATGGCCGCGAAGTACGGGTCGGCCACGTCGTGCAGCAGCACGCCGACGTTGGCCGTGGCGGCGCGGGCGAGCGCCTGGGCGGGGGCGTTCGGCAGGTACCCGAGGGCGTCGGCACTCGCCCTGACCTTCGCGGCCAGCGCTTCGCCGACCGTCCGGGCCGAGCCGTTGAGGGCGCGGGAGGCCGTCGCGAGCGAGACCCCGGCGTGACGGGCAACCTCACTGAGGGTGACACCCATCGACCGATTCCCCGCTTTCCCCGGCACCTGCGTTGACGTGCGCAGCATATCTCCCTAACCTCTCGGAAAGCGCTTTCCCACTGCTTTCCCACTGACTGCACCGGACCCGGAGGACCACGCATGACTCAGAGAGTGATCGGCGTCGTGATGAACGGCGTCACCGGCCGGATGGGCTACCGCCAGCACCTGGTGCGCTCGATCCTGGCCATCCGCGAGCAGGGCGGACTCCCCCTGGAGGGCGGCGACACCCTGTGGCCCGAGCCGATCCTGGTCGGCCGCGACGCCCGCAAGCTCCAGGACCTGGCGGACCGCCACGGGCTGACCCACTGGACGACCTCGCTGGACGAGGCGCTGGCCCACCCGCTCGCCGAGATCTACTTCGACGCCCAGGTCACCCCGGCCCGCGAGCAGGCCCTGCGCACCGCCATCGCGGCCGGCAAGCACGTCTACACCGAGAAGCCCACCGCCGAGTCCCTGGACGCCGCACTCGAACTGGCCCGGCTGGCCCGCGAGGCCGGGGTGTGCAACGGCGCGGTGCAGGACAAGCTCTTCCTGCCCGGCCTGCTCAAGCTCAAGCGGCTGGTGGACGGCGGCTTCTTCGGCCGCATCCTGTCGGTGCGCGGCGAGTTCGGCTACTGGGTGTTCGAGGGCGACTGGCAGGACGCGCAGCGCCCCTCCTGGAACTACCGCGCCCAGGACGGCGGCGGCATGATCCTGGACATGTTCCCGCACTGGCGGTACGTGCTGGACCAGATCATCGCGCCCGTCCGTTCGGTGTACGCGCACAGCGCCACCCACATCCCCGAGCGGGTCGACGAGCAGGGCCGCGGTTACCCGGCGACCGCCGACGACGCCGCCTACGGCGTCTTCGAGCTGGAGGGCGGGATCACCGCCCAGATCAACTCCTCCTGGGCCGTCCGGGTCGACCGGGACGAGCTGGTGGAGTTCCAGGTCGACGGCACCGAGGGCAGCGCGGTCGCCGGGCTGCGCAACTGCCGGATCCAGCACCGGGCCACCACCCCGAAGCCGGTGTGGAACCCGGACCTGCCGGCCACCGAGCGGTTCCGCGAGCAGTGGCAGCAGGTCCCGGACAACGGCGAGTTCGACAACGGCTTCAGGGCGCAGTGGGAGCTCTTCCTGCGACACGTCGTCACCGGCTCCCCGTACACCTGGGACCTGCTGGAGGGCGCCAAGGGCGTCCAGCTGGCCGAACTCGGCCTGCGCTCCGCCCGCGAGGGCCGCCGCCTGGACGTCCCCGAGCTGGAGATCCGATGACCGAGCTGAACCTTCCCGGCCACGGCCGGCACCGGCTGGCCACCCCCGAGCCGCTGGAGATCCCGGCGCACCCGCCCAGGAGCCGCACGGCCTTCGCCGCCGCGCACGTCGTCGCCGACCCGCTCGGCGGCAACGCCCCCGGCGCCCCGGCGGCCGTCGACTGGGACGCCACCCTCGCCTTCCGCCGCCACCTGTGGTCCCTCGGCCTCGGCGTCGCCGACGCCATGGACACCGCCCAGCGCGGCATGGGCCTGGACTGGGCCGCCACCCGGGAACTGATCGTCCGCTCCGGCGCGGAGGCCCGCGCCGTCGGCGGCCTCCTCGCCTGCGGCGTCGGCACGGACCAGCTCACCGGCCCGGCCACGGACCTCGCCGGGATCACGGCCGCCTACGAGGAGCAGCTCGCGGTGGTCGAGGAGGCCGGTGCGCAGCCCGTCCTGATGGCCAGCCGCGCACTCGCCGCGCAGGCCCGCGGGCCCGAGGACTACCTCCGGGTCTACGGCCGGCTGATCGCCCAGGCCGGCCGGCCGGTGGTCCTGCACTGGCTCGGCGAGATGTTCGACCCGGCGCTGTCCGGCTACTGGGGCTCCGCCGACCTGGACGCGGCCACCGCGACGGTGCTCGCGCTGATCCGGGAGCACCGCGCCGGCATCGACGGCATCAAGGTCTCGCTGCTCGACGCCGACCGGGAGGTCGCCCTGCGCCGTGCCCTGCCCGAGGGCGTCCGGCTCTACACCGGCGACGACTTCAACTACCCGGAGCTCATCCGCGGCGACGAACTCGGCCACAGCCACGCGCTGCTGGGCGTCTTCGACCCGATCGCCACCCGCGCCGCCGCCGCGCTGCACGCCCTGGACGCCGGGGACACCGACCGGTACGACGCGCTGCTCGCCCCCACCCTCCCGCTGGCCCGTCACCTGTTCGCGGCGCCGACGTACCACTACAAGACAGGCGTCGTCTTCCTCGCCTGGCTGGCCGGCCACCAGAGCCACTTCACCATGGTCGGCGGGGCGCAGAGCGGCCGTTCCGTGGTCCACCTGGTGGAGCTGTTCCGGCTGGCGGACGCCGCCGGGGTGCTGCCGGACCCGGAGCTGGCGGCGCACCGGATGCGGCAGTTCCTCGCGGTGGCGGGGGTGGAGGCGTGAACCGGATCTCGCTGAACCAGATCACCACCAAGGGCTGGAGCCTGCCGGAGGCGGTGCGCGGCTGCGCGGAGGCCGGCGTTCCCGCGATCGGGCTCTGGCGCGACAAGGTCGAGGAGGTCGGAGTCGGAGTCGCGGCCAAACTGGTCCGCGAGGCGGGACTGGCCGTCAGCAGCCTGTGCCGGGGCGGATTCCTCACCGCCGAGGGCCCGGACGCCCACCGGGCGGCGCTCGCCGACAACCTCCGCGCGCTGGAGGACGCGGCCGAACTGGGCACCGACACCCTGGTGATGGTCGTCGGCGGCGTCCCCGAGGGCAGCCGCGACCTGGCCGGGGCGCGGGAGCGGGTCGCCGACCGGCTGGCCGAACTCGCCCCGTACGCCGGTGACCTGGGCGTGCGGCTGGCGATCGAACCGCTGCACCCGATGTTCTGCGCCGACCGGGCCGTGGTCTCCACCCTCGGCCAGGCCCTCGACCTGGCCGAGCCCCACCCCGTCGGGCAGGTCGGCGTCGTCGTCGACAGCTACCACGTGTGGTGGGATCCGGACCTCGCCGCGCAGATCGCCCGCGCGGGCGCCCGGATCGCCTCCTACCAGGTCTGCGACTGGACGCTGCCGCTGCCCGCCGACGTCCTGCTCGGCCGGGGCCACGTGGGCGACGGGTGCATCGACTTCGGGGCGCTGACGGAGATGGTCACGGCCGCCGGCTACACCGGCTGGATCGAGACCGAGATCTTCAACCAGGAGATCTGGGACGCCCCCGGGGCGCGGACCCTCGCGACGGTGGTCGAGCGCCACCGGGCCCACGTGGAGAGCGCATGAGGGTCGTCCTCGCGCCGGACTCCTTCAAGGGGACGGTCACGGCGACGGACGCCGCCCGGGCGCTGGCCGACGGCTGGCGCTCGGTGCGGCCGGACGACGAGCTGATCGAGCGTCCGATGGCCGACGGCGGCGAGGGCACCATCGCCGCCGTCGCGGCCGCCCTGCCCGGCACCACCGAGCACGACGTCCCCGGCTGCACCGGTCCCGACGGGCGGCCGGTCACCGGGCGGTACGCCCTCCTGCCCGACGGCACCGCGCTGGTGGAACTCGCCGTCGCCGGCGGACTGCCCCTGATGTCGCGCCCCGCACCGCTCACC
>NZ_MSJQ01000425.1 GCF_014596515.1 Streptomyces sp. CBMA156
TGGCCACCGTGGTGGCCGACGGGCGTCCGCTCGCCGTGACCGGGGGCACGGGCGGCCTCGTCCGGGTCTGGGACCTCGCCACCGGGGAGGACCTCCACGGGCCCCTGGCCGGCCACGGGTCCGCCGTGACCGCCGTGACCACCGTGGTGGTCGACGGCCGGCCGCTCGCCGTGACGGCGGACGGGGAGACGGTGCGGTTGTGGGAGCCGGCCACCGGTGCGCCGGTCGGCGAGCCGATCCCGATCCCGCTCCCGGCCCCGGCCGACGCCCCGCCACGGGAGCGGGAGCCGGCGGACGAGGACACCGAGGACGCCGAGGACACCGGCGACATCGACGAAGAGGACGAAGAGGACGAGGACGACGACGAGGGGCCGGTCGTCGAGGCGGTGGCGGCGGCGGTGGTCGACGGCCGCCCGGTCCTGGCGGTGGGCATCGACGACGGCCTGGTGCACGTCTGGGACCTGCTCACCCGCACCCCGGTCGGCCCGCCCCTGCACGCCGCCGACGACGGCCTCACCGCGATGACCGTCGCACGGATCGCGGGCCGCCCGGTGCTCGTCACCGGCGGCGCCGACGGCACCGTACGGACCTGGGACCTGGGCACGCTCGCCCGGGTCGGCCCCGACCTGGTGCTGCCGCTGCCGGTCGGCGCGCTGGCCGCGGCCCCGGCGGACCGGCTGGTGGCCGGATTCGGCTGGGAGGTCGCGGTGTTCCGGCTCGCGGAGCACGCCGGCCAGGCCGGAGGAGGACGGGCGGAGGCGTGAACACGAGGGTCCGGCCCCCGGGCCGGACCCTCGCGGGCCGGGACGTGCGCGCGGCGACGGACGCGGGCACGCCCCGTGCAGGGGTGCGTTCGGAGTGCCTACGCATCCTTGCCGATGCTCCGGGCGCCCCGGTATCCCAGTTCCCTCGGAGGTGCCCGGCCCCTGCGGCCCCTGCCGCCGCGTCAGGCCGGGAGGTGGGCGGCCACCAGGGCGGCGAACTCCTCGGGGGTGAGGATGCGGATGCCGAGTTCCTCGGCCTTGGCCCGCTTGGAGCCGGCCTTCTCGCCCGCGACCAGGAGGGTGGTGCGCTTGGAGACGGAGGAGGAGGCCTTGCCCCCGGCCTGTTCGATCAGTTCGTTCATCTGGTTGCGGGAGAGGTCGGCGAGCGCGCCGGTCATGCTGCCGGTGACCACGACGGCCTCGCCGGCCAGCGGTCCCCCGTCGCTCTCGGCGCCCTCGCCCTCGCCGCCCTCGGTGCCGCCCTCGGTGCCGCTCTCCCCCGCCACCGCGGCGGGGGCGGTGGGAACGGTGACGGCGGTGCCCACGCCGAGGTCGGCGAGGCGGTCCAGCAGCGGGGCGAGGTCGGCGAGTTCGGCGGCGACGACGCGGGCCTTCTCGGTGCCGATCCCGTCAACCCCGGCCAGCGTCTCGGCGTCGGCGGCCCGGATCGCCGCCATGCTGCCGAAGTGCGCGACGATCCGCCGGGACATGGTGCGCCCGGTGCCGCGGATGCCGAGGGCGCAGAAGACCCGGTTGAGCGGCTGGGTGCGGGCGGTGGCGAGAGCGGCGATCAGGTTGTCGGCGCTGGTCTCCCCCATCCGCTCCAGGGTGAGCAGCTGGTCGCGGGTGAGGGTGAACAGGTCGGCGAGGTCGGCGACCAGGCCGGCTTCGACGAGCTGGACGGCGCGGGTGCCGCCGAGGCCCTCGATGTCGAGCTGGTCGCGGCCGGCCGCGTAGAGGACGGAGGCGACGGCCTGGCAGTTGCGGCCGCGCACGCAGCGCCAGCGCTGTTCGCTGCTGTCGACGGCGTCGCCGCAGCGCGGGCAGGCCTCGGGGAAGGCGATCGGCTGCTCGGCGCCGGTGCGGGCGTCGAGCACCGGGGCCTCCACCCGGGGGATCACGTCGCCCGCGCGGTAGACGAAGACCTGGTCGCCGATCATCAGGCCGCGCCGTTCGATGTCGGCGGGGTTGTGCAGGGTCGCGAAGGTGACGGTGACGCCGTCGATCACGACCGGTTCCAGGACGGCGCGCGGGGCGATGATCCCGGTGCGGCCGACGTTCCACTCCACCCCGAGCAGCCGGGTGACCTTGTGCTGGGCGGCCAGTTTGCGGGCCACCGCCCAGCGCGGCGCCCGGGAGCCGGAGCCGGCCTCGGCGCGGTCGGCGGCCAGGTCGGCCTTGACCACCACGCCGTCGATGCCGAAGGGGAGTTCGGCGCGCAGCGCGGCGATCTCGTCGATCCGCTGCTGGACCTCCTGGACGCCCTCGCAGGGCCGCGGGCGGGCCGCGGTGGTGGCGGCGGTGTTGGCGCCGAGGGCGGCGAGGCGGTCCAGGAGGGCGCTGTGGGCGAGGTCGTCGGGGCCGACGGCGTCGTAGGCGAAGAAGGTCAGTTCGATCCGGTAGGGGCGGTCCTTGGCCCGCAGGGTGCCGGCGGCGCCGTTGCGCGGGTTGGCGAAGGGGGTGGCGCCGTGGTCGGCGCGTATCCGGTTGGCGTGGTCGAACTGGTCCTGGGTGAGCAGGACTTCGCCGCGCAGTTCGAGGTCGAGCGGCTCGGCGAGTTCGGCGGGCAGGCCGAGGACGGCGTCGGCGGTGTGGGTGATGTCCTCGCCGGCGAGGCCGTCGCCGCGGGTGATCAGCTGGTGCAGGCGCCCGGCGCGGTAGCGGGCGGCGACGGCGAGGCCGTCGAGCTTGGGCTCCACGCACCAGGCGGTGACGGGCCGGCCCAGGCGGCGCTCCAGCCCGGCGGCCCAGGTCTCCAGCTCCTCGGCGGAGAAGACGTTGTCCAGCGAGAGCATCGGCACGCTGTGCGGGACGTCGCCGAGGGCGGCGCCGCCGGCCACCTTGCCGGTCGGCGAGTCCGGGAGCACCTGGTCGGGGTGCGCGTCCTCGTAGGCGGCGACGGCCTTGAGCAGGGCGTCGTACTCGTCGTCCCCGAGCGGGGTGGCACCGTCGGCGTAGTACGCGGCGGCGGCCTGGACGGCGGTGGCGACGGCGTCGGCGTACTCGGACGGGGAGGCCAGCGGGGCGGCGGTGTCGATCATGTGGGAATCATGGCGGACGGCACTGACAACGCCCGGCGCCCGGCCGTACGGCGGCGGGGGTCAGTGCAGCCGGGCGCTGGTGGGGTGCCGGCGCCGTTGCGGCGGGCGTCGCGGCGGGCCCGGCCGGGGGTGGGGCCGGTGCCGAGGACGCGCCCGTCGGCGAGGGCGAGCCAGGTGCCCGGGGGCGTGCCCTCGGGGGCAACGGCGGCGAGGGCCGCGTCCGGTTCGGTGCGGGAGGGGCCGGTGCCGAAACGATCTGTGGACGGGCGGCTTCAGGGGTACGGTCCCGTGCACACGGGTTCAAGGCGTGCACGGGATGGGGACCAGCATGGCACCTCCGGACGGAATCGGCATCGGCCAGCGGATCGCGGCCTACGAGGATGTGAGGGGTTTGAGTCATCGGCAGCTCGCCGATCGCGCTCATGTCTCGTACAGCCTGCTCACGAAGGTGGTGTCGGGGCACAAGCCGGCGACGCCGGAGTTCGTGGCAGCGGTCGCCCGGGCCTTGGGAGTTGAGCCGGGCGACCTGCAGCCGCCCTCGTACGGTGACGGCATGGCCGATGACCCGCTGGTCCCGTTGATGGGGCCGATCCGCACCACGCTCGACCTGTACGACCTGCCGCCGCAGGAGGCCGTGCGCCCGCGGGCCCTGCCGGCTCTTCGGGCGGCGGTACGGCAGGTGAACGCGCTGGCCCAGGCAGCGAAGTACAAGCCGATGGTGGCAATGCTGCCGGGGCTGCTGGTCGAACTGCACACGGCAGCACACGAGTTCACTGGAGAACAGCAGCGGCAGGCATGGGGCCTGCTGGCGGAGGCATACCGGTGCGAGCATTCGGTCGGGATCGCGATCGGCCTGAACGACCTGTCCGCGACGGCCCTGGCCAGGATGGACTGGGCCGCCCAGCGGGCCGGTGACCGTGCTCCCGCTCTGCGGGCCGCCCGCGAGTACCTGCGGGTCACCGCCTACCTGCGCGTCGGCGACCTGGCGGCATGCCGGCGTCTCCAGGAGTCCGGCCGCGGCCACCTGGACGGGACCGACGCCAAGACGCCGAGCGCGCTTGTCACCGCAGGGCAGCTCCACCTCGGCTCCGCCGTGGTCGCCGCCCGCGCCCGGCAGACCGATGCGATGAAGCATCACCTGGACGCGGCCCGGAAGGTCGCCGCCAAGACCGGTGAACGGCCGGACCTGTCGCTGCACTTCGGGCCCACCAACGTTCAGGTCCACAGGGTAATGACGCTGGTGGAGGCCGGCGAGCACGACGAGGCGGTGGACGCCGCGAAGGGCCTGCGGTTCCCGGCCGGGTGGGCACCGACCAGGATCGGTCACCACCACATCGATCTGGCCCGCGCCTACCGGTGGATGGCCAGGCCCGAAGCCGCGCTCGACCAGCTGGATACCGCGTACGCGGTGGCGCCCGAGCAGGTCTCCCGGCACCCGCTCGCCCGCGAGACTGTGATCGCCCTGTCACGCTCCGCTAGCCGCCGGAGTGTGCGGCTGTCAACCTGGATCACACGAACGGGCATCTGACGATCTTTCACTTCCGGTGAAATTCACGGCCTTACATCAGCGGCATCGTGGTGTTCAGGCCCCGCGACGTGAAGCCGGGGTATGAGCCCGGTCCGGGCCCACGCGCGGTCCGGACCGGCCTCCACCACACCGCTGATCCTTCTGGAGCCCGTGATCGCCGCTACCCGCCGCCCGGCGCCGTCCGGACCGCGCAGATCCGCCGGTGACCGCCTACGGCGGAGGGCCCTGGCCACCGCGGCGGCCGGCTGGGCCGACTTCTCCCCGGCCGCCGACCCCCGAATGCGCCCGGCCTCGTGAGCACGGCGACCGTCCCGGTGCCCACGATCGAGAAGCCGTCCATCGCTCACCTGCCCTACCGGCCCGAGTCGGCCTCGGCGGCCCGCCGCCTGGTCCGCGACAAGCCGGCCGAGTGGGAGCTGGGCGACCTGATCGACGACGCCCAGCTGATCGCGTCCGAGATCGTGGGCAACGCCTCCAAGACCGGCTGTCTCCTAGACGGTGCATGCGGAACCGCGGGGTGCGTCATGACCGGCCGGCACCTCGGCACCACCGAGCACACGCTGCGGCCACGGCCGCCCGGCTGCCCCAGTCGCGTCCGCCGAGGAGAAGGCCATAGACCCGTCCGACGCTCGGCCGAGCCGATACTGCCCCGCTGGGTTGGGGCTGCTGTCCCCGCACACCCGTTCCACTGCGCGACCCCGCCATCCCGCCCGCCGTCCAAGGGAGTGTCCATGCACGACTTGATCGCTTCTCCGTTCCTGGACGGCTATGTGGCCGTCCGGCCCGGCCGGCGCGAGGGCCTGCGGATCGGCGCGGGCCGGTACCGGGAGCTCCTGGACGCGCCGCCGCAGGCCATGGTGCCCGGATGGCTCACGGAGGCGGCCCGCAACGCCTGGGGCATGGTCCTGGACGGGCGGCGGCTCCACGGGACGGTCCTGGTCCGGCAGCCCGCCGCGCTCGGCTACGGCCGTGCGTCGTGGGAGATCAACAAGGGCTGCGACTACGACTGCGAGCACTGCTACCTGGGCCTGAAGAACTTCGAGGGCCTGGCCTGGGAGGACAAGGTCAAGATGTTGAACGTCGTCCGGCACTCCGGCGCCCTGTGGTTCCAGATCACCGGCGGCGAGCCCCTGATCGACCGCGACTTCCCGGCCGCCTACCAGTACGCGAACGAGCTGGGGCTGATGGTCTCGATCGCCAGCAACGGCAGCCAGCTGTCCAAGCCGCGCATCCAGGAGCTCTTCGCCCGCCACCGCCCCTACCTGATCGCGGTCAGCGTCTACGGCGCCACCGCCGCCTCCTACGACGGCATGACCCGCAACCGGGGCGCCTTCGACCGGTTCATCAAGGGTCTGGAAGCCTCCCGGGACGCGGGCCTGCCCCTGAAGCTGAACATCGTGGTCTCCGAGCGCAACGCGGGAGAGATCCCCCGGATGCAGGCGCTGGCCGACCGGTACGGCTTCCCTCACCACGTGTTCACCACAATGAGCCCGACCATCGAGGGCGGCGGCGAGCGGATGGGCACCCAGGCCGCCGACTACGTCATGCCGCGCAAGCCGTTCCAGGGCTGCAACGCCGGGCTCACCTTCTTCCACGCCGACCCCTGGGGGAAGGCATCGATCTGCAAGGTCGGCCGCGACCCCCGGTTCGACCTGATCACCGACGGCGTCGACGGCCTGCGCCAACTGGGCGCCGTCGCCGACTCCCTCCAGCTTCGCACCGGTGGATGCTCCGGCTGCGCGCTCTCCGGCACCTGCTTCACCTGCCGACCGCTGGCCAAGCTCTACCAGGAGGCGAAGGCCCCGCTCAACACCTACTGCCAGCACGGAGGGAGGTAAACCCAATGCCGGTACCCGTAGCACTTACGCTCACCGAGCGACCCCTTGAGGACGAGGAGGTCGTGTTCGTCGGCGACCTGGACGACGTCCTGGAGGTCGTCATGTGCTCCTGCTCGTCGAGTGATTCCCAGCCGTACTAGCTCGTCCGGTGGCGCCCCGGCCCAGGTCGGGGCACCACCCACCGCCCCTCTGGAGTCCAGCAGTGTCGATGAACCGCCTCGCCTGGCACCACCTCCCGCCTGCCTCCCGCGCGGCCGTCCAGGAGCGCACCGGCCCCTTCCTGACCACCGCCGACGCGTCCAGCGGAGCGAACTCCGGCGTCGCCGTGAAGGCCATGACCGCCTCCGGCGCGGTGTTCATCAAGGGCATCCCCGTCGACAACCGCCAGGTCAAGACGCAGCTGCGCGAAGCCGCCGTCAACCCGCACCTGCCCAAGTCATCCCCCCGGCTGCTGTGGCATCTGCAGGCCGGGGGCTGGGACCTGCTCGGCTTCGAGGCGATCGAGGGCCACCTCGCCGACTTCTCACCGGGCAGCCCCGACCTGCCCCTGGTCGTCGACGCGCTGACGGAACTCGCCCGCACGCCCTGCCCGGACATCCCGCTGCTGAGCTTCTCCAAGCGGTACGCGCCCTACGGCGACACCCCGGAGCTGTTCGACGGGGACGCGCTCCTGCACACCGACATGGCCCCGCACAACGTCCTGGTCGACCACGCCGCCCACCTCATCGACTGGGCCTGGCCCACCCGGGGCCCAGGCTGGGGCGACCCGGCCGTCTGGGCCGTGCGTCTGATCGACGCCGGACACACCCCTCGGCAAGCCGAGCAGTGGGCCGGCCGGCTGCCGGCGTTCGAAGCCGCGGACCCCAAGGTCCTTCTCGCCTTCGCCGAGGCCAGCGCCCGCTACTGGCAGGAGGTCCACGCCCAGGCGTCGGCGGCAGCGTGGACACGGTCCATGGCCGCCTCCGCTCTCGCCTGGCGCGACCACCGACGCGACCACTCGCCGGCCGGGAAGTGACCGACCCACCCATGGACCCGGCCCTGATCAGCGGCCTCCTGGACGAGATCACCGACGCCACCGGCCACCGGGCGCCGACCCGGCTTCCGCTGCGGGTCTGGTCCATGTCAGGAGTCGAACGGCTGACCTACCCCGACGGCACCACCGCCGTCCTGAAGTACGCGCGCGAGCCGTTCACCCAGGAGGACCAGATACTGCGGACCGCCGCACAGGCCGGCGTCCCGGTGCCTCAGGTGCTCGGCTCAGCCCAGCGAGGCGGCCTGCTCGTGATGGTGCTCGAAGACCTCGGCGACCCGCAGCGCGAAGCCACCGACAGCGAAGTCACCACAGCCGCCGCGCTCCTTCACGCAGCCGCCCCACCGCCGTCACTGCCAACACTGGATCAGAACGCCTTGGCAGCCCTGCCCGGCAAAGCCCTGGGCCACCTGCAACGACTGCGAGCCGCCGACCGCTGGACGGAAGGGACCGAAGACCTCACCAGCACCCTGTACGCCCTCGCGCACTCCGCGAAGAAGAAGGCAGTCGGCGCACTGACCGCTCCCTTCGGCTGGGTGCACTCCGAATACCACCCGTCCAGCCTGCACATCGGCCCCCGGGGCTGGCACCTGCTGGACTTCGCCCACTCCTTCACCGGACCGGGCCTCCTCGACCTCGCCTCCTGGCAGGGCCTCACTCTCAGGCAGCCCCCGGACCCGGCACGCCTGCGCGGACTCATCGACGCCTACATCGCCGCAGGAGGGCCACGCGACGCGCTCGCCCGCCGCGGCGGGCTGCCCCCGGAGGCGTGGGCGCTGGGATGGCACCGGGTCTGGGCGATCGAATGGTTCCTTGAACAAGCACACCGATGGATCAACGACCCCGCCAAGGACCCCGGGGCCGTCAAAGTCGTTCGCCGCCATCTGATATCGGCCGTGGATCTCCTCGAGGTGTGAAGGAGGCCCCACCAACTGTGGGACTACCCCTCCGTGTCCCCGAGCGGGGTGGCACCGTCGGCGTAGTACGCGGCGGCGGCTTGGACGGCGGTGGCGACGGCGTCGGCGTCGGCGTACTCGGACGGGGAGGCCAGCGGGGCGGCGGTGTCGATCATGTGGGAATCATGGCGGACGGCACTGACAACGCCCGGCGCCCGGCCGTACGGCGGCGGGGGGTCGTTCAGTGCCTCCTGCGGCCGGGGGTACCGGTCAGCACTCCAGCAGCGCGCAGGCCCAGTGCATGCCGCGTCCCATGCCGGTCAGGGCGATCAGGTCGCCCTGGGCGAGGTGCCCGGCCGCGCGGTGGTGCTGGAGGTTGAGGATGTGGTCGGCGGCCCCGAAGTGGCCCCGTTCCAGGGAGATGTCGAGGTTGGTGCGCTCCGGCGGGACGCCGAGCAGGTCGGCCAGCTTGGTCAGGGTGGAGAGGTTGTCGTTGAGCAGCACCACCCTGGCCAGGTCCGACACGGAGACGCCGATCCGCTTGCAGGCCCGGGCCGTCACCTCCTGCACCCGGTCGCCCATCAGGCCGATGAACTCCTGGAAGCGCTCCGTGTCGTAGTCGAAGAACTCCATCAGGTCCCAGGCGTCGCGGGCCGGCGGGGGCACCTGGCCGCCCTGGAAGGGGGCGGCCGCGCCGCCCTGGTCCATCCGGAACAGGTCGGCGTAGCGGCCGTCACTGATCACCTCGCCTGCCCGCCAGCGCAGTTCGGGGTGGTCGCGTCCGGCCACGGCCGCGCCGGCGCCGTCGGAGAACAGCAGCGAGTTGGTGTACATCCGGTTCCAGTACGCGTCGCAGGTCCGGTTCGCCCCGACCACCAGCGCCCGCTGGTAGTCGGGGTGGGTGGCGAAGCGGCCGGCGAGCAGGTCGAAGCAGGTGATCCCGCTGACGCAGCCCTGGCTGACCAGGACCGCCTCGGCGCGGTGGGCGCCCAGCCGGTCCTGGAGGCTCGCGGCCGCGTCCCAGTACAGGTACTCGGGGATGTCGGTGATCGCGAGGACCACCAGGTCCAGTTCGGCGGGGTCGGTGTCCGCCTCGTCCAGGGCCGCCCGGGCGGCGTCGAAGGCCAGGTCGGTGAGCCCGACCCCGTCCGGGGCGCGGTGGATGGTGCGGTAGCCGTACGCCTGGATGCGCTCGACGTCCGCGGTGTACTCGGAGACCGCGTCCTCGACGGCGACGGGCTCCCCGAGCGCCGATCCGAATGACATCAGGCCATAGTCCACGTCACTGCCCCTTCCGGCTGCGCACCCTCGTCGGCGAACCCCGGCCGGCCCCGACACCGGCACCCTCAGGGCAGGGAGCGCGTTCGCGGGGCCGACGCACGGGAGAGGGCGCCGGGCGTCATTCCAATGCCGGGAATGCCGGGAAATATGACGAGTCCGGGGCCGTGGTCAGGGCGCCGGCGGAGTCCGACCCGGGTCCGGGTCGGAGTCGGCAGCGGGATCGGGATCGGGATCGGTGGTCGCGAGGGTGACCATGTGGTGCATGACGGCGACGGGGACGCCGGGGTTGCGGGCGCCGGTGTCGGCCGAGGCCGGTCCGGTGCTCGACGCCGTCGGCGCGGGTCAGCGCGGCCCACGCGGGGTCGAGCGGGGTGCGCGGCCGGCGTCCGGCGGCGCACCGGGGGCATGCCGGGCCGCACACGGGGAAGCCGGGTCCTACGGAACACCGTCCCCCTGGGGGGCAGCCGGTGAGGAGACGTCAGGAGGAACGATGCATCGGATCGAGGAGTCCGTCGAGGTCGCGGCGCCGCTGGACGCGGTCTACGGGAGCTGGGTGAGGTGCGAGGAGTTCCCCGGTTTCATGCGGGGGGTGGTCAGCGTGGACCGGTCGGAGTGCGGCACCAGTTGGGTGGTGCGGACCGCCGCCGGGCCGCGGGAGTTCGAGGCCGTGACCACGGAGCTGGTGGAGCGGGAGCGGGTGGCGTGGGACAGCGGACCCGGGCCGGCCCGGCACCGGGGTGTGGTCACCTTCCACCCCGTGGACGACCGGACCACCCGGGTGATGCTCCAGCTGGAGGTCGAGCCGCACGGGCTGTGGGAGCACGTGGCCGAGGCGCTCGGCTTCGTCGACCGCCGGGTGATCGACGACCTGGCCGACTTCCGGCGCCATGTCGAGGAGAGCGGCGGGCAGGCGGCGTGAGCCCCGGCCCGGAGGGACGACGGAGCCGCCGGCGGGGACGGGGCCGGTGCCCCTCCCCCGCCGGCGGCGTCCGGGTCAGGAGGTGGTGAAGGTGACCTGGTCGACGGTCCAGAAGGCGCTGTTGGTACCGGTGTAGCGGAACTGGAAGCGGGCGGTGGCGGCGCCGGCCGGGACGGTGACGGGGAGGTTCTCGACGGTGTTGAGGTCGGCGCGGTAGGACTTCACCAGCTGCGGGGCGCCGTTGTCGAAGACCACGGAGAGGTCGCCGGTCTGCGGCCCGTCGATCTTGTAGTCGGTCGCGAAGGACAGCACGCCGCGGCTCCTGCCGGAGACCGGGTAGGCGGGGCTGACCAGGGTGGAGTCGAACTGGCCCGCGCCGTGCGCCTTGTCGTCCCACTCGTCGGAGTCGGCGACGGCGAACACGTTGCGGGCGCGCACGTTGGTCTCGCGGGACTGGCCGAGCTGGGAGGCGGTCCAGAACTCGTCGGTGGCGAAGGTCCAGCCGCGCCACTCGGTGACGCCGCCGCCGGGCATCCGGGAGTTGTCGATGCTCCAGCCGGCCGGCGGGGTGTGGGTCCAGCCCTTCACCCCGGCCGGGATGCCGCTCTCGTCGGCACGGGCCGACAGGCCCGGGCGCAGCGCGTCGAAGTCGTCGGGGGTGATCTCGTCGATGGGGCGGCCGTCGAGCTTCCAGGCGGGGTCGATGGCGGCGCCCTCGTGCTTGAGGACGGTGGGGGCGATGTCGGCGGGCCTGACGTCGTAGCGGCGGGAGCCGGGGGTGTAGCCGGTGCCGTCGGCGATCAGGAAGGTCTGGCGCTCGTTGGCGCTGTTGCCGCCGTGGCCGCCGGCGTCGGTGTGGCCGTGGTCGGTGGTGACGATGATCAGCCAGTCCTCCGAGCCGTACGTGGGGCGGGACTTGACGGCCTGGAGGACCTGGCCGACCAGGGTGTCGGCGCTGTGGAGGGCGGCCAGGTAGTCGGCGCCGGCGCCGCCGTGGCTGTGGCCGGCCTCGTCGACCTGGTCGAAGTGCAGGAAGGTGGTGTCGGGGTTGCCGTGGGCGAGGTAGTCGGCGGCGTCGGCGGCGGTGGTGGTGTCGTTCTCGCTCTCCTGGAGGCGCAGGTCGGCGCGGCCGTTGAAGACGTTGCCGGCGATGGGGTTCCAGGAGCCGATCACCAGGGTGGAGTTGCCGGGGTCGGCGTTCTCCAGGCGGGTGGCGAAGTCGGGGTAGAGGTCGAAGCGGGCGCCGGTGAAGGCGTTGTCCTTGACCTGGTGCTTGTCGGGCCACACGCCGGTGGCGATGGTCGACCAGCCGGGGCCGGAGAGGGTGGGGGCCAGCGGGTTGGCGTAGAGGTTGCCGGTGGCGGTCATGCCGCCGGCCATCAGGGCCTTGAGGTGGGGGGCGTCGGCGGTGAGCAGCTTGTCGTAGCGGGTGCCGTCGACGCCGATGACCAGGGTCTTGGCCTGCTTGGTGCCGTTGGGCAGGTTCCGGTACGGGCCGTCCGCGGCAGAGGCGGCGGGCACGGCGGCAAAGGTGGGCACGGCGGCCGAGGCGGCGGCGGACAGCGGGGTCAGCGCAGCCACGGTGGCGGCGACCGTGGCGGCGGCGAGGACGGCGGTGCGAGTGGAGCGGGAGGTACGCAACGGAGGACTCCCCAACTGATCGTCGGCGCGGTGCAGTTGCACCGGGAGTGAGGATGGGCCGGGCGGGCGAGGGCGGCCCCTCGCCGAGTCCACGGTTGTATGAACAACCGCCGAAATTCAGTCCAGACCCGTTACGCTTCCGTGATCATCGACGCCGGCCCCGAACGTCCTGGCGACCCCACGGCACCGCGGAACCGGTCCTCGATAGGCTGGCGCGGTGAACCACCCCATCCCCAGGGCCGGCCCGGAACCCGCCCGCGCCGGCGTCCCCGAGCACGGCCGGGTGCCCAAGTACTACCTGGTCAAGGCCCGCCTGGAGGAGCTGATCGGCGAGCTCGGCCCGGGCGGCCGGCTGCCCACCGAGGCCGATCTGGCGCAGCGTCACGGCGTCGCCCGGGCCACCGTGCGCCAGGCGCTGCGCGAACTGCTGCTGGAGGGCCGGCTGCGCCGGCAGGGCCGGGGCACGGTGGTCGC
The DNA here is from genome assembly GCF_014596515.1 of Streptomyces sp. CBMA156. Taxonomy (GTDB): domain Bacteria; phylum Actinomycetota; class Actinomycetes; order Streptomycetales; family Streptomycetaceae; genus Kitasatospora. The sequence continues at coordinate 12,633 of NZ_MSJQ01000425.1, forward strand.
GGGGCCGAAGATCGAGCAGCCGCTGTCGCTGAGCAGCTACACCGAGGGCGTCTCCCGCCAGGGCCTGCGCCCCGGCCGTACCCTGATCGCCCTGGACCGGCTGCCCGCCGACGCGGCGATGGCCCGGCTGCTGGACGTCGCCGAGGGCGAGCCGTTGTGGCACCTGGAGCGGGTGCTGCGCGCGGACGAGGAGCGCGTCGGGCTGGAGTCCACGTACGTGCCGGTCGCCCGGGTGCCCGCGCTGGGGCGGGACTTCGACCCCGAGGGGTCCTTCTACGGCTACCTGCGCGAGCAGGGGGTGCGCCTGGGCGCCGCCGACGAGCGGATCGAGACGGTGCTGGCCACCCCGCGCGAGGCGCTGCTGATCGGCACCCCGCCGGCGCTGCCGATGCTGCTGCTGCACCGCCGCAGCCGGGACGCCGCCGGGCGCCCGCTGGAGCAGGTGCGCACCCTCTACCGCGGCGACCGCTTCAGCTTCACCCTCGCCCTGGGCGCCCCGGACGGCGACTGACCGGGGCCCGCTCCGGCGACGGCTCCCCCGGTGTCGTGCGCCGCCCGGGCGGGCTCGGCACGGATGCCGTTTGCCGCGGTGAGCCCCGGGTGATCCTCCGCCTCGGTGCCGCCCGCCCGGGGCGGCGGGCAGGGCCCCGCAGGGTCCCCCCGAAGGCTGGAGGAGCGCATGCCGATCTCGGTGTCGGACGTACTGATGGAAGACGTGCTGTTCGCGACGGGAATCCCGGTGGACGCCTCGTCGCCCAAGCCGGTCGCGGTGTTCCGCAACCCGTCCCAGGGACAGGTCTGGGACCACCAGACCAAGGCGTGGGTGAACGGATACCGCCTGGAGGCCCTCGTCATCAGCGCCGTCGGCGCTGTGCGCAAGGTCCACCACCTGATCCGCGATCCCGAAGCCGCACACGGCTGGAGGGTGTCGGACGTGGACTTCGGTACGCCCACACCACCGGCCCAGCTGGTGGCCTTCAACCCGGGCGGCGAGGTGTGGTGCCTGATGATCGCCGAGGACGAGAAGGCGTACATGTCGTACCTCCAGCAGGACGGAACCTGGGCGAAGGCCCTGCCGGTGGGATCACGCACGTACGAGTCGGTGGAGACCTCCTTCGACGGTGAGGAGTACCCGCTCGCCTACCTGCGGGTGCGCAACAGCCCCGATTCCGCTTGCTTCACAGCACCCGACTGGTCGGAATGCACAGAGCTCGACAGCCTCCCGAACGACCGCCTGGCCTACGGCTCCTCGTCCGACAACGGGGCACGCGACTGCGTGTTCGGTGCCGCCGTACAGAGTGGCAGAGTGACGACGGGCTGGACGCGGCTGGGCCGGGAGCCCGGAGGCAATTACCTCGGGGAGTTCTTCCCTGAGGACGGCAAGGAAGCACGGCAGGTCGTGGAGCTGTACTGCGACGACAACGGACACGAGGTCAAGGCGCTGGTCCTGAACACGGACGGTTCCTTCTCCACCGGCACGTTCAGTGCCGCCGATGCCAACGGCAAACTGGTACCGGCGGGCATCCCCGGTCTGCCGCAGGACGTCACCTTCACCCGTGTCGTCTCCTACCTCAGCCGCGAGGGGACCGCACAGAAGCCCGAGTTCTTCCGGGACCTGTACGCCATCGACGCCCAGCACCGGCTCTGGGTGGTGCGCCGCGCCCGCGGCGGGACGGACGGCTGGCTCCCCCCGCTGCCCATCGACAAGAACATCGGCGGGATCGCCGCCACGGGCGGGTACCTGGGCGAGACCGCGCTGTTCTCCTGGGCCCCCGACGGCGGACAGCTGAACCTGGACATCCGGGACGGACGGACGGGCCGCTGGCGCGGTGTGCACGTCCTGCCGCCGACGTCGAAGCCGGAGCAGTACAAGGGGAACTTCCACCGCGTCGAGGCACTGGTCCGCACCGAGGAGGGCGTTCCCCTGCCCCGGCATCCGGTGACCCTGGCCACCCACGACGCCGCGGCGGACTGCGAGGTGTTCTGGACCGTTCCGGGGGCCATGGGACCGCCGCTCATGCACACCATCACCGCGGACCCCACCCCGCTGATCACCGACGCCGAAGGACGGCTGACGCTGACCCTGCGGGCGGACACCCTCGCCTCGTCGGAACTGCTCCTCACGGCGGACGGCGTCACGGTGCAGGTGAAGCCCGGCGCGAAGGTCCTCAACTACCTCAAGGGCAGCGGCACCCTGCGCGAGACCGACCCGCGCGGGCCCCTGCCCACCTTCGACCAGGCGGGCCACGCCCTCGCCGCCGCCAAGATCGCCGGCCCCGACGCCACCGATGACAACCTCGCCCAGTGCGCAGCACTGGTCGGCAAGGTCGCCGCCCACGGCCTCGCCACCCCACCGCAACTGACCCCCCTCTACCGCACCCTCGACGGCGGCCCCCAGTTCCGGAGCATCTGGGGAGACATCGGGGATCTGGTGGGGGACGCGTGGCACGGCATCAAGAACGGCCTGATCAAGGTCGGTGAGGTGATCAAGAAGGGAGCCGACTGGGTCTGCCAGAAGCTGACCGCGCTGGGCCAGGAACTGGGCAAGGACGCCTCCCTGGTGATCAAGGGGATCGAGACCGCGGCGCACGCGATCGTCTCCGTGCTGCGCGCGATCGGCGCCGCCATCGAGAAGGTCATCGAGTGGCTCAAGGCACTGTTCCACTTCAAGGACATCTGGGAGACCAAGATGGCCGTGGAGCAGGCCTTCCAGCAGGCCACGAAGAGCCTGAACGGCGGGATCGCCCTCCTGAAAGAGAACGCCGACCAGTGGCTGGAGCGGCAGAAGACCGAACTCGCCGACGTCCTGGACAAGTTCAAGAGCGAACTGACGGGCAACGGCGTCACGACCGTCAGCGCCACCACGGCCGCATCCGGCGCCGCCAACCCGAAGGTCGCGACGGCGACGTCCGACCCCCAGGCCCGCTGGTTCTCCGAGAAGGTCCACCACGCGGGCTCCCCCACCGGATCCCTCGCCACCTCCCTCGCCGAGGGCAGCGGCGGGACCGGACCGGACCTCCTCACGGTCCTCACCAGCATCGAAGAGGCCTTCGTCAAGGAGGCCGTGCTCCTGAGCCAGCAGCTGGCATCCCTGCTGAACCCCCCGGAAGCTCTGGCCGACGCCGCGCTGGCGAAGCTCGTCGACGACCTCAAGAATTTCCTGCTCACCCTGATGGACCTCGCCAGGAAACTGGTGGACAGCTTCCTCGACCTGCTGGAAGACGGGCTCGGACAGCTCGCCGGCGCCGCGTCCAAGGAACTGCACTGGGGCCCGCTCAATGCCCTGTGGGCCGGGATGGCCGCTCTCGCCGGCCACGGCGACGACGACAAGCTCACCCTCGGCGGCGTGGTGGCGCTGCTCATCGCCTTCCCCGCCACCATCGGCTACAAGATCGCCACCGGCGACTCCGCGGCGAAGCTGTTCCCCGGCGGCAAGCTCCCCGGCCACGGGCAGCCCACCCCGGCCGAGTCCCTGGTCGGGGACCCAGCCGACCCCGTCGCCCCCACCTCGATCGCCCTGGCGAAGGGCTGCTACGCCACGGCGGGCTTCGCCACGATCCTGCAGGCCATCCCTCTGGTCTGGCTCGACTTCGCCGCCCCTCAGGAGCAGGGCGAGATCTCCTCCTGGCTGCCGTACTCCGTCTGTCTCGCAGGACTGGGTGCGACGGTCCTCACCGTGGTGGGCCAGTCCCAGGACACCTGGGACTGGGACAAGATCCTCGATGCGGGCATCGTCGCCGGGGCGACCATGACCGGGGTCGGCTACCTGGCCGGCATCCTCGCCACGAAGTTCGACCAGTCCGCATGGACCCGGTTCGCCCCGATCGTCGTCACCCTCAGCGGCGGCGTCGGCCTGGCCTGGGTCGTCTACGCGGTCGTCGAGAAGAACATCACAGGACCGGTCCCGATCGGCGGCGCGTTCATCGGGACCCTGCCGGCGCTCTTCGGCTTCCTCAGCCTGCCCGCTCTCGCCGATGACGAATGGGTACGGCTCGCTCACGCAGCCGTCGACGTCATCGCCAACCAGCTGGCCGGGGCCGCCAACATCATCGGCGCCTTTTCGTCCTCCTCCTGACCGGCGGCACGCGTGGGGTCCCCGCACGACTCCGGACGCTGTGCGGGAATCCGGGGACCCCGACCACTTTCACCCCGTCGAGCAACGGCTCGACGGGACGAACAGAACACTCAGAACACGAACCGACCGTCCGGCGGCCGCGGGTGCGGCCGCCGACGGCGGGCGGGCGGGTGTCAGCAGGTGCCGACGCGGCCGTTGTACGAGGACCAGACCGGCGTCCAGGCGCTGCCGTTGTCGTGCGGGCGGTAGACGACGAGGTTGCCGTCGTTCTGCATGCGCAGCCAGTTGGCACTGGGGTTGCAGCCGAGGGCGGTGCCGGAGGACCACTTGGCCTTCTTGAAGGTGTCGTAGACGACGAGGTTGCCGTCGTACTGCATGATCACCTTGCCCGGGCCGCCGCTGTTGGTGCCGCTGGCCCACACCGGGTAGCCGGTGTTGGTGTCGTACTGCACGAGGTTGCCGTCGTTCTGGTACAGCAGCCGGTAGTCGCCGTTGCCGGAGACGAGCGAGTCGCCGGGCAGCAGACAGCTGCCCCAGTTCATGTGGTCCCAGCCGCTCGGGTTGCGCGAGCAGTTCCACTCGCTGTTGACGTCGGCGGAGGCGCTGGTGGCGGTCGCCAGCCCGGTGACCGAGGCCAGTGCCAGTGCGGCTCCGACGAGCGAAAGGGCGCGCCTGACCGTTCCGGTGTTCCGCATGGTTCCCCTCTTTTCCGCTGCGGCACGGCTCCTGGCCGTCCGCGGCACGGTGTCCTTGACCGCGGCGGACCGGCCCCGGGCCCGCCCGCCGCCGTGCGGTGGGAGCGGGGCCTCTCGACCCCTGCGTCCATGCCAACGGGCGGTGATCGACACCCGGTTCACCGTGTTTCCCGGGGGCAACGGAAGGCCTCACTCGGGCCGGCGGCACGCGTGGGGCCCCGCACGACACCGTGCGGGGCCCCACGCGTGCCCGGACGGGCGGTCCGCGCCCTACCGGACGACCTGGTAACTGAGCGCCGGGTAGGTGAAGTTGGCCCAGGACAGGCTGCCCAGCCCGAACGCCAGGTCGCTGGGCTTGCCCGGCAGGCCGGTGCGGCAGTCGGCGGTGTAGTAGACGCGGATGTCGGCGGCGGTGTAGTTGACCGCGGAGGCGGCGGCCGGGATGTTGTGGCAGCCGGTGTCGGCGGTGTCCACCACGGTCCGGGCACCCGTCAGGTTCGCGCCGGCGGCGAAGTAGGCGACGGACGCGTGCGGGAACTCGACGGCCGCCGCGGGCTGGGCGAGGGCCGCCCCGAGCAGGACGGCCGCCCCGGTGGCGACGGCGGCGGTGAGGCTCTTCTTCCGGAGTGCGGCCATGGATGACTCCTCGTCGGACGGGCGCGCGGGGATACGCACGCGATCGTGTTATCGCATCTTCAACTAATTCCCCGGGGCCTGCCAAGACCCCCTCGCCGCACGGCGGCCCCGCACACCCGGGCCCGGGCGCGGGACACCCGGCCCGACCTAGTAGGTTTCGATGTCACCGACGGCGAGGATTCGGTGACGCCTGGTGCGGGAAGGGGGCCCGGCCAGGCAGAGCGGGAAGGGGAGGACGCACGGTGGCCACGAGCACGGAGAACGTGTTCAGCAGTGAGGGCATACCAGAGAAGGAACGGTTCGAGTGCTGGCGGGAGTTGATCGGCCGCTCCCGGGACAGCGAGGTGACCAGCGACCACTCCGCCGACTTCCGCGCGGAGATGCGGCGCCTGGAGCTCGGCCCGGTGACCCTGCTGCGGACTTCCTTCCCGCCGACCCGCTTCCATCGCACCGCGCGCCGGGTCCAGCGCTCGGACCAGGAGACGTTCCACCTCACCCTGCTGCTCGGCGGCGGCTTCGCCCTCAGCCGCGGCACCGAGCCCACCGTGATCCTGGAGCCCGGCAAGCTGCACATGCTCGACAGCTCCCACTCGTTCGACCTGCGGTCCTACGGCTCCCGCGCCGAGGCCCCGTCGGAGCGCCGCGTCGAAGCCGTCGGCATCGACTTCCCGATCTCCCTGCTGCCGCTGCCGCCGCACCGGCTGCAGGAAGTGCTGGGCCGCGGCTTCTCCTCCCGGGAGGGCACCTCCGCGCTGCTCACGGACTTCATCGTCGGCCTCGACCGCCAGGCCGCCGCCCTGGGCCCGGTCGAGACCCCCCGCCTGGGCGGCATCGTGATCGACCTGGTGTCCGCCTGGATCGCCCGGGAGCTGGACGCCGAGGCCACCGTGCCCGACGACAGCCGGCAGCGGGCCCTGGTCGAGAACGTCCGGGCCTTCATCGGACGCAACCTGCACGACCCCGAACTGACGCCCGCCGTGATCGCCGCCACCCACCACATCTCCGTCAGCTACCTGCACCGCCTGTTCACCCGGCGCTCCGACGGCGAGACCGTCGCCGCCTTCATCCGCCGCCACCGGCTGGAGCGCGCCCACCGCGACCTGGCCGACCCCGCGCTGCGCGCCCTGCCCGTCCAGACCGTCGCCGTCCGCTGCGGCCTGCCCCGCGCCTCCGAGTTCAGCCGCGCCTTCAAGGCCGCGTACGGCCTCTCCCCCCGCGAGCACCGCCGCCGGACCCTGGGCGGGCCGGCACACGGACGGCCGGCGTACGGGTAGCCGGCGTACGGGTAGCCGACGTACGGACAGCGGACGCGACGGACCGGCCCTGGACCCGGAACGGACGCGGGAACGGACCGTGCACGCAATGCCAAGGAACTGTCCACTGGGCGCCAACACGGCCGCTCCGCGTCCTGACATCCTCCACGAGGAACACCGCGCGGCGGAGCGCTGTGATCCGGTTCCAGGCCGACGGCCCGGCACGCCACGGGGGAGCGTGCCGGGCCGTCGGCCGTTGCGCGTCAGCGGGCGCGCGCCGGCCGGGTTTCCGTGTCAGTCGGCCAGGTTGACCGGGCGGTAGGCGTGGTAGCCGTCACCGCTCTTGAGGCCGTAGCTGTGCGAGGCGTGCCGGGTGCCGACGTGGCCGGCCTGCTCGTAGGCCTGGTACGAGCCCTTGCCGCTGTTCCAGCCGTCGAAGATGACGACGTGCCGGTGGTCCGGGTCGCCGCTGTTCGCCTTGATGACCAGGTCGCCGCGGCGCAGCTCGGACATCTTGATGGGCTTGGTCCAGCCGTCGTTCTTCAGCGCGACGGTGTTCGGGCCCGACTTGGGCAGGCCCAGCGCCATCGAGGCGTAGCCGGAGCAGTCCTGGCGGTAGCCGTCCTTCCAGTTCTTGTGCTGGCTGTACGGGACGGGCTTGCCCCCGTTGGCGGTCAGCCAGCGCTGGGCGCGGCGGATCTCCTCGGCGCGGGTGATCTTCGGGGCGGCGGCCCGCTGGTCCTGCGCCCGGACGACGGCGGCGGTGTCGCCGGCCGGCGCGGTGGCGGCGAGGGCGGGCGCGGTGAGGGTGAGCGAGCCGAGCAGCGCGGTGGCGGCGAGGGCGGGGATGCTCCAGCGGCGGATGCGGTTCATGACGGTGTTTCCCTTCCGAGGGGTGATGCCGTGACAGGTGATGTCGTGACAGGTGGCGCGGTGACGGGTGGCGCGGTGACGAGCGGTACGGAGTGGTCCGGGGGCGGCCCTCAGCCCAGGTGGGCGAGGCGGCGCAGCGCGGCGTGGTCGCCGTGGAAGACGTCGGCGTCCATCGGGCGGCCGGCGGTTCCGGGGATGCGGGCCTGTTCGCTGTGCTGCCAGAAGTCCCAGCCGGTGGCGCCGGGCAGCGGGCGGGGTTCGGTGGTGCCGTAGCGGGCGAGCCAGGCCCGGTGACCGGCGAGGTCCCTGGTGCCGCCGAGGCAGTCGTCGACGATGTCGCGGCGGGTGTAGAGGACGGGTGCGGTGCCGGTGGCCTGCCGGACCCGCTGGAGGAAGGCCTTGAGCTGGTCGAGCCGCAGCGGGTGGCCGTCGTGGCGGCACTCCTCCACGTCGACGGCGGGCGGCAGTTCGCCCGGCTTGCCGCCGGTGTGGCCGGCCCGGCGCAGCGCGGCGAGGAAGTGGTCGGCCTGGGCGGCGCCCTCCTTGTCGGCCTTGAAGTAGTGGTAGGCGCCGTGCGGGAGGTTCACCGAGCGGGCGCCGGCGAGGTCGCGGGTGAACCAGCCGTCGTCGAAGGTGAGGCCTTCGGTGGCCTTGAGGTAGACGAAGGACCGGCCGCCGCGGACGATCGCGGGCCAGTCGTAGGCCCGGTCGCCGCCCTCGGTCTCGTGGCTGTGGTGGGAGCTGTCGAAGCCGTGCACCGCGTAGGTCTGCGGGCCGCCGGCGGCGTCGGCGCTCGCGGCCGGGACGAGTCCGGCCGGCGCGGCGGCGAGGACGGTGAGGGCGGCGAGGGCGGTGACGACGGCCGTCCGCAGCGCGGTGCGGGTCCTGGGACGGGAGTCGGGCTTCATGAGGGGGGTTCTCCTCTGCGGTGGTGCGGGGGTGGTGACGGAGCGTCGCCCCGGGGTGGCGGTCCTGCCGGTGTGTCCCGGGGCCTGGTGAGAGCTTCGCCAGGTGGGCGGCCGGGGTGTAGCGGTTGCCTGTTGTCGCCCGGTGCGGGCACCTCGACAACGGCTCTGACCTGCGGCTTCGCTCGTTCGCGGGGAACGGCCCGGCCTCCCGTGACCGCTGCGGCCCGGCCTCGTTGAACGGTTGGGACACGATCGGACCGGGGGCTGCGGGTGAGTGCGGAGGGCGAGCGGCGGCGGGTGCCTGGGCAGGGCACGCCGCGATCCGGACGGGACGGGCACTCCGGCGGGGACGGGCACAACAGCGGGGACGGAAGCGGCGGGAGCGGTCCCGGCAGGCCCGGGAACGACTGGAGCGGGCACGGCGCGGCCGGGGCGCGGGCGGCGGAGGGCTTCGCGGCGGCGCTGCGCGAGCGGCGGCGGGCGCAGGGCCTCTCGCAGTCCGGCCTGGCCCTGCGGGTGCACTACGACAAGAGCCACATCAGCAAGGTGGAGAACGGCGACAAGCCGGCCACCGCGGACTTCGCCCGGGCCTGCGACCAGGCGCTGCGGGCCGGCGGCGAGCTGGTGGCACTGGCCACCCGCGGCCAGTGCCCGTACCCGGGGCTCGCGTCCTTCCGGGCGGAGGACGAGCGCTGGTTCCACGGCCGCGAGCGGGCCCGCGCCGAACTGCTCGCGCTGCTCGGCGAGCGGCTGGC